>DNXB01000148.1:0-5443 GCA_003506995.1 Verrucomicrobiales bacterium
TCGGGCAGATACAGATCAAGCTTGTGCCGCTCGTGCCCGCCATCGACGTAAACCAGGTCGCGATGAGATTTCACGCCCGCAGTCTGGGCCAATGAGCAAGTGGCAAGACACAAACAGGCGGCGATGTATTTCATGGCCGAGTGAATGCCCGCAGCGCATGAAAGTTGCGCCCCCGCTCAAGGTTTTCGCACCAGCGCCCGCACCTCCGCCGCCGCGATGGCCTGATGAAAGATGATCTGCGTGCCGAGCTGCGGCGGGGTCGTCGCAGCACCATTTTTTCGCCTCGCTGGCAGTGGTTGCTCGACCACGGACTGGATTTCGGACACATGGCCCGCGGCGTTGCCAAACTGGTCGATCAACGCCGAGCCGCTCGATCCCGGCGCCCAGTCCGTCGTGGTTTCCAGCCATACGGGAGTCGGCATTTCCGCACCTTCGGGCAGTTTTTGAGCCTCTTTTTTCCGCATGAAGGGCCGCTTCACGAAACGGCTCACGATGCCCTCGCTGAAATAACCGCGCTTCCCGCTCGGATCGCTAAAACACCACACCGGATCGCCCGGAGACACATCAAAACCCAGCGGCAGCGGTGTGAGCGGCTTGTCCGACTTCACGCGGATGATGGCGGAGTCGGTGCCGTTGTTGCAGGCAAGCACTTCGACGACAGGCAGCAGCACGTCGTCCTCCGTCGCCGCCACGAGCCAGCCTTCTTTAAAATTCGCCGGTGGCGCGATAACGTGCGCGCACGTCGCCACCGCACCATCTGCGGTGATCGCATAACCGCCCGCCAGATCTAGATGCCAGCGATCACACTTCGAGCAGAGGAAATACGCTCCCACGCGGATGTGCGACATCCTCGCCCGCCGCCAGCGCTCACGCGGCGCGAGCGGCTGCGTGTCCGCCGATGGCAGTGCGAGGTCGCAATGTGTCCGTTTCGACTGCTCACCTGCTGTCGTCATCGAGAGCAGGGCGGATTCGCCCTGCAACTTCTTCGCCTGCTCCAGCAAGGCCGCGTTCGGCCGCGAACCACGGCCTTCCACATAAACCGGCACGCCAGGAGCCTGCGCAAAAGCTACTTGTGCGATCATTAGACAGCTTGCGATCTGAAATAGAAAGGAGTGCAAGGATCAAAAGACGCTGTTCAGGCTTTAGGTGACAATGGTGGCGATTCGATGGTTTTCGATCTGATGGCGCACGACCCTGTCAGACACGCCAAAGTGTTCAGCCAACCATGCGATATCTTCCTCTCCAGGCATTGTCTTTCCAAGCAACTGTTTGATGCCTGCCGAGGGTGCAAGCAATTCAGCGGCAAACGCGCGATTGGCCCGCTGTCGGTCACGGTGCGATTTTGTCAGCAATGTGACGGGCTCGCCTTTCCCTGCCCGCACCAAACAGTCGTAAACAGCGCGTGAGAAAGTAAAACGCCAGTTGTCCGTCCGCATTTTACCCTTTGGGGAAAAAATGAACTCCGCTTCTGACCGGTGGCTCACCAATCCTTCAAATGGTATCTGTGTCTGACTTGGAGTCAGGGCTGGGGCTGATTGCGACTCCATAAACTTGTCGGGGCCGTTTTTAGCCAAGCGGCCCAGTTCCAACATCTCCACGGGGCTAGTCATACGCATGAGCTGCCTGGCTCTCCGTGCGGCAGAATAGCCGGCCTCCCACGGTGAGGAAATTAATGAAGTGTCCAAATCTGTCAGCGTAAAGTTCAAAGCAGCCTCAAAACCAGACGGGGTTGCAATATGATCAACCACCCAGCGCGCCTGTGCCTCAAGCTGCCCTAACGCGGCCACACTGAAAAAATCCAGGCCCAGCTCACTTTCAGCAGGGAGAAGGCGATCTCCCACCATGGCGACAAGCTCGGCATCCTGTTCCGATATTCCAAACGGATCAATCCCCAACGCACCAGCCGCCTGACAGAACCGCTCCTCATCAGGCCCAAGTCTGCTGATAGCCTGCCATTCCTCCGCCAGCAACGTGTTTTTCAAACCGACTGACTGGCACCGCTCAAGAACTGATTCCACCAGACGCCTGATCTCCAAAAGCCAAATTTCACGTTCCATCAACGCACCACCTTGCTCGAGAAAAGCAGCATGTTGGAAAGGTGATGAAATCGGCTTCCATTCTAACACCACATGCCCGTCTCCAGCCTCCATCACAAGGCTTGGAAGGGAGTATCCGTCCGCCGCATATCGCAGATTGTGACGCTGTGAAAAGCGCCTCAAATTTTCAGGACGCCTGTTTCCCCCTTCGTTCAGCAGACACCACCAATTGACCGCCACCCACTCCGCCAGGGGATAGAGCGGAATCATCACAGCCTGCTTTACTGTTTGAAGACGACGATCCTCATGCCGCGTCACAACAACATTATCAACTACGATGCTTAGCTGGCACCAAGTGGCCTGATGCTCGGCCACTTTGGTTGGCGGACCGCCGTCCATCCACTCAAACTGAAACTTAAAATTGTTCATAACCAGTCTTCAGGCCATTCATCTTTTGTGATTGGAAACCCGTGATACTCCCCGTTGCCCGAATGAATGGCAAGAAATGCTTGTTCGTCTTGTTTGTGCCAGACGTATTTTGGGAAGCCCCGGTCCCAAGTGGCTTGAAATTGGCCGTTCTTGATGGCAGCTTCCAACCAAAGACGAAGTGTTGCCCATGAAGGTTTGGTCGGCGAGAATGCAGGATCACACAAAGACGCATTTGGCCTTGGCCCAACGAATATCTGACCTGGCATAGGCGTGCTTTTGTGTTCTTGGCTGCCTATGTATTTTGCCTGGCGTGCAACGGCATCCAAATCAACGCCTGCTGGCGGCTGCCCGAAGCGCTTCTCACGCGGACATGAACGTTTTCGATTTGGACGACGCATAATTGGAATTTGTCTGACAAGGAGTGCTTTAACAAATATTTTCGGCCCCAAAGTGACCGCGCAGCGCCTCGGGAATCAATATCGTTCCATCCGCCTGCTGATACGTTTCGACCAGCGCCACGAACAAACGCGCCAGCGCCGTGCCGGAGCCGTTCAGCGTGTGCGGGATGCGGTTTTTGCCGTTTTCGTCCTTGTAGCGCAGGTTCATGCGGCGGGCCTGGTAGTCACCGAAGTTCGAGCAGCTCGACACTTCGAGATAAGTCCCCTGCCCCGGCGCCCAGACCTCGATGTCATAGGTTTTGGCCGAGCCAAAGCCGATGTCGCCGGTGCAAAGCTCGATGACACGATAATGCAGGCCGAGAAGTTGCAGCACCTTCTCGGCATTGCCCGTCAGGCTCTCCAGTTCGGCCATGCTCGTCTCCGGCGTGGTGATTTTCACCAGCTCCACCTTGTCGAACTGATGCATGCGAATGAGTCCACGCGTGCCAAGACCGGCGCTGCCCGCCTCACGACGGAAGCAAGGTGTGTAGGCCGCATAATTGATCGGCAGCTTCTCCAGCGGCACAATCTCATCGCGATGCAAGTTCGTCACCGGCACTTCGGCCGTCGGGATGAGATACAGATTGTCCTCCTCGCTGAAATACACCTGATCGGCAAACTTCGGCAACTGACCGGTGCCGACGAGACAATCTTCCTTCACCAACAGCGGCGGGCTGATTTCCTCATAGCCATGCTGTGTCGTGTGCAGATCGAGCAGAAAGCTGATCAAGGCACGCTCCAAACGAGCACCCGCGCCACGATACACGACAAAGGCGCTGCCCGAGATTTTCACTCCCGCTTCAAAATCCAGCATGCCGAGCGTGGTGCCGAGCACCGTGTGATCCTTGGGCTGAAAACCAAACTCCGGCTTCGTGCCCCACATGCGCACCTCGGGGTTTTCCTCCGCACTGTGGCCCACCGGACAGGCCTCATGCGGCAGATTGGGAATCTCCAGCAGCAGCCAGCGCTGCTTTTCGTCCGCCACATCGGCCTCACGGCCGATTTCCTCGATGCGGCTGCCGATGCCGCGCACCTCCGCCTCGATGGCGCTGGTGTCCTGGCCGTTCTTTTTGGCGATGCCGATCTCCTTGCTGATGCGGTTGCGGTCGCTCTGCAATTTCTGCCGCTCCGTCTCCGCCGCACGTCGCTGGGCGTCAATCGCCAGCACTTCATCGACCAGGGACGCAAAATCGCCGCTGCGTCCGGCGAGGCGCTGTTTGACTTGGTCTGGGTTGTCACGAATGAGGCGGATGTCGAGCATAAGGGCGGGGAGGTTAGCGGGAGTGCGCGGCTTGTCGAGTGCGGGAAGGCAGCATTGACAGCCTCGCAGTCAGTCCGAACATCCCGGCGTGATCTACCTCGACGCCAACGCCACCACGCCCGTCGATCCCGCCGTGATTGACGCGATGCTGCCGTTCCTGTGCGAGCACTACGCCAATCCCTCCGCAGCCTATGCCGGAGGGCGGGTCGTGCGCCGTGCCATCGAGAAAGCGCGTGAGGAGGTGGCTGCGCTGCTCGGGACGCAACCGGATGAGATCGTCTTCACCAGCGGCGGCACGGAGTCGATCAACGCCGTGCATGCCTCGGTGCGTTCACTTTGGCCGGAGAAGCCGGAGCTTGTCATCACGGGCACGGAGCATGCCGCCGTGCTCGAATCCGCGCGACGCTGGCAGTCGCAGGGCGGCAAGGTCATCCAGGCTCCCGTGAAGGCCGACGGCCGCGTCGATCTCGACGCGCTGCGCACGCTCGTCCGTCCCGGCATCACCGCGCTCCTCTCCATCATGTGGGCGAACAACGAGACCGGCGTTCTGGCGCCGATGCATGAAATCGTCGGCATTGCGCATGCCGCCGGTGCTTGGGTGCATACGGACGCGGTGCAGGCAGCGGGGAAAGTCCACCTCGATGTCAAAACGACACCCGTCGATTTTCTCAGCCTCAGCGGCCACAAGATGCACGCGCCAAAGGGCGTCGGAGCGCTCTACCTCAGCCGCCGTGCGCGCTTTGAGCCACTGCTCCTCGGCGGCGGGCAGGAAAACGGGCGGCGCAGCAGCACGGAGAACGTCCCCGGCATCATCGGACTCGGCAAAGCCGCCGAACGGGCACGGCATCATCTGGACGACGGCACCAAGGCCCGCCTCCACGCCATGCGCGACCGCTTTGAGCACCTCGTCCACGCCGCCGTTCCAGGCATGCGCCTTCACGGCTGCCGCGAGCACCGCCTGCACAACACCAGCTCGTTCTGCCTGCCGGAAATCGACGCCACGGGCATGCTCATCCTGCTGGACAAGGCCGGCATCGCCTGCTCCGCCGGTTCCGCCTGCCACACCGGTGCTTTGCACCCCTCCCACGTCCTCGAAGCCATGGGCGTCAGCGCCCGCGACGCCGCCTGCACCCTGCGCGTCTCCTTCCACCGCTTCAACACCAAGCCCGAGGCCGAAACCGCCGCCCGGGCGGTGATCGAAGCCGCGCAGAAGATGCGCGGGATGCAAGGCGACACACAGATGGTGGTAACGCATTGAAAAATGACGAATGACGAAATCA
>DNXB01000148.1:5467-18024 GCA_003506995.1 Verrucomicrobiales bacterium
CGTCATTCTGGTTTCGTCATTTCCCGTTCCACCGCGCCCCAGCCCTTCAAAATCAGCTGATCGCTATTTCTCCACTCATCATGCACCGCTTCATCTGCACCGACCGCGTCCACTTCTCCGACACCGACATGGCCGGCATCGTCCATTTCGCCAACTTCTTCCGTTACATGGAACGCGTGGAGCACGCCTTCTTCCGCAGCCTCGGCTTCTCCATCGTCGATCCGCCGGAGCACGGTGACGAGCGCGTCGGCTGGCCCCGCGTGCATGCCTCGTGCGACTACATGGCCCCGCTGCGCTTCGAGGAGGAGTTTGAGTGCGAGCTGCTGGTCGAGGAAGTGCGCCACAAGGTCATCCGCCACATCATCCGCTTCTGGAAAAGCGACGGCGTCCTCGCCGCCGAAGGCCGTATCACCGCCGCCTGCGTCCGCAAGGATCCCGTGACCGGCAAAATGAAGGCCATCGAGATCCCCCAACGCTTCCGCGACAAGATCGAAGCCGCGCCGCATGAGCTGCTGAAGCGCCCGGATCGAATGTGAAGCGCCATCGCCTGACTGGGAAGCATCTCGACAGCAGTCTCGCTTGATCTCATGATTGCATCCGAAAGCAAAATCAAATCAACCACAGGACATATCTCATGAACTCGATTGAAACACTCAGGGCATTTCTCGGCTGGTGCAGTGCCATCAGCATCGGCATTCTGTTCATTTCGACTGCGGCGCTGATGCTGATGCGCGGTCCGGTCTCCAAACTCCACGCCCGGCTGTTTGGGCTGAGCGCGGATGATCTGTCGCGCTCCTATTTCCAATATCTGGCGCACTTCAAGATCGCCGTCATCGTCTTCCATCTCGTGCCCTATCTCGCGTTGCGCGTGATGGCGTGAACTGGCGTTGATGCTGCCCCAATCCCACACGAACAAGGCAAATCCATGGTCACCTCGGCCCGCATCCCGCCCCTGCTGGCCCGGCCCATGGCCGTCGTCTGCGCCTTGAGCGGCTGCTATCTCCTGGGCACCGGACTGTATGATCTGTTCGTCGATCACGACACCGCTGAGATGTTCACGAAGGGAAGCTCTCAGCTCATTTCCCGAGCCATCGACGCAGAGCGCTACCACAGCATGATTTGCTACCGCCTGACGTTTGGAGCCATCCTGCTCGTCCTGGCTCATATCCTGAACCGCCTGCATCGCTGGTGGAGGACGACTGAATAACTGACACCCATGCTTTTGTTCATCCCTTACGAGATCGAAACCCTCACCCAGGAGCGCCCATGGGCAAACTGGCTCGTGGTGGCCGCGTGCAGCCTGGTTTCCCTCGCCGCGTTTTGGGGTGAGCTTTCAGAGGAGGCCATTGAGTCACTCGTGCTCAATGGCTGGACCTTCCCTGGCATCATCGGCCATGTGCTGCTGCATGCCGATTTCTCCCACCTGACCGGCAACATGGTCTTCCTCTGGGTCTTCGGCAACGCCGTCTGCACCAACACCAGCAACTGGCTCTACCTGCCCACCTTTGTGGTCTGCACGCTGATTGCCGCAGTGTTTCACGTCCTTGCGGATCGCTCGCCCGCCATCGGTGCCAGCGGCGCGATCAATGGCGTCGTCGGCATTGTGCTCGCGATGTATCCGCTCAACCGCGTGAACGTGTTCTGGCTGTTCCTGGTTCGTGGCGGGTCGTTTCAATGCCCGGCCTGGGGAATCATCCTGTTCTGGTTCGCCTTTGATGTCTGGGGCGCCGTCACCGGCGGGGACCAGATCGCCTACTGGGCGCATATTGGCGGGCTTCTCGGAGGCGTCAGCATCGGTCTGCTGTGTTTGCACTTCGGCTGGTTTCAGCTCACGCAGCTCGATCATCGCTCGCTGCTGCAGATTCTCAAAGGCGAGGAAGACGAATGAAAACTTCACCCTCAAAATCATCGACTCGATGGCGAGTACAGTGATAAAACCGATCGCGAATAAACACGCCACCCACCATGCCCATCTCCAGCATCGCCCAAGTTCTTTTGCGCCTGTTCGCCATGAACTGGGCCTTTACCGGATTAGTTCAGTTGGCACAGGCTGTCCACATGTGGGTTCAATTTGACGGCCCAGGCCTCCTGCTGCTCTCCCCAACCATCCTAATGACCTCGGGCGGTATTGTCTGGCGGCTGTCTCCACGCATTCGAGAGCGCTTGCACGGGGAAATGACGGTGAGTTTGTACTGCAAGGCATTACCCAAGTTCAGCTCCACACCACGATGTTCGTCGGGCTTGGCATGTATTTCACTCTGTATAGCTTCGCCAATGTCTTCAGTTGGATTCACTTCTTCTCGATTAACCAATCCCCGGACTACGGCTTCCATCGCGAGAACAGCCCGTCCTACTACAGCCTGACCGAAAATGGCATGACCCTCGCCGCTGGCATCGCCCTCATTTTCACAGCTCGTCGATGGGCAGAGAAACTGTGTGGCGTGGCTGATCGGCAAACAGCCCCCGAGTAATGAAAAGACTGCTGCGCATCCTCCTGAAAATCTCCTTGTGGACGCTGCTCGTCCTTGCTGTGAGCTACGCAGCTCTATGGTGGCGCTTTCGGCCCGATGAGAAGGGCCGTGTCATTCCGCTCTTTGAGAAAATCGACATGGCCGTCCTGCCACACCTGTTCGACGCCATTCCGCAGGCAACCACGACCATCCTCTATGAAGGACTGCCACATCAAGGCTGGGAAGTCCGTTTCTTTGAATCCGAGCGTGCCGCCAAACCGCATGTCGAGTTCCATGGACACCTCTTTTATGCTGAAGCCATTGTGCCATCGCCGCAAGACCTCACTCTGCTTGCCGCAACCGTCCGCAATCCAGCAACATTTGAGGAATGGGGCGGCATGAAACTCTGTGGTGCCTATCATCCAGACTGGCTCATCGAATGGCGGCTGCCGGATGGCAACAAACACCAGTTGCAATTCTGCTTCGGCTGCCATGAGGTCAAAATTTACGGCCCAGGATGGCAGTTATACTGTGATGTGACCCAGGACAGTTACAGCAAGCTCAGGTCAACCTTGGAAAAGTACGCCAAGAACCGCCCCGTGCAGAAACACCGCTGAACAGCAAGTCGCCCCGACTTTCCGCCACATTCACCTCGCCCTCCGCCCTTGCAATCGCCACCACGCGCTGCAAAGAACAGGCTGCCGAACCGCACCCACCGCGAACTCCCAATCCAAACCCAAGATCATGTCCACCTGGCTTCTCTGCCCTGCTCACGGTCTTCTCCTGGGGCGTCTATGCCGTCATTCTGCACATAGGCCGCGCCCTCATGCTTAAACTATCGCGATGCAAGGCCTCTACGGATGGATTTTTGTGCCGACGCAGCGCCTTTACTCCTTCAGAAGATACAGGCCGACCAAGGAACACAACACAAGGAAAATGGCGAGGAGCGCGTCGGGTTCGACGAAGGGCTTCTTCCTTTCGACGCGAAAGAGCTGCCCGAGGATCACCACCGCCGTGACGACGATGGCGCAGAGCGCGGTGTAGGCGTGCGTCTGAGCGACCGAGGAGAGGAGCGAGCCGGGGTCCACGAAATCGAGCGGGACGAGCAGCACCATGTTGAAGCAGTTGCTGCCGAAGACATTTCCCAGCGCCATGTCGAATGCCTTCATGCGGACGGCGGTGAAGGTGGTGACCATCTCGGGCAGCGAGGTGCAGAGGGCGACGAAGGTGCTGCCGAAGAAGGTGCCGCCCAGACCGGTGCTTTTGGCGAGTTCGTCGGCGGCCTGGGCCAGCACGGGCGCGGCGGCGAGGATAATGATTGCGGCGATGACGTAGCCGACGATCGCGCCCTTGAGTTTCAATTTCCCCACGCCCGGAATCCAGGAGGGCGGTGATTTCCTCGATGTTTTCTCGGGCTCGACGCGCGTACAAAAAATGAGCCGGATGCCAAGCACATACGCGGCGACCAGCGCGACGCTGCCGGGGCCGATGCGCAGGAACGTGGCGGATTCGAGCCTGGGTCCGAGGAGGATGAAGATCGCGGCGACCGCAGTGAGGGCGATGCTGACGGAGGCGGCGAGCGCGTGCCGCGCGGAGGTCTCGGACAACATGCGTCCGTGCGAGTAGCGGGTGAGATCGAGGACGGCGAGGATCAGTAAATTGAAAAGGCTGCTGCCCATCAGATCGCCCACGGCGAGATCCGGCGCGCCCATGCGGACGGCGTTGACATCGACCGCGAGTTCCGGGAGCGAGGTGGCACCGGCGATCAGGATGCTGCCCACGAGCAGGCCGCCGAGCTTCGTCCGATGAGAGATGATGTCGCCGAACTGCGTGAGGACCGAACCGGCGGCGATGATGACCGCAGCGGAGATCAGGAATTGGAGTACACTGGGGAGCATGTGGGTTGTCAGCGCTGCGACGGGTGGGCCAGGAATTCAAAGTAGAGCGCGACGGCGCGCATTTGAGCGGGCTGCAGGCGCGACGCGATTGGGTCCATGAGATGCGCGTAGTCGGAGCCGCCACGGCGGCCGTCTTTGAAGAGCTCAAGCTGAAGGACAAGGTAATCGGCAGGCTGTCCGGCGAGCAATGGATACGCGGGCTTGTGACGGCGGCCTTCGGGCGCATGGCAGTCGATGCACGAGGGCACGCGCTGGGTGAAGATGCCGCGCCGCGCGATGGATTCTCCCTCGGCAATGGCGGCCGTGTCTTGCTGCTCAGGCTGCCGTCGTTCGGGTGCGCGCAGATTGTGGTAGTGCCGCGCGAGATCACGGATGGCGGCGGAATCCAGGCCGGCCGAGAGAGGCTCCATGATGCCGCTGTGGCGTCTGCCCTGCGCATAAGCTTTGAGCGCGTTTTGCAGATAACCGATGGACTGACCAGCGAGTTTCGGAAAAGCGCCGCTGCCGCGTCCGAGCCCATCGTGGCCGTGACAGCGCATGCAGCTTTGAGTGAGCGCATGCGGAAGCTGCGTGATCCCGCCGAGTGTTTCGATTGGAGCGGTTGGCGGCGGGGGGCCATTCACGAGCTGGTGATAGGCCGCTTCATCCAGCCCCGGCATTTTTTGGAGAAATGCGACCACCGCCCAGATCTCGTCATCGCGCTTCTGCGTCGGCCACGCGGGCATGCCCGTGAATTTCACACCGTGTTTCACCACATAAAAAAGCTCTCGCGGCTTCAGCTCTCCGATGCGCAGCGGCAGATACGGAGGATGCGGCGTCATTTGCTGTGGGATGCGCGGCAGCGTGCCACCAGGGCTGCCATGACAGGAACGGCAGCCGATCTCGTAATGCGTCGCGCCTTTGAGCACGAGATCAGGCTGGTCGAGTGATGGAACGTCGGTGCCGAGGCTGTGGGTATCGATCGACCGCCGCATGGTGAAGTGCAGAAACCATTCGGTGACGGCCCAGTGTCGCGAACTCGCGGCGGTCGGGATGGCACCTGAGACGACAAGCAGCGCGCCTGCGATCACGCCCACGAGAAGCAGTCCGGCCAGCGTGAAGACGATGACGGCGCGAATGCCGCGCCGAATTGCTGCGTCACCTGCGTCCAGGCCGACAAGTTTTGCCAGAAGCCGGATCATGTCATTGCCTCCCGTTTGAGAGCCGCGGTGCGCACCAGCCCGGCGGTGAGCCACAGCCCGCCTGCGAGATACGACACGCCGCCGACGATGAGCATGATGGCACCGCCAAGGTGTTGATCGTCCAGTGACGAGAGACCTTGCGAATGACCGCTATGCGCATAAAGAGGCCGAGGGGTGAGGGCCAGCAGTGCGCCGAGGAGCGTCATGTGCATGGAGGTGAGCAGCAGCGCAATGACACCGGCACCAGCGCGGTCTCGCCTCTGCTGCGGCGCTCCTCCGAAAGCGGACAGCCAGACGAGCAGCCCGCACAGCAAGAACGCTCCCTGCTCCAGCACCAACCCGCCGATGCCATGCCGCGCGGCGTGATGCAGCGCTGGCGCGTGAAAGGCCCACACCACGACGAGTTCGACCACCGAAAGAGGGATCGGCGGAAACAGCGCTGGCCAGTTTCGCACCGGATCAACGGATGTCCCGGCAACGGCCAGCGCGAGGAATGGCGCGGCAACGGCCACCACGCCCATGTGCATCGTCATGTGTGCGAAGAAGGCGTGTTCTGCCCATCGCGGCAGTGGCCCGAGCCAAACGCTGCCGAGAGTGAGCAGTCCGAGAATGAGGAGAAAGTGGCGCATCATCGGCAGTCATTGAAAAAGATCACCACCAGTGCGGCAAACAGCACAGCGATGGCGCTGAGAGCCGCGAGCAACAAGGTCGCGAAACCAAGAAAACGGTGCCGGTCTTCCGGCGTGTCAGCATCATGCGGCACCTCACCCGCACCATAGGAATGCCGCCGCCAGCCGCCCCAGCCATTGATGGCGATGCCGACGAGCGCGACGACCGTATAAATCGCGATGGCCACGCGTGCCCCGGTGAGCGGACCGTCGCGGCCCGCGACCTTTTCGCACCAAATCGCCGCCGTGATGTAGCTGAGCAGAAAGTGCGCGGCCCAGATCGTGGGCGAGACAATCAACCGCCAAAGGCTCTGGCGGCTTTCATGGGTGGGGTGGTGTGATGGCTCGCTCATTTTGCCAAGGGGAAACCCGCGATCACGGCGACGGTGATGACGATGGTGACGGCGACAAAGTGCCAGAAGAGCGCCACATTGGTGATGTCGATGTCATGGCGCACGGTCATGCATCCGGCCACACGGCGCGCGAGGCAATAGAGCTGCATGAGCGCTCCAACGGCGGCGTGCAGCGCGCACCAGATCGCAAGCAGCCACACGATTGACGCATAGACGTGGCTTTTCGGATCTAGTCCGGTGTAAAACGGACCCGCTAGGATGGCCGCGCCACCCGCAAGCGCCAGTCCGATGGCAACGATGATCGCGCCGCAGAAGAGACCAGCTCGATCCATGATATTCCATCGCCGCGCGAGCAGCGTGAGCGCCCACGAACCCAGCAGAAACGCCCCGGCCACACATGGCCAGAACACGCCCGGTCCGCGTGCCGACGCGGGCGGAAAATCTTCGTGAATCGTCCAATAGAAGAAGTAGGCGAACACCAGCGAGACAAAGGCCGTCATCATCGCGAGCATCGTGATGAACATGGCCCACCAGCCCACGGAATCCGGTCCCGAGACATAGAGCGGCAGTTTCAATCCGAGGCCGACATCTTTCTCCGCTTTCTCCGGCACCACCGCCGTGCCAACCCACAGCCAATACCAGATCGCCCCGATGGCGAGCACGGTGCTGAGCAACGCGAGATTCCAGAAGTAGAACGTGCCGAGAATGAAGAAACCGCCGAGTGTGATCGCCGCAACGGCGGGGATGAAACTGGGACCGGGAAGGCGCAGGCATTGAACGGGCCGCGCATCAATCACCGAGGTGACCAGCGTCTCGCGTTTGCCTTCCTCAGCATCAGGCAGGTAGAAGCGCCCCTCATCCACATCGCGCAGAAAATTCGGCTGGTCCCAGAGCGGATAGCGGCTGTCGATTTCGGGAATGGAGCGCACGCCCCACGGCTCGGCGGGCATTTGCGGCATCCATTCCAGCGTGCCGGCTTTCCACAGATTGCGTGGAGCGAAAGGCTCGCGCTTTTTCGGGCGGACTAGATCCCAGACGATGATGAGGAATCCGATGCCCAACAAGCCCGCGCCAATGCTGGAGACGAGATTGAGCACATCGAAGCCCATGTCAGCAGGGTAGGTGAAAACGCGTCGCGGCATCCCACGCAGGCCGGTGAAATGCATTGGCAGAAAAGTGACATTGAAGCCCGTGAAGAGAATCCAGAACGCGATCCTTCCGAGACGGTCGGAAAGTTTCTTGCCGTTGATCAGCGGGAAGAAATAATAACAGCCTGCGATGATCGGAAACACCGAACCGCCGATCAGCACATAGTGCAGGTGGCTGACCACGAAGTGGCTGTCGTGCGCCTGAAAATCAAACGGCGCGAGCGCGACCATCACACCCGTCAGCCCGCCAAGAATGAAGGCCGCCAGCCCGCCGAAGGTATAGAGCATCGGCAAAGAATGCGTGTAGCGGCCTGCTGCGAGTGTGGCGATGAAACAGAAGATTTGCACACCCGTCGGAATCGCCACGGCTTCCGACGCGGCCGAGAACAGTCCGAGCGAAATACCCGGCAATCCCGTGGTGAACATGTGATGCACCCAGAGTCCGAAACTCAGAAATCCAGTGCCGACCGCTGCCAGCACGATCCAGCCGTAACCGACGATAGGACGCCGCGCAAAGGTCGGCACGATCATCGCGATGATGGCGATGGATGGCAGGAAGATGATGTAAACCTCGGGATGGCCAAAGAGCCAGAAGAGATGCTGCCAGAGCAGCGGATNNAGAACAGGTGCTGCCAGAGCAGCGGATCGCCGCCGCGCGCCGCATCGAAAAACGGCCATTGAAACGCGCGCTCCATCTCCAGCAACAAGCTCCCGGCGATGAGCGGTGGAAACGCGAAGAGCACCATCGCCGCGGCGACGAGCACATACCAGCAGTACAGCGGGATGAGATTGATGCGCATGCCTGGTGGCCGGCATTTCAGCGTGCCCACGATCAATTCCACCGCTGCGGCGATGGCGGCGATTTCGATGAACGAGAAGCCGAGCAGCCAAATGTCCGCGCCGATCCCCGGCTGATACGACGAGGTCAGCGGCGGATACATGAACCAGCCGCCGCGCGGCGCCGCGTTGAAGAAAATCGAGCCGCAGAGGAAAATGCCGCCGAGCACGAAGCACCAGAAACCGAATGCGGAGAGCCGTGGGAAGGGCAGATCGCGTGCGCCGAGCATTTGTGGCAGAAAGATCACCGCGATGGACTCGAAGATGGGAATCGCGAAGAGAAACATCATCACCGAGCCATGCACGGTGAAAACTTGATTGTACATTTCCGCCGAGAGAAAATCGTTTTCCGGTACGGCGAGCTGGATGCGGATGAGCAGCGCCAGCACACCGCCAAAAAGAAAAAACAGAAACGCCGTGGCCGTGTACCAGAGGCCGACCACCGTGTTGTTCACGTCCGACCAGTAGCGCCAGCCTGCCGGTGATGCCCACGTCTTGCGGAGCCGCTCCTCCTGCGCGAGACGCAGTGCCGGTGGTGGCTCATGGGGAAGCGCTGCGGGATCGTTTGGGGGCGCGTTCATTTGAGCGAGGCGAGGTAGGCGGCGAGCGCGTGCAATTCGTCGGCAGGCAGCATGCGGAAGTGCGGCATGTGAACGCCGGGCTTCACTTCATTCGTCCGCGCGATCCAGCGCGTGAGCGTCTCCAGGTCATTCGGCAGAAATCCAGCGCCCAGGCTCAAACGACTGCCCAGATGCGTGAGATCAGGCCCCACCAGCCCGTCCGCGCCGATCCCGCGCACGGTGTGACAGGCCGAGCAGCCGTTCGCGAGAAAGTGCTCGCGGCCTTGCTTGGTCAGCGGGTCCACCGGCTCGGCCGCCGGCTGGCGCTGCTCCTCCAGCCAGCGCTTGAAGTCCGCCTTCTCCATCACCACCGCGTAGAACGCCATGTAAGTGTGCGATGCGCCGCAGTATTCCGCACACACGCCGCGAAAAGTGCCCGTGCGCGTTGGGTGCAGCACCAGCCGCGTTTGCCGGCCCGGAATCATGTCCATTTTTCCACCGATCGTCGGAATCCAAAATGAATGGATGACGTCGGGGCTGTCGAGATCGAACTGGACCGGCTCACCCACTGGCAGCCGAATTTCATTCGCCGTCACCACCTCTCCCCCCTCAGGCAGCACGTAGCGCACGCGCCACCACCACTGCTCACCCGTCACTGCGATCCGCAGGCTGCCATCCGGCGCTTTCGCGATCAAATCCGGCAGCATCGACAGCCCATAAGTCAACAACCCGCCCAGCACCACTGTGGGCACCAGCGCACCACCGCCAATGATGAAAAGCCGCGCCCGCTTCTCGGTGTGCGCCTCTGGCCGTGCATGGATCGCATAAAATGCCAGCGCCACCATCGAGAGCCAGATCACCACCGTGCCTCCCGTCATCCACCAGAACAGCGCTGCAATCCGTTCCGCCTCACGTCCTGCCGGATCCAGCGACGACTGGACACCGCTGCCCCCGATGAGCGCAAGCGTGGCGTTGAACCTGCTGTGGCAGAACGATCTGAGCATTTAACGAAGGGACAGTGTTTACTCTCCTTCGCGTTTCACTGCGTCCGTGCGCTCACTGAAATTCGCTTTTCATCCCTCCCTCTGCCGTGGGTAACAGGCTTGCTTGACCGGCCCACGTCCCGCCCTTGCAATCCTGCTGACTCTCAGCGAAGAACCGCCCTCCACTCCCACCCACCGTGAACTCCCAACCCAAAAGCAAGAAAATGGAAACCTGGATCATCTTTGCCCTGCTCACCGTGCTCTCCTGGGGCGTGTATGGCGTCATTCTGCACAAAGGCCGTGGCTACATGCCCATGGGCGCTGAAACGCCGCATGCCAGCCTGAAAGCCTTCCTTTTCGTCTGCATCGCCTATGCGGTCATCGGCATCGCCGCCGCCGTGCTCATCAAGCTGCGCGGCTCGAACTGGAGCTTCACCGGCAGCGGCATCACCTGGAGCTTCATCGCCGGTGTGGCAGGTGCGCTCGGTGCTTTCACGCTGGTGCTCGCGCTCGGTGCCGCCTCGCCCATCAAAGGCTCCGCCGCTGCCGCCGCTGTGATGCCCATCGTCTTCGGTGGTGCGCCGGTGATCAACGCCATCACCGCCATGCTTCTCCATCCGCCTGAGGGAGGTCTGAAAGCGCTCCCCCTGCCCTTCATCATCGGCTGCATCATGGCCGCCGCAGGCGCCGTGATGGTCGCCAAATACTCGCCCTCCAACACGGGCGGCGCCAAGCCCGGCGCTGCGGCCAAGCCGCACTGAAAATGACGAAACCAGAATGAGGAATGACGAATGAAGCCTCCATGACGAATCCCTGACCGGCTTCATCTCGCTCGTTCGTCATTCGGATTTCGTCATTCCTTCATCACTCGTCATTCTGGTTTCGTCATTCCTTTCCCATGCCCCGCCTGCTCCTCTTCGACATCGACGGAACCCTGATCGACAGCAACGGCGCTGGTGGTGCCGCGATCCTCGATGCTGCGGAGGAACACTTCGGCATCCAACGCGATGCTTTGCCGCCGCTGCAACTCGCCGGAGCGACTGATCCGGCGATTGCGATGGATGTGTTTCAACATGTGAACCGCCAGCACTCGCCCGAGGAAGTCACCGCATTCCTCGACCGCTATCTCGCCCATCTTCAACGCCGGCTGCAAGCCGCCGACTTCAGCGGCTACACGCTTCCGGGCGTGGTGACCTTGCTCGAAGCTCTGCGTGCCGAAAGCTCGGCTCATCTCGGCCTGCTGACCGGCAATGTGCGCCGTGGTGCGGTGATCAAACTCTCGCGCCATGGCATCTACGAGCATTTCATCGACGGCGGCTTCGGCAGCGATCATCACGACCGCAACCAGCTCGGTCCCGTGGCCCTGCAACGCATGCAGGACGCCACCGGAACGCGCTTTGATCTCGCCGATGTCATCGTCATCGGCGACACGCCGAAAGACATCCGCTGCGCCGAGGCCTTCGGCGCGAAATGCCTCGCCGTGGCCACCGGCCAGTATTCCAGCGCTGAGCTGGGTGCCCTGAATCCCTGGCGCACCGTTGAATCCTTTGCCGATTTGAATGCTACCGTCGAACTGCTGTTGCGCGCCTAAAGTGGTCCGCACAGTCCTCTGTGCGGCGCTCCGCCACGCCAGAAAGCCCCGCATAATGCCAAAGCTAATTTCTACACACGTCTTTTCTTTGTAGCTCATTCAACCCCCATCGACACCCCGCACAGAGACTGTGCGGACCACTTTAAACCATGAGCCACGCCACCGATGCCACCCGCGCCATGAGGCTCTCGCTTGCCATCGGGTTCCTCATGCTCGTGCTCAAAATCGGCGCGTATGTGCTTACCGGTTCGGCGGCCATTCTTGGAGACGCGGCGGAATCCGTCGTGCATGTCGCCGCCGTGATGTTTGCGACCTTCAGCCTCGGTTTGCTACACAAACCCGCCGACTCAGACCATCCCTACGGCCACAGCAAGATCGCCTTCTTCTCCGCCGGCATTGAGGGCGGCCTCATCGTCGTGGCGGCGTTGTTCATCATCTATGAATCCGTGCGCCGCTGGTTCCTGCACCTGCCGCCCTCGAATGTGGATGAAGGCCTGGCCCTCACCGCCCTCACCATCCTCATCAATGCTGCTCTTGGCACGTATCTCATTCGCACCGGTAAGCGTGGCAGTTCATTGATCCTCGAATCGAATGGTAAGCACGTCCTCACCGATGTGTGGACGAGTCTCGGTGCGCTTGTGGGCCTCGGACTTGTCGCCTTGACAGGCTGGCATGGCTGGGACCCGATCTGCGGCCTTCTCATGGCCGCCAACATCATCTGGACCGGCTACGGCCTCATGCGCCAAAGCGTCGGAGGCTTGATGGACAGCGCGGACCCCAAGCTCGATGCCGCGCTCGACGCCGCCCTCCGCCGCGAAACCGAAAAGCACGGACTCAAATTCCACGCCCTGCGCCATCGTGACGCCGGCGAGATGCACTACGTCGAGG
>DNXB01000160.1:0-11304 GCA_003506995.1 Verrucomicrobiales bacterium
ATCCGACGCGCACGCCGCGCTTTTTCAGCGCGAGGACGACGCCCTCAAACGCCTGCGCACAGGAGACATCCAGATAGGACACCCCGCGCATGGAGAAGAACACCGCGTCGCATTCCGCCGGAATCTCGGCGGGGATTCTCTCAACCGCGCCGGTGTTCGCAAAGATCATCGCGCCCGCGATATACACGACCCGCGCGTTGCCGACTCTGCGGCAGATTGTTTCGTCATCGGCAGTGAGCCTGTTTGCGTCTACGGCTTCGATATTGATCTCTAGCTTGGAGAGCCTGCTGATGAGCAGCATCAGCGCCACCAGCACGCCAAGCGCGATGGCCGTCGTCAAATCAAAGATCACCGTGGCGATCATCGTGACAACATACTTGAGAATCGCGCCTTTGAACTTGCGCGAGAACATATAGCGAATCGCGCTCCATTCGTTCATGCGAAAGGCTGTGACCATCAGCACACCCGCAAGCGCCGCCAGCGGGATTGACGACATCACGGGTGCCAGCAGAAACATGGAGACGACCAGCACCAGCGCATGGATGATGCCCGTGAGCCTCGTGACCGCGCCGCTCTTGACCGCAACGCTGGTGCGCGCGATCGCCGCCGTCGCCGGAATGCCGCCAAAGAACGGCAGCACGATATTGCCGATGCCCTGCGCCACGAGCTCGCGGTTCGGCGGCGACTGGCGCTGGTCGGGGTCGATCTTATCGACAGCCTCCAGATTGAGCAATGTCTCCAGCGTCGCCACCAGCGCGATGGTGACGGCGGCCTTTAAAATAACGGGACTGCCGAACTGCGCGAAGTCCGGGAACTGGAGAAAGCCAAGGAAGGCGTTTAAATCCTTCGCCACCGGCACCTGCACGAGATGGCTCGGCTGGATGGCCCACGCGCTGCCCATCTGGCGCAGGATCATGTTGATGCCAACACCCAGCGCCACAACGATCAGCGCGGATGGAATGGGGCTCTTTTTCAGCGTCTTGCTACGATCCCACAGCATCAACAGCACGATGGAAAGAATGCCGATCAGCGCCGCGCCCGGCTGGATGTCCGAAAGCGTGGCCCACAGCTCGGAGAAGGTGTTTTCGTGGTCCGGCTGCTCAAAGCTCATCTCGCCCTCCGCGTCGGAATCATGACCAAAGACGTGCGGAATCTGCTTCAGGATCAGAATCAGGCCGATGGCCGCCAGCAGGCCCTTGATGACACTCAGTGGAAAAAACGCCGCGATGAAACCCAGCCGCAGCGTGCCCATCACCACCTGGATCAGCCCGGCCACGACCACCGCCGCCAGAAACGCCTCGAAACTGCCCAGCACGGCGATTTGCGCCGCCACGATGGCCGTGAGACCCGCCGCCGGTCCGCTCACGCTCTTGTGCGAGCCGCTCAACATGCCCACCAGCAGCCCGCCGACGATCCCGGAGATCAAACCGGAGAACAGCGGAGCGTTTGAGGCGAGCGCGATTCCGAGGCACAAAGGAAGCGCCACAAGAAACACCGCGATGCTGGCGGTGATGTCCTTGGGCAAGGTGACAGAGAGAGGCGCTTGGTTGTGGGGCATGGTTGGAATGGGAGTTTCGATCACAATTACTTACATCAAAGCGATGCTGTGACGATTCCGCAATTTCAAAGACACACTTCGTTATTATCAAAGCCAATGTGACGCCTAGCGCGACAACGAAGCGGGCGCATCCGCCGCGATCGCGGCACGATAGTTGGCCTGGGCGCGAAAATAGTCGGCCTGGGCTTCGACTTCGAGGACTTGGCCGTCGAAAGTGGCTTGTTCGCGGATTTGGAGGGCGAGCAAATCCGTCGCGCCTTGCTTGAGGCGCTCGTTCTCGGCGGTTTCGAGCTGGCGGGCGAGTTCGACGTTTCGGCGCGTCATCTTGAGCGCATCGTGCGCGGCAATGACGGCGCTGTAGGCATCGCGCACGTCGGCAGCGATGCGGTCGCGGGCAAAACGCTTGTCATTGTTCAGCCGCTCAATGGTGGCGGCGGCGATGTCGATGCGGCCTTTGGCCTCGCGGCGCTGGAGCGGCAGTTTGAACTCAATTTTGGCCTCGATCTCGTTTCGCTCGATGTCACGCGGACGGTTGCCGCCCAAGAATTGACCGGCTTCGATGCCTACATCGAGATTCGGCAGCAGATAATTCTTCGCGAGCTTGCGGTCGATCTCGGTTTTTTCGACGAGCAGCTCGATGCGGCGGATTTCGGGGCGGAAAACGGCCGCTTTGGCGATGTCGGCGGTGAGCTGGGCCGCATCGGGACGAGGATGCGGCGGGAAGGCGGCAGGCACACGTTCACGCTGGGCGATGATGGGCTCGGCTTGCTCGCGGGTGCGATAATAGAGTGACAATTCAATGCTGCTGGCCTGGAAACGCCGCAGTGCCTGCACGACGGCGATTTCACGGCTGACGACGAGGCGCTGGTTGTCGATCTGCACGATGGGGGCGCTGGCACCTTTCTTCACCTGCTCGGCGATGGCGCTGTCGCGGTCTTTGGCGATGCGCAGCAGCTCCTCTGCAAGAGCGAGGCGCTGCCCGGCGGCGACCCAGGTGTAGTAGCTGATTGTGGCGGCGCGGATGAAGTCGAGGTATTGACGCAGGATGATCGGATCGGCGAGTTCCTGATCAATCTGCGCCTGCCAGAGCGAGGCGCGGCGGCGGTCGATGGTGCCATCCCGCAGCAGCGGGAGGCGAAAGCCGAGCACGCCCTCGCCATCGACGCCAGTGCGGTCCTTGTTGTAGTTTGGCAGGAAACCGCTGCTCAGGCGGTAGCCGCCATACACGCTGCCCCCCCAAAACGGCAGCGGCTGCTCCATCATGGCGTAGCCGGTGCTGCCGTCGTAATAACCGGCGAGGTTCATGCTGCCGCCGGAGTTGAGATTAAGGTCAAATGCACCCATCGCCTGTCGCACGCGGCCATTGGCGATGTCCTGCTCGATCAAAGCGGCGAGATAGGGAGGATACTGCGTTTGGACAGAGGCGAGGACTTCGGGAAGGAGGAGAGGCTTCGCGGCGAATGACGAATGCGGAATGACGAATGACGAAATCAGCAGGGCCAAGACCGCGAAGCGATAACCGCGAACTGAGAACCGAGAACTGAGAACCGTCATCATTGCTTCGTGGGGTCGAGTTTGCCTTCCGCGTTGGAGATGACGGGCGGGAAGCCGTTGATCTGGCGCCAGATTTCAAACCAGAGCGGGACTTGATCGAGCATGACCCAGGCATTGGCGCGGGTGCCTTGGCGCAGCCAGCGGTCTTTGTCAGGCCAGCCGACGGTGACAGGGCCTTTGCTGTCGCCGCGATCGACGATGTCGTCAGCAGGGCCGACAACGACACGGAACTTGCCCAGGCCGTCGTCGGTGGCATCAACGAAGACGACCTCGCCGCCGAAGGTGCCGATGGCGAGCTGCGGCCAGCCGATCATCTGCACCGCTGGCCAGCCTTCAAAGGCGATGCGCACGGGACTGCCGGGCTGACCGTCTTTGCGCGAATGAATGAGCGGCATGTCGTTGCCATCCACCATGATCTCGACAAAGCGGCTGTCCGTTTCAGGAATGATGACGCAGATGAGCGAGCCGGGCCGCAGGTAGGTGCCGTCTGTCGCGGCGACTTGCAGCACGATGCCGTCGCGCGGCGCATCGACGATCTGGCGGAGGTTTTGATTGATCTGCACGTCGATGACAGAGAGATCGCGCTCGGCGGTGGCGACTTCGCTCAACGCGGTGCCTTTCGACGCGTGCGTGGAGGCGATGCTGGCATCAAAGTCATTGCTGGTGCGCTTCAGGGCGGCCACAGAGGATTTCAGCTCGGCGGCTGTGGAGTCGCGGGAGAGCGTGGCGAGCTCGAGATTGCGCTGCGATTCGAGTTTCTTGGCGTAGAGATCCTGCGTGCGGGTGTAGTTCAAAAGCGCGGTCTCGGCGGCGATCTTCGCGGCGACGACACGCTGCTCCGCGCCGTTGATGGCCTGCGCCTTGGCGAGTTCCTGCTGCGTGATCTGCGCGGTAAGCGATTCGACGCGGCCCAGCGCAAAGTAGCGGCGGCTTTCGATGGTCTCACGCTGGGCCTTGAGGTTGTTGATGAGGTTCGGGTCGTTGTCCTGAATTTCGGCAATCAGCTCGCCCTTCTTCACCCGCTGGCCTTCGGTGACATGGAGGTGCTTCACGCGTCCCGAGACCTGCGCCTCGATATTGATGCGACGGTCGAGCGGATTGAAGGCGATGACACGACCGGTCCCGGCCACAAACTGCCGCCACGGTAAAAACAGGATGCCAACAACGAACACGATGAAGCCGAGCAGCAGCAGGCGGCTGAAGATGCGGGANNCGCGAGGCTCAGCGCGGGCAGCGGCGGCGCTGAGAAGGAAGGAACGGAGTTCATGACCGGGACTGGAGGCGCTGGGTTTCAGATTGCGAGGTCGTGCCATCGTTGAGATGGCAGGGCGCGAGTTCAATAATTTGATCGCAACGCCTCGTCACGTCGTGATCACGCGTGGCGAGGATGACGGTCCAGGTGAGCGAAGGATCGAGTATGGCCGTGTCAAGCAGCGCAAAGGATTCCTCGTCGAGGCTGTCGAAGAGTTCGTCAATCAGGAGAAGCCGCGGACGCTGCACGAGGGCACGGGCCAGCAGCAGGCGCGTGCGCTGATTGCCGCTGAGCGGGGCTCCGCCGACCTTGAGGCGAAGATTCAGGCCCTCGGGGCGATGCAGCAGCACATCCAGCAGACCCACACGCCCCAGCGCGGCACGGATTTCATCCAGGCCGATGTCCACACGGCCCAGCCGCAGGTTTTCAATGACGGTGCCGTCCACGATCTCATCCCGGCGCAGCAGCATGACGCTCTCGCGCAGAACCTCCAGATACCAGCTTCGCAAATCCAGGCCGTCGATGGACACATGGCCTGCCGAGGGCTGGCGGAGGCCAAAGAGGATGTCGAGCAGCGAGCTGGCGCCCGAGCCATGCGGCCCGACGATGGCGACGCGAGATCCAGGACGAACCGTGAAGCTCTTGTGCTTGAACAACGGCTCGTGGTAGCCAAACGAAACCTCACACGCGACGACTTCGGAGCCGCCTTCGCGCCGCGCGGGCTGCTCGCCATCCTCGCGCTCGATTTCGAGGTCGAAGATGTGCCCGAGCTTGTCCATGGCAGCCATGGCATCGTACCAAGCCTCGAGTTTTTTGCCCATCTTTGCCATCGCGACCACGATGCTGCCCATGATCAGCTCGCTGGCCACGAGCTGGCCCAGCGTGATCTGCTGGCTCACCACCAGCCAGCCGCCCAAAATCAAGAGGGTGGCCGCGGCAAACACTGACAGCACCAGCAGCGCCACGATCTGCCGCATCACCACGCGGAAGTGGCCGGCGCGGCGGTCCAGATAGCCGGTGACGAGCTGGTTCGCCCGCTCATGGGCCAGTTGATAACCTCCCGGGCCTTTGAACACGAAGGGAAAGGCCGCGATCTCCTCGAACCAGTTCACCACGTCATATTTCATGCGGGACTCGGCGATGCTCGTCGTCACCGCGCCCTTGCCCAGCAGCCACATGCTCACCGCGATGAGTCCGAGCAGCATGGCGACGAACATCAGCATCGACGGATGATAGAGCGCGAGCAGCACCATGCCGATGAGGCTGCTGAAGATGAGATTCACGCCGTCGAGCAGCAACAGCGCGGTGCTCTTTTGCGCGGTGACGACATCCAGGAAGCGGTTCACCAGCTCCGGCGCGTGAACTTCATCCAGCGATTCCGCCTTCACTCGTGGCAGCCGGTAGGCCAGGTCCGCCGCCGTGCGCACAAAAATACGGCGCTGGATGATGTCGGAGACATAGTATTGAAAACCACTCACCACCGCCTGCAGCCCCAGCGCACCGAACAAGGCCAGCGCCACAAACACCAGCGCCTGCACATAGGGCCGCGACTGCCCCCCGAAGGCCAGATTGCTCACGACCGCGTCCACCGCGAGCGGCGCAGCCAGGTAGAGCAGGCCGGAAAAGACCGAGAAAATGAGCAGTGTGATGATGTCCTGCCGCTCGGCCTTCAGCAGACGGAAAAAGCGGCGCTCCGGGCTGATATGCCCATGCCCGTCTGCATCCGCATGGACGCTCATCGGCTGCGCTGGCCGCTCTGGCTGCACGATACCGGCCTCGACGACCTCGTTCACGCCCCCCAGGCCGAGCAGCCGCGCCAGCTCCGTGCGCGAGATGCTGACCCGGTGCGTCGGGTGCTCACCATCCGCGATGCGCAGCCGGAACCAGCCTGCGAAGGTGATGACGATCCAGCGCCGTTCCTGCGCCGACCAGAGCACCAAGGGCGTGTCGTCATGCGCCTGCCACACCAGCTCAGCCAGAGGCATCCACGCTGGCGCGACATGCAGGCAAACCTCCGCCGCGGCGGCCGTCAGTTGCGCCAGCGGATCGGCGTCCGCCTGCATGGTGTTCTGCACGGCAATACGCGCCCTCTCATGGTCAAACTCGCAGCCGGTGATGGCGGCAAGCTGGGCCAGTGTGTTGATGGAGAGGGCTGATCTGTCTGAAGCTGTGGGGGAGGCAGGCATTCGGTCCAAAGTCACCCGGATGGGACAAACGGCCCAGAAAGTGTCCTCGAATGATACTTTGACTATATCAATGTTTCAAACTTATTATTCGTAAATTCCGAAGTTACTCCGCATGAACGAACCCCACCTCAACTACCACCATCTGCGCCTGTTTTGGGAGGTCGCCCGCGCCGGGAGCCTGCGGGCGGCTGCAGCACGGCTGCATCTGTCACAGCCGACGATCAGCGCGCAGATCAAGGCGCTGGAAAAATCACTGGATGAGCAGCTTTTTGACCGCACCGGACGTGGCATGAAGCTCACTTCCCAAGGGCGGCTCGTCATGGAATGTGCGGCGGAGATTTTTTCGCTCGGCACTGAAATGGTTCGCTCGCTGAACGGGCTGGGCAGCACGCGAAATCTGAGATTGAACATCGGCATCACCGGCTCGCTGCCGAAGCTCGTCTCATGGCGGCTGATCCGCCCGGCGGTGAAGGCGTTTCCGAATCTGCAGCTCTCCTGCTCGGAAGGTCATGCGCAGGAGCTGCTCGGCTCGCTCGCGGCGGGCAGGCTGGATGTCGTTTTGTCAGATGAGGCCGCCCCATCTTCGATGCCCGTGAAGGCCTTCAACCATCTGCTCGGCGAGTCCCCCGTGATCTTCTGCGCGGCACCGACGCTGGCGAAAAAGCTAACGAAGAACTTCCCGGCCTCGCTCAAAGACGCGCCGGTGCTGCTGCCCGCCAGCCGCACGGCCTGGCGGCATGAGATCGACCGCTGGTTCGACTCCCACCGCATTCGTCCGCGCATCGTGGCAGAGTTTGACGATGCCGCGCTGATGAAAACCGCAGCGGCGGACGGCATGGGCCTCGCCCCCATCGCTGCGGCGGTGCTGGATGAAGCGGTCGAGCGCTACGGACTCCAGCCGGTGGGCAGGCCGCTGCGCTGCGGGTTTTCCTGCTACCTGATCACCCTGGAGCGCGCGATGCGGCATCCCGCGCTGGCGGTGATCGCCGCAGAGTCGAAAAGCGTCTTTAATCCGGCGAAAGCCAGACGGGTCGTCTAACTTCGCTTTTTTCGAAGCGTCCGATAGAGATGTTGAAATGGTCAATGCCATACGACCACGCTATTGAGAACATTGTCTGTTCATCTGTGTCCGGCTGTTGAAGAATAGCCTGCGCAGGGGATGGCGGAAAGTCCTGTTCATCGTTTGAGTCGTCACTCAACACCCGCCCATCACTCAAAATCACTCCCTCATGAACCTCCGCCGCGATCTTCCCGCCTCACTTGTTGTCTTCCTCGTCGCCGTGCCGCTTTCGCTGGGCATCGCGCTGGCCTCCGGCGCTCCGATCATCGCTGGATTGATCGGTGCGGTCGCGGGAGGAATTGTCACCGGTTTGCTCGCAGGTTCACCGCTTCAGGTATCGGGACCGGCCGCAGGTTTGACCGTCGTGGTGGCAGGGTTGGTGGCCAAATTTGGCTGGGAGACGATGTGCTTGATCACGGCCTGCGCGGGAGCGCTGCAATTGCTGCTCGGCTGGTTCAAGGTGGCGCGTGGGGCGCTGATCATCGCGCCTTCCGTCGTTCATGGCATGCTGGCGGGCATTGGCATCTCGATCGCGCTGGCACAGATGCATGTTGTGCTCGGCGGTTCGCCGCAGAGTTCACCTGTGGTGAACCTGCTCGGCATTCCGAAGCAGCTCGGCATCCTCAACACGCAAGCGGCGATTCTGGGCTTCCTCACCATCGCCATCCTCGTGGTGTGGAAGAAGCTGAAAGTGCCCTCCTTGAAAGCCATTCCAGGACCGCTGGTGGCGGTGGTCGTCGGCACGGTGGCGTCACTCCTGATGAAGATGGACGTGAAGCGCGTCGATCTGCCGGAAACCTTCGAGCTGACCAAGCTCGCGCCGCCTGCGGAGTGGGGTCCGTTTATCACCGCCGTGCTCACGGTGGCGATCATCGCCAGCATCGAGTCCCTGCTCTGCGCGGTGGCCACGGACAAGCTGCACAGCGGCGTGCGCTCGAATCTGGACAAGGAACTGCGCGCCCAGGGCGCGGGTAATGTCGTCTCCGGCCTGCTCGGCGGCCTGCCGATCACCGGCGTCATCGTCCGCTCCTCGGCCAACATCATCGCTGGCGCCGTCAGCCGCTGGTCGGCCATTTTCCATGGCGTGTGGATCCTGCTGTTTGTGCTGTTTGCCAGCAAAGTCATCGAATCCATCCCGCTGGCGGTGCTCGCGGGCCTGCTGGTGCATGTCGGCATCAACTTGGTGAACCTGCATCACATCAAGGAGCTCACCAAGCACAACGAAGTGTTCATCTACTGGGCCACCGTGCTCGGCGTGACCTGTGTGAACCTACTCGCCGGTGTCGGCATCGGCCTGGGCCTCAGCGTCTTCTTCCTGCTGCGCCGCCTCTCGAACACCTCGGTGAAAATGGAGCAGCGCGATGGCAAATGGCATGTGCAGATCGGCGGCACGCTCACCTTTGCCTCCGTGCCGAGGCTGAACGGTGAGCTTTCGACCATCCCGCCCGGACACAACGTGGATATCGATCTCGCCGTCGATTTCATCGACCACGCCGCCTTTGAAGCCCTGCATGGCTGGCGTGAAAACCACGAGAAGACCGGCGGCCACGTCGATATCGACGAAACCCACGAGGAATGGTACACACCCGCGAAAAATGGCACCCCGCGCCAGGGCAAATCACTCCCCGCTGCCGCCAAAGCCTGACCCCATGTTGATTCATTGGACATTCCGAATGCTGGAGCGGCGGCTTGTAGGACGAGTGTGGCGCGAGCCCGCTCGTCTCCTGGCACGTCGCATGCGGGTTGGACTTCGAGCGTTTCCAGAGCCGGGCGGCTCGGCGGAACATGTGTTTGAGCTTTCGTGTCAGCTTCCCGCCGAACACACCCGGCCTACGTCTCATGTCTGACACCCGCCAGCACCTTGCGCACCAGATTCAGCACGCGGCGCATTTGCTGCCGGCGCAGGGGCCGATAGGTGTTTTCATTCATCACAACACGCTGCATGCCTTCGAGCATCAGACCTTTGATGAGGCGGTGCGCACGGGTTCGCGGGTGTTTGGATGCGAGCCGTATCTGACGGAGGATCGCTACCGCGAGGAGCTGACGCGCGGGCGCATTCGCTTCGATGAATTGCGCGCGGTTTTGCAGCGCGATCTCGGCGAAAAGGCCGCGCAAAGCGTGCATGGCTTGTCAAAGCGGCTCGATCTACGTCTGGCGATGCTCCAGCATCCGCTGCGCAGCGGCGACGGGCGCGAGCTGGACTGGTTCATGGCGGAAACCGACGCGCTCATGAAGGCGCGGCGTGATGTGGCCGAGATCGAGCGCCGCAGGCTCATCACCGAGACGCGGCATTGGGTCATGCGCAGGCTGCGCGGCTCGCTTCCGGACGTTGAACGGCCGACATGGATTGCAGATCTGTTTCTGCGCTTCAAAGAAACGCGCATCGAAGACTGGAGCGACGAGCGCTGGGAGGCCTTCACGATGTCCGCCCTGTGGGAGGTGTGCCGCGAAGGCGTGCGACTCGCGGGTGAACGAACATCGTCTGCGAAGCCGCTCATCCGTCACCGCGATCTTCTGAATACGCTCGGCGGCCTGGACAGCGACCTGCTCGTCAATGACGTGCTCATCCGCTTCAGCTCAGCCTTTCTCGATCAAGGCATCGCGCACTGGGAGCTGCCGGAGCGCGACGCTGGCTTTTTCACATCATTCTGCGCTCTGCATGCGCAAGGCAATGCCTCCTCCGCGTGGTGGATGACAGGTTTGAAGGATGAGGTGACGCGTTTGCAGAATGACAAGATCACCGCGCTCGCCTGCATTGAGGAATCACTCACCGCGCTCGGCGTGAAGGCCGACGAGGTCGAAAACTTCCTCTCAGCGACGCTTCTCGCGCTGCGCGGCTGGGGCGGCATGATCTGGCATGTGGAGCAGCGCGCGGACCGCGTGCATCATTCAGTGCCGGAGGGCACGTTGATCGACTTTTTGGCGGTGCGGCTGCTGTTGGAGCGCTTCGCCATCCAAGCCGCCGCAAAGGCCAGCATCGGCTACGACGGCACTTTGGCCGAAATGCGCGAAAAACTCACCGCGCAGCTTCCTTCCACCATTCCGACCTGCGACAAGCAACGCGCCTTTCTCGTCTTCCAGCTCGCGCAGGTGCTCGGCTGGACGCCTGAGCAGCTTTTCCATCTCGAAACCGCCGACTGGGCTGGTTTGTTCGATGAAGTCGAGGGCTTCGACGAGCTGGAGCGCCGCCGCGTGTTTCATCTCGCGTATGAGCATCGCTTCCGTGTTCAAACACTCGATGCTCTGGCCTCGCGGAGAGGTCGCGGAGTCAAACCGAAGGGCCGCCCGTCGTTTCAGGCCGTGTTTTGCATCGACGAGCGCGAGGAATCCATTCGGAGGCATGTCGAGGAGGTCGCACCGACGGCAGAGACTTTTGGCGCGGCCGGTTTCTTCGGCGTGGTGATGTACTATCGTGGCGCGGCGGCGGCGGACTTCGTGCCGCTGTGTCCGGTCGTCGTGCGGCCGCAGCATTGGGTGTCGGAGGTCGTGGATCGTCGCCTGCTCGATGAGGAAAAACGCCGCAGCGGCGCACGGCGTCGTCTCGGCATGGCGCTGACGAGTTTTCATGGCGGGAGCAGGCGCATCGTGAGCGGCGCGTTCTTCTCCGCCGCGTTCGGATTGCTCGCCACGGTGCCATTGGTGGCGCGGGTCGTGTTTCCACGGCTCACGGCGCGTTTTCGTGGCTTCTTCGGCG
>DNXB01000160.1:11391-15123 GCA_003506995.1 Verrucomicrobiales bacterium
ACATCGCCGAACGCATCCTGCGCGACATCGGCCTCACAGCGAATTTTGCCCGCGTCGTGCTCGTGTTCGGCCACGGCTCCACGAGCATGAACAACCCCCACGAGTCCGCGCATGACTGCGGCGCCTGCGGCGGCGGCGTGGGCGGGCCGAACGCGCGTGCCATTGCCGAGATCCTCAACGATCCGCGCATCCGCACCGCCTTGAAGGATCGCGGCATCGAGATTCCTGCCGACACCGTCTTCATCGGCGGCCTGCACAACACCGCAAACGACAACATCACCTTCTCCGACGTGGATCGCGTGCCGCCGACGCATCAGTTCGAGTTTGAAGTGGCCTGCAAGGCGGTGGACGAGGCCGTGGAGCGCAACGCGCATGAACGCGGTCGCCGCTTCGGCTCCGCGCCGCTCGGACTCACGCAAACGGCGGCGAAACGGCACATGGAAGGCCGTTCCGAAGACTTATCTCAAGTGCGGCCCGAATGGGGCCACGCGACGAACGCCATCTGCATCGTCGGCCGTCGTGAAAAAACGCGCGGGCTCTATCTCGACCGCCGCGCCTTTCTCGTGTCTTACGACCCGGCGCAAGATGACGCGGAGACGGCCATCCTCGCGCGCATTCTCGGCGCGGTGGTGCCGGTGTGCAGCGGCATCAATCTTGAATACTACTTCTCGTATGTTGATTCACCCGGCTGGGGCAGCGGCTCGAAGCTCCCGCACAACATCACCGGCCTGCTCGGCGTCATGGACGGCGCGATGAGCGACCTGCGCACCGGTTTGCCATGGCAGATGGTGGAGATTCACGAGCCGGTGCGGTTGCTGTTCGTCATCGAGACGACGGCGGAGGCCTTTTTGGCGATCATGGAGAAGAACGAGGCCATCAAGACGATGGTCACGAAGCTCTGGGTGCAGGTCGCTCTCATGGACCCGGCCACCAGTGCTTTGAGCGTGTGGCATGACGGCCAGTTCGAACCTTATCAATTCCAAGCGGGGCCGCTGCCCGTCGCCGCTTCCTCCAAAGAATGGTACACCGGCTGGCGCGATCACTTGGAGTTCGCGGAGATCGTCGCCGCCGTCCCCGCATGAACTGAACATGAGTGATACCGCCCAACTTCTGACCGCTTTCGGCCTGTCCATCGTAGCAGCGCCGGTGCTGCTGCTGGCGGTGTTCTTCGGCGCGTTTCTGACGAACCGCCGCCTCGGAGAGGAGCTGATCGGCAGGCTGATCCAGGGCACGGTGAGCGTGAGCCTGCTCTCAGCGCTGGCCGCCTCGGCGATCATGCTGTGGCATCGTGTGCCGCAGCATGCCATCGAGCTGGGCGACTGGGTGATCACGGCGCGTTACCATTTGAAGTTCCAGTTCGTGCTCGATCTGCTCTCACTCTCGTATGTGATGCTCACGCTGGTGCTGTGCGCGGTGATCGGCGCCTTCTCCACACGCTACCTGCACCGCGAATCTGGCTACCAGCGCTTCTTCGTGCTGTTTGCCATCTTCCTGCTCGGCATGGTCACCGCGTCGTTGTCCGACACGGTGGAGACGCTCTTCGCAGGCTGGGAAATGGTGGGCCTGTCCTCCGTGCTGCTCATCGCCTTTTTCCAGGAGCGGCCATCGCCACCACGCAACGGCCTGCGCGTGTGGGTCGTGTATCGCGTCTGTGATGTGGCGCTGATGCTCGCGGCCATCCTGATGCATGAAATCAACGGCGCGGGTGACTTTGATCATCTCGTCGGCGAAAAAGCATGGCCCGAGCATGATCCGCTGCTCATCGGGCCGCACTTCACGATGCTCGGCGTGCTGTTTGTCATCGCGGCGGCGGGTAAATCAGCGCTGGTGCCTTTCTCCGGCTGGCTGCCGCGTGCCATGGAAGGCCCCACGCCATCAAGCGCGGTGTTTTATGGAGCGCTGAGCGTGCATCTCGGTGCGTTCCTGCTGTTGCGCGTGAGTCCGGTGCTCGACAGCTCGGTCTGGCTGCAAGTCGCCGTCGTGGTGCTCGGTTTGACCACTTCCGCCTTCGCCTACCTCGCGGGACGTGTGCAAAGCGACATCAAATCGGCCCTCGCCTTTGCCTCGCTCACGCAGGTCGGCATCATCATCGCAGAAATCGGCCTCGGCTTCCGCTACCTCGCGCTTTTGCATCTGCTCGGCCACGCCTGCCTGCGCACGCTGCAATTCCTGCGCGCCCCGAGCTTGCTGCATGATCATCACCAGCTCGAAAACGCCATCGGCAGCCGTCCGCATGAGGAAGGCGTGATGTGGGAGCAAAAACTGCCTCTGAACATGCAACGTTGGCTTTACCGATTCTCGCTGGAGCGCGGCTATCTCGACACTCTGCTCGAAAAGTGCGTCGCACGACCGTTTGTGGCGCTGTTTCGCGGTTTGGACAGTTTGGAGACCAAATGGGCACGCATCCTTGATGGCGAGCCGAAGGCGAAGGAGGCGCCGCGTGACCTATGAGCGACTTTTCCTGGCTCGAACTGACGCTGCTGCTGCCACTCATCGGCGCAGTGGTCACTGCCTTTATCAAAGTGCCCGCCGTGGCCATGCGTGTGAGTTTGGGCTTTTTCGTCGCCACGCTGATCACCGCGACCGCGGCCAATCTGTCCTTCGCAGGCAAGAAGCTCGCGTGGCTGAAGCATTTCGCCGTTGATGATCTCGCCGCGCCGATGCTGCCCGTGCTCGCGCTGCTGCATTTGCTGACGCTGCTCGGCACGGCAAAGTCGCGTGTGTCGCCGATGTTCTGTGTGCGGCTGCTGATCGCCGCCTTTGTGAGTCTCGCGGCGGTCACATGCCAGACACCGTGGATGCTCATTGCGCTATTGGTGCTCGGCGTGCTCGTGCCGCTGTGGGATTTGATGAGCCGAGGGCAGCCTGTGCGCGGTTATTTGATTCACATGGGCCTGTTTGTCGTGCTGCTCGTCGTGGGCTGGCAATTCGCAGGTCAAAAAGTCGGTTATGGCCTGCTGCTTCTCGCGCTGCTGCTGCGCGGCGGCATCGTGCCGCTGCATGGCTGGCTGCCCACGCTGTTCCAAGGGGCCGCGTATGGCACGGCGATGGTGTTTGTGCTGCCGCTCATGGAAGTGCTCGCCGCACTGCGCCTGCTGCTGCCCTCGACTCCTGAATGGATGCTGAACGCCGCGAGTGTCGTCTGCCTGATCACCGCCGTGTATGGCGGCGGCATGGCCATCGTGCAAAACGAGGTGCGCAAGTTCTTCGCGCATCTCTGCCTCAGCCAGACGGCGCTGGTGATGTTCGCCGTGATGCTGCACACCTCGAACGGACTCACCGCCGCGCTGTGTTTGTGGATTTCCACCTCGCTCGCGCTCGCCGGCCTCGCCTTCTCCGTCCGCGCGCTGGAGGCCCGCTTTGGGGCACTTTCGCTGCGCGAACATCACGGCTTCTATCAGCAGGTGCCCGGCCTCGCAGTGTGCTTTTTGATCACCGGTCTCGCCAGCGTCGGCTTCCCTGGGACGATTGGTTTTGTGCCGATGGAACTCCTCATCAGCGGCAGCGCCGACCAGGGCCTGTGGGTCAGTGGCACGCTCGCCATCGCCGCCATGTTCAACGGCATCGCCATCATGCGCGCCTACTTCGCGCTTTTCACCGGCAAGCGGCCCACGACCTCCGTCTCGCTGCAAAAGACACCGCTGGAGCGTGCTGGCATCATCGTCATCGCGCTGATGGTCTTCCTCGGCGGCTGGTTCTCACCCGGAGTCGTCGCCTCACGCCATCACACGG
>DNXB01000008.1 GCA_003506995.1 Verrucomicrobiales bacterium
CATGCGGGAGGTCAAAGAACGCGCCGAATGTCGGCAACTGGAAGCGCAGTTCATCGAGGCGCAAAAGATGGAGGTCATCGGCCAGCTTGCTGCAGGTGTGGCGCATGACTTCAACAACATCCTCGGCGTCATCATGGGCTACAGCGACATCGTGCTGATGAAACTCGGCCCCGCAGACCCCCTGCGCCATCATGTCGGGGAAATCCGGCGCGCCTCCGAACGTGCCGCCGCGCTGACGCTGCAACTGCTCGTGTTCGGCCGCAAACAAATGGTACAACCCGTCATGCTCGACCTCAATGTCGTGCTGCGTGACCTGGAGCAAATGCTGCTGCGGCTCATCGATGAGAACATCGAAATGACGATCATGCCAGGGGCTCAACCTGGCGCCATCATGGCCGACCCCGGCTACGTCGGCCAGGTGCTGATGAACCTCGTCGTCAACGCCCGTGATGCCATGCCCAGCGGCGGCAAGCTCCTCATCACCACCAGCAAGGTCACGCTCGATGAAAGCCACACTCGCGCAAATCCAGGTGCCACTCCGGGCGACCACATGATGCTCAGTGTCAATGACACCGGCACCGGCATGACCGATGAAGTCAAAGCACGGTTGTTTGAGGCGTTTTTCACCACCAAACCGGCTGGCAAAGGCACCGGTCTGGGCCTGGCGACGTGTCAGAACATCGTCCAGCAATCCTGCGGGCACATGAGTGTTTACAGCGAGCTGGGCAAAGGCACGATGTTCCAGGTGTATTTTCCGTGCGTCGAGCAGCCGCTTGAGGTCGTGGCCAAGCCGGTTCAGAACATGCCGCTGCCACGCGGCACGGAAACCCTGCTGCTGGTGGAGGACGATCCCGCCGTGCGGCATCTGGCCGCAGAAGTGCTGGGTGCGCAAGGCTACATCGTGCTGCCCGCCATCAACGGGCAGGACGGGTTGAAACTGGCGCAGGCGCACCGCGGCCCGCCGATCCGTCTGGTGATCACCGATGTCATCATGCCGCTGATGGATGGCAAGGTGATGTCGGAGTGGCTGAAACTGGCGAATCCCGATCTCAGAGTCCTGTTCACCTCCGGGTACACGGATGACGCCATCGCGCACCACGGCGTGGTGGACGCGGGCGTTGAATTTCTGCCCAAACCTTACACCCCCGCCACTCTGACCCGCAAAGTGCGCGAGCTGCTGGATGCCTGAGCAGCCATGCAAGCACCTCTGCCACCGGCTGACGAGGAACAGCGCCGCCGCGACGTGCTTGAGGCCGGGCTGCGCGAGACCACGGCCCGGCTGCAGCAGGCGCTGGAGGAGCTGCGCTGGAAAACCACGCGCCTAGAAGAGGCCGAGGCTTTGCGCGCCAGCGAGGCGGAATTCCGCGTCATGGCCGAATCCATGCCGCAGATCGTCTGGATCACGCGGGCGGATGGCTGGTGTACGTATTTCAATCAGCAGTGGATGGATTACACCGGGCTCACCCTGGCGGCCAGCCTGGGCCACGAGTGGAACAAGGCGGTGCATCCCGAAGACCAACTGCGCGCCTGGGAGGCGTGGCAGCACGCCACAGCGACGACAGGCGTTTATTCGCTCGAATACCGTCTGCGCCGTGCGGACGGGGATTACCGCTGGTGGCTGGTCCGCGGTGTGCCGCAGCAGGACGCTGGCGGCAACGTCCTCAAATGGTTTGGCACCTGCACGGACATCCATGACTTGAAGCAGGCGGAACAGGAGGTTTTACACACCAACCAGGCGCTGCGGGAAAGCGAGGAACGCTTCGCCGGTGCCTTCGAGCATGCCCCCATCGGCGTGGCGCTGGTGTCTCCCGACGGACAGTGGCTCAAGGTCAACCGGGCGCTCTGCAAGCTGGTCGGATACACGGAGGCTGAGCTGCTCACCCGCACCTTCCAGGACATCACGCATCCCGATGACCTCGCGGCGGATCTCGAATGTGTGCGCCAGCTCCTTGCTGGCGAGACGCGCTCTTACCAGATGGAGAAACGCTACATCCATGCGGGCGGGCATCTCGTCACGGTGTTGCTGAATGTGTCGCTGGTGCGCGACGCTCAGGATCAGCCACGCTACTTCATCGCCCAGATTCAGGACATCACCGAGCGCAAACGGACGGAGCAGTCGCTGCGGCTGCTCAGCTCCGCCGTGGAGCAGTCCAAGGAGTCCATCATGATCACCGACGCGGAGCTCGATCTGCCGGGGCCGAGAATCATCTTCGTCAATCCCGCCTTCACGCAGATGACCGGCCACACGGCGACGGAAGCCGTGGGCAGGACGCCCCGTCTGCTGCAAGGACCGCGCACGGACCGCGCCGTGCTGAACCGGCTGCGGGAAAATCTGCGGCAGGGCGACACCTTTGCCGGGGAGACCGTGAACTACCGCAAAGACGGCACGGAATTCGACCTGGAGTGGCAGATCGCGCCCCTGCGCGATGCCAGCGGCGCCATCACCCACTTTGTGGCCATCCAGCGCGACATCACCGAGCGCAAACGACTCGAAGCCCAGTTGCTGCAGTCGCAGAAGATGGAAACCGTCGGCAGGCTGGCGGGCGGCGTGGCGCATGAGTTCAACAGCATCCTCACCGCCATCATCGGCCAGAGCGAGCTGCTGATCGGCGATCTTCCCACGGGTGGCGCGCTGGCGAAAAACGCGGCTGAGATCCGCAAGGCCGCCGACCGGACCGCCACGCTGACCCGGCAGCTTCTGGCCTATGGCCGCAGGCAATTGCTCAAACCGGAAGCCCTTGATCTCAATGAGGTCATCACCGGCATGAGCGGCATGCTTCACCATCTCATGGGTGGCGAGGTGAACACGCAGATCCTTCCCGCCCCAGGTCTGCATGCGGTGCGGGCCGATGCCGGCCAGATGGAGCAGGTGATCATGAACATGGTCATCAACGCGCGTGACGCCATGCCCGGCGGCGGCAAACTCACGCTGGAAACCGCGAACGTCACGCTGGACCAGACGTACGTCAGCCAGTTCCCGGAATCGGAACTGTCGGCCGGCGACTATGTGATGCTGGCGATCACGGACAGCGGCACCGGCATGGGCGCGGGGGTCAAAGCCCGTGTGTTCGAGCCGTTCTTCACCACCAAGGGCGTTGGGCAGGGGACCGGCCTGGGTTTGTCCTCCTGCTATGGCATCATCAAGCAAAGCGGCGGCCACATCAGCGTGTATAGCGAACCGGGCCGTGGCACCACCTTCAAAATCTATCTGCCGCAGATGGCGGTGCAGTCACAGGCTTCCGCCCGGCGTCCTGCCCCGGCTGATCTGCCATGCGGGACGGAAACCATCCTGCTCGTCGAGGACGATCCTGCCTTGCGCGAGATGGCGGCGACCTTGCTCAGACGGCTGGGCTACACGGTGTGGGTGGCGGCCAATGGCATCGATGCCCTGAGCCTGCGACTGGAACGCGGCACCGGCCCCGTTGACCTGCTGTTCACCGATCTCGTCATGCCGCACATGAGCGGCATGGAGCTGGCGGACCGCGTGCAGGCGCTGGATGCAACCACCCGGGTGCTGTTCACCTCCGCCTACACCAAGAATGCCATCATTCATCAAGGCATGCTGAAGCAAGGCGTGACGCTGCTGCAAAAGCCCTTCACGCCTTCCTCGCTGGCGCGCAAGCTACGCGAGGTGCTGGACCAGCCGCGCCATGAACACGTTCTCCATGCCGGATGTTAGGCACGGGCGCGCGTTGAAAACCATGGGGCGTTCTCCCCATTATCGACCACCGCCGCCCATGGCGGTTTGGCGGGCGCGTCAAACCAAAGCGCTCAACGTTTCGCCACCACCGGATGAAACCGGTAATGACCGGTGAGCGGGAACTCGAAGAGGCGGTTCTCGCATTTCGGCCCCTGGCCGATGTTGTGGACGATCCAGGGCGTGGCGCCGCCATCCGGCGCCGGAACGACGATGGCGATGTGAGGGAGGTTCGGGGGCACGGTGCAGGTGATGAGATCACCGGGCAGATAGTCGGCGGCGTTTGGCGTCACGGGCAGCGAAGCACCTCGACGCTTGAAGAAGGTCTGCAAATTCGGCACGCGGCGGTGGTCGATGTTTTTGTCGGTCGATTTCAGGCCCCAGATCTTCGGATAGGCCGCAAAGGCGCGTTTCATGTCCTCGTGGACGAGTTTTTGCAGGTCGAAGCCGAGCGCTCGGTAGCTGCGAACGATTTCATCCGTGCAGACGCCGGTGTCGGCGGGCACATCGCCATTCGGGTAGTCCAGCCGCACATAAGCGGGCTCGTAACGAACGCTGACCTTGGTGCGCTCCATCGCGGCCTGCACGAGTCGTTCCGCGAAGGACGATGTCTGCGCGTGGCAGGTGGAGAAGCAGACTATGCCAAGGAAAATGAGACTTTTGAAACCACTCATGCTCACTAATAGGACTCTAATGGCCGGATCTGAATATTAAATCAGGATTAGTGAGCATGAGTGGTTCACAAATCCGACCTCAATCACGCGGCACTTCGACACCAGAAATGAAGGTGTGTTGAACGTCGAGACGACGGCTGAGGATGAGAATGTCGGCCTGCTTGCCCTTTTCCAGACTGCCGCAGGTTTTGGCGATGCCAACGCGTTCGGCGGGCGTGAGGCTGGCCATGCGCACGGCGTCCGGCAGCGTGGCGGAGGTGCTTTTCTTCATGTGGCGCACCATGTGGTCGAGCCCGACAACAGAACTCGCGAGTCCCTGGCCGGGAACGAAGCCGACCTTGCCATCGCTCTCGAAAAAGGAGCCGTCGTCGTCCGAACCGAAGCGGTAACGGCCCGGCGGCATGTCGAGGGCGCGGTTGGCATCGGTGACGAGGCACAAACGCTGCGCGCCTTTGATGCGGAAGGCGAAGTCGAGCAGCTCGGGGGCGAGATGCATGCCGTCGGCGATGACTTCCGTGCTCATCTCGGCGGTGGCGAGCACGAACTGCTCCATCGAAGCCTGCATGGGCGTGCCCAGGCGGGTGCGCAGCGAGGCGACGGAGCTCATGGCGCACCAGAAGTGATCCACATGGCGCATGCCGGCCTTGAAGGCGCGTTCCATCTCCGTCCAGCTCGCGTTCGAGTGGCCGCAGGTGATGAGGCAGCGGTGTTGGCGGGCGGTTTGGTAAAATTCCTCCGCTCCAGGGAGTTCGGCGGCGCAGGTGGCGATGCGGATGAGATCATCGCGAAACCACATGGCGTATTCCGTGGGATTCGGCGCACGACGGCCCGTGCGGGAATGGCAGCCGACCTTGTCCGCGGCGAAATAAGGCCCGTAAAGATGCACACCGGCGATGCGAGAGCCATGCGCGGCCTCCCAGGTGCGTTTGGCCTCACGGCAGGCTCCGAGCATGGCCATGATCTGCACCGGCGCACCCGTGGTGGTGGTGGGAAAGATCGTGGTGGTGCCGTGCAGCGCGTGCGCTTTCAAGGCAGTGCGCACGGCGGGCACGGTGGCGTCCATGAAATCGGCCCCGGCACCGCCGTGGACGTGGATGTCGATGAAGCCGGGGCTGATGTAACCGCCCTTGGCATCCATCACGATGGCGTTTTTGGGTTCGGCGATGCTCTTGCCGACGGCGGTGATCTTGCCGCGTTCACACAGCACCGCGCCTCCTTCGACCAGCTTGTCCGGCAGGATGAGGGTGCCGTTTTGAATGAGGAGAGGCGATGCGGCCGGTTTTTTCATAGGAGGGTGAGCGGATTCTGGCGGGTCTGCAGCGGGAAGGTGACACGCTGGCCGTTCAGTCGATGCGATTCGAACACGGCGCTGATCATTTCGGTGATTTCTCGACCCTGCACAGCATCGCAGAGCGGCGCACGGTTGTTTTGAATGGCGTCGATGAGATCAAGACCGGCGGTTTCGTGGCTGGAGACTTGTTTGGCGATGTCCTTGTCCGCCAGCACGGGTTTGCGCGCTTCGGAGCCGGTTTGAATCCACGCGAAGGGCTCCTGGTCCATGCGGAAGTCGATCACGCCCGCGTTGCCGAAGACCTGGAGGCCAAACGAGGCGGGATCGTCGTAGGCGGGCTTTTTCAGGCGGCCGTCCTTGATGCTGTCGAAGAAGAACGGCACGCCGCTGGCCATCTCGAAGCGCGCATGGACCTCGTCTCCCGCAAGCGGGCCGATGCCTTCGTCGCCTTCTTTGACATCCGCCTTGGTGACCGGTTTTCCACCCTGGAAAACACCCGCCGTGCAGGCACGCGTAGCGCCCCCGAGCGCGAGGGCCACGCCCATGACGTGCGAGCCGAGCACCCACATGTCGAGGCTGCCGCCGCGAGGGTCTTCCTTGCCGCGTCCGCGCATTTCCAGCACACGGCCAATGGCACCGTCGGCGATGAGCTTGGCCGCCATGGCCAGGGCGGGGTGATAGCGGTTGCGGTGGGCGATGGCGATCTTCACGCCGGTTTCCTGGGCGGCGGCGATGACCTCATCGCACTCGGCAAGGCTGCGGAGGAAGGGTTTTTCGATGTAGATGCCCTTCGCGCCGAATTTGATCGCGGTGAGCAGCATGTCGCGATGCTGGTCAATCTGACGCGGGCCGATGGCGACGATGTCGGGCTTCACCTTGGAGAGCATCTGCCGGTAATCGGCGAAGCCCTGGGTGACACCGAGCTTTTTCAGCGCCCCGGCCAGTCCGGCGGCGTCCGCGTCGGCCACGGCGACGATTTCGACCGCCGGGATCTTGAGCCACATCGTGTCGAGGCCATGACCGTAGTTGCCACGGCCGGTGTGGCCGATGACGGCGACGCGGAGCTTCTTGTCGGCCGAGGCGGCAAGGCTGTTGGCGGCAAAGACGGCGGGGAGGGAGGCGAGGATGCGGCGGCGGTTCATGAAGTCAGAAAGAAACGTCTCCGCCAGCCCCAAAAACGCACGCAGTTCGCAAGGAATGCATTTCCCATGCCCGCATAGAGCCACACTTTGACGCTCTGGCTCAACCTTTTGAGTTTGTTTGCGGCGATTTGTGCCTATTCATCTCGCTTCGTCCGCATCCAGCCACCAGGACGCCCCACCCGCCCCACCGATGTCAGACACCCACGAGCATGCCGCAGGCGACTCCGTGCCGGAGTTGAAGCAGCGCATTCAGGAACTCGAAGGCATGTTGCATGCCTGCCGCCTGCGCCTGCCCAATGCCCCGGCGGAAGCGGTGCGCGAGCTGGCGGAGAGCGAGGAGCGCTTCGCCCTGGCCGTGCGCGGCACCAACGACGGCATCTGGGACTGGGACCTCAAGACCGACGTGGTGTACTACGCGCCACGCTTCAAACAGCTCCTCGGCTACACCGATGACGAGATGAAGAACCTGTTCTCGGAGTTCGAGTCTCGGCTCCATGAGGAGGATCGTGAGCGCATCCTGGCGGCCCTGAAGGCGCATGTGGACGAGCAGGTGCCGTATGACGTGGAATACCGCCTGAAGTGCAAAGACGGTGATTTCCGCTGGTTCCGGGCGCGTGGCAGCGCCCTGCGGGATGCCACCGGACACCCTTACCGCATGGCCGGGTCGATCACGGACATCACGGAGCAGAAGGAGTCCATCCGCGCCCTGGCGGCGAGCGAGGAGCGCTTCGCCCTGGCCGTGCGCGGCACGAATGACGGCATCTGGGACTGGGATCTCAAGACCGACGTGGTGTTCTTCTCCCCGCGTTGGAAAAGGATGGTCGGCTACGAGGACGATGAGCTGCCGGACAACTTCACCGCCTTTGAAAAACTGCTGCATCCCGACGATCACGACCGCGTGATGGCCACGCTGAACGAGTATCTGAGCAACCAGAGCCCGCGCTACTCCGTGGAGTTCCGCTTCCGTCACAAGGATGGAAGCTGGCGCTGGATTCTCGCCCGCGGCCGGGCCTTGCGCGATGCGAACGGCAAGCCCTACCGCATGGCCGGCTCCCACACGGACGTGACCGAGCGCAAGCAGGACGAGGAGGAGCTGCGCCAGGCACGCCACGCCGCCGAGGCGGCCAACAGCTCCAAGAGCGTCTTCCTGGCGAACATGAGCCATGAGATCCGCACGCCNNACGCCGATGAACGGCATCATCGGCATGAGCGAGCTGCTGCTGGGCACGCATCTGGACAGCTCCCAGCGCGAGTATCTGGAGATGCTCAAGCAGTCCGCCGACTCGCTGCTGGAGCTGCTCAACGACGTCCTGGACTTCTCCAAGATCGAGGCCGGCAAGATGGAGCTGGACTCCCACGAGTTTGACCTCAACGCCATCATCACCGAGACCGTGCAGTCGATGGGGGTGCGCGCTTTCCAGAAACGCCTGGTCCTGCTGCATCACATCAGCCCGGCGATCCCGGCCCGTCTGATTGGCGACGACGGCCGGCTGCGGCAGATCCTCTTCAACCTTGCAGGAAATGCGATCAAGTTCACGCCGAGCGGCGAGGTGAACATCACCATCACAGGCGCGCCTGCAAGCAAGGAAGGCAATGCCGATCTCACCATCACTGTGCGCGATACCGGCATCGGCATTCCNNTCGGCAACGCGATCAAGTTCACCCACAAGGGCGGCGTCACCATCGAGGTGAACGTGGAGTCCGAGACGGCGGACCTCATCATGCTGCACTTCAAGATCAACGACACCGGCATCGGAATCGCCGGAAGCATGCATCAGCGCATCTTCGACGCCTTCACGCAGGCCGAGACCTCCACCACCCGGCGCTACGGCGGCACCGGCCTCGGGCTGGCCATCTGCCGCGACCTCGTGGAGCTGATGCACGGGCGCATCTGGGTGGAGAGCCAGCCGGAAGTTGGCAGCACCTTCCACTTCACCGCCGCCTTTGGCCGCACCAGCGGCATCTCCATCAAGCCGATGTCCCCGCGCCCCGAGCCGGCCGTCACCGCGCGCGCCTCCATGAAGGTGCTCGTGGTCGAGGACGGCCATGTGAACCAGCTCGTCAGCTCCCGTATGCTGGAAAAACGCGGCCACATGGTCACGCTGGCCTCCAACGGCCAGGAGGCCATCGACTTCTTCAAGAGCGAGCCGTTTGACCTCATCCTCATGGATGTGCAGATGCCCGGCATGAACGGCCTGGAGGCCACCGCCGCCATCCGTCAGATCGAACAGGCCGCCGGCGGCCACATGCCCATCATCGCCATGACCGCGAACGCGATGAGAGGAGACCGCGAGCTCTGTCTGGCCGCCGGGATGGACGACTACCTCGCCAAACCGTTGCGCTCGATCGAGCTCTTCCAGGCCGTTGAAAAATTTTCCCGCAAGCCGCAGCCTGCGGCAGGAGCCCTGGCGTCACCGCCTGCGCCGGAGCCAGCCCGGCAGACATCGCCCCAGCCTCCCGCAGGCGTGTCATTCGACGCCGAGGCCTTCCGTGAGTCGGCCGGTGATGACAAGCTCATGCGGAAACTCATCACCATTTTCCCCGAGGACACGCAGAAATACCTGCGCAAGGCGGAAAAGGCGCTCGCCGCAGGCAAGGCGCGACCGCTCTACGAGGCGGCGCATTCACTCAAAGGCATGCTCGGCGTCTATGCCGCGCCCAAGGCATTCCTCCTGTCCTCCGAGCTGTGCGAATACGCGCATGCGGGCGACTTGAAGGGCGCGCAGTTCATGTTCGACCAGTTGAAGAAGGAATGCGCCCTCGTGGGCGAGGCGCTCACGAGCTATGACCCGGTGATCTGAGATCAGAGATACTCGGACATGCCGTCATAACCATGCACCACCTCGATCTGATGGCCGATCTCCCGCAGAATCTGCCGCGTGAGGTTGAGCTTCGAGTGCAGCGCCGGATCATCGTGGTCAGGGTCATGATGCACCACGATCCACTTTTTGACGCCGGTGAGCTTGGTCATGGCGCAGGCCGTGGCCAGGTTGGAATGCCCCCAGCCGATGCGCTTCGGATAGTCCGTGGGCAGGTACTGCGCCTCATGCACCAGCAGGTCCACCCCGTCGAGGAACTTCAAAATCGGCTCGTAAGGCACCACCAGGTCCGTGTCACGCGTCAGTAGCGCCGGAGAGCCGGTGTAGCCCTGGAGAAATTCATTGTCCGGCATAAAGACCACGCTGCGGCCCTCATGCTGCACCTTGAAGCCCACCGTCGCGCCCGGATGCTGCGTGAACTCGCGCGTCACCGTCACCTCACCGATCTTCACCGGCTTGTCGTCCAGGAACACGAAATTGATCTTCGCCCGCAGATCCTCGCGCTGGATCGGAAAATAGTCCCGGTCCATCTGGCCGCAGAGCAGGGATTCGATGTTTTTCCCGAAGCCACGCTCGCCATAGACCGTGATCTCAAAGCCCGGAACGTAGATCGGCGTGAAGAACGGGAAGCCCTGGATGTGATCCCAATGCGTGTGCGTGATGAACAGATGCACATGACACGGCCCGCCCGCCAGAAACGACTGCCCGGCCTCCCGCAGCCCGGAACCCGCGTCAAACATGATGCGCTCCTTGCCCGTGCTGTACTCAAAACACGTCGTGTTGCCCCCGTGCTGCGCGTAACGCGCCCCGCACACCGGGATCGAGCCGCGCGTGCCCCACAGCCGCACATGCGGACGCTTCGTGTCCAGCACCGGCGCGTACTGCTCCGTCGCCGTCGGCAGGTGCGAGCGGTGCGTCACCCCTCGGGTGGTGGCCGCCTCATGGAAATACTGCTGCAACTTTCCAAGCAGCAGCTCAGGGTCAAAAGGCTTGATCAGCACGTCCACCGGCCCGGTTTGCTGGATGTGCTTCAGCTCCGTGGAGTAATCCTTCGCCGTGCAGACGATCACCGGCAGGTGCTGCGTGGACTGCTGCGCCCGCAGATGCCGCAGCACCTCCAGGCCGTTCATTTTCGGCATGATCAGGTCCAGCACCAGCAGGTCCGGCTTGAACTCCTCGATCTGCTCCAGGCACTCTTCCCCGTCCTCCGCCACCCGGACCAGGTAGCCATGGGTCTCAAGCGCGTGCGACACCCGCAGGGAAATGGCGCGCACGTCCTCCGCGAGAAGGATTTTTTTGGGTGGGGTTGGGTTCGCCATGTCCTGCCTTTGTACTTATATGAAGATAAGCGCAAGCTGCATTGGTCGGGCTGGCGGGATTCGAACCCACGACCTCTTCGTCCCGAAGGAGATATCATGGCTCTAACCCCACCTTCCCGCAAGTCGCCCTGCGTGCTCTCATATCGCATAGACCATGGGATCGGGCAAATGACATCTGGTCTTGAATCACCCCAAATGCCCTCATTTTTAGCCAGCCGTTACGACAAGCGTTACGAAAGAACGGGGACGCAAATGACTGCTTAACACGTCCGTCAGAGAGGCGTTGTTTGAGATCGCGCGTGCTGCAAACTCCAAAACAAAAATGACCTGCCGCTGCTTGCACCATTGTGGAATGAGTGCAGCTTTCCGTCGTCAGAGAAAATTGAGTCAGACATGAAGAACACCTCTCACCAACACCAAGCCCCCAAAGCCCCTGTGGCTATGGGCTCATTGGTTGTTGATGCGATGGCTTGGAATGAGGCGATCGAGGCTCCAGCGAGCCTTAGCGCACAAGAAGTAATTGGCGGCAGCGTCCGCACTACAGGCATTAGCGGCAGCGTCCGCACTACAGGCAT
>DNXB01000428.1 GCA_003506995.1 Verrucomicrobiales bacterium
GGCGTGTTCCTGGCTGGCAAGCCGCTCGCCTGCTCCGCCGCGATCATGCTGGATGGCAAACCCGTCACACCCGCCGATGTGAACCGCGACAAGGCCGACTTCGGGCCCATCGCGGGCAATGAGGTGCATGCGCGTTTTGATCTCGACTCCGGCGTGCCCTTCTACTTCGACTCCATGCAAGAAGCCGGTGATCCCAAGGTCGGTTTTGGCCTCCAGCTTATCGGGACGAAGGGCATCATCGACATCCGCGTCGATCAGACCCCGCTCGCTCACCTCTGCTCCGGCAGCCCGTTTCACCCGGGCAAAGAACCCCGCGTCTGGATCCCCATCAGCGCTGCTGGCGTCGGCGAGCCTGAGCCCATTGCCGACATCGGCAGACAAGTCATGAGCCATGCCACCGGAGCCCTTGATCTCATCGCTTCCATGGAGCAAAACCGCCAGCCTCTGTGCAGTGCTGAGGATGGACGCCTGACGGTCGAGATGATCACTGCGGTGATCGCCTCGCATGTGGGCGGTGGCGAACGTGTGAACTTCCCGCTCGCGGTGAAAAACAATCCGCTCGCCGACTGGCGCTGACGCTCTCGCCGTAACTTCGAGTGGCACTCGAAGCCGAATGCCCCTGCGGATTCGATTGCCAATCGAATCTACTCAAACACGCTGCGCGAAGACACCTCGTTGACACAGGGCAACCAGAGAGGGCGTGATGGCGCATGGATGGAAGAAGAGTTCTCGAAGCACAACGCCTGTTACGAAGTCGCCATCCAATGGGTTGGTCATCTAAGCTAACCAGCAACATCAAGGTGAGCCGCCCGTCTTGAGAGCATGTTTCCAACCATGAAAACGCTCACTTCCCTGTTGCTCATCACAGCGTCCCTGCACGCGCTCGAACCACTGCCGCTGATGGACACGGTGACCGTCAATGGCATCGACTTGAGCGCCAAATCCCCGCCGCAGGGGCTGGTGATCGACCAGGACATGGGATTGCTCATGGTGGAGGCCATCAAGGGCCAGGTCGTGCATCGCACGCAGACGCGCATCCTTGAAACGCGGGCCACGATCACGCCGAAGGGCGATTTCCTGCTCATGTTCCCGGAGGGCGATCATTATGCGAAGAGCAAGGGCGAGAGGATCAACTCGATGATGGCCTGTCGCTCCACGGACAAGGGCAAGACATGGAGCAAGCCCGCCGTGGCCTATGACATCCCTTACGGTCAGCATGGCTTCATCCCGCTGATCCCGCGCGGCACGCAGCGCATCCACTGCTTCGGCACGCAGCCGATTCCGGGCAAGTGGACCTGGGAGGAGGGCAAACGCGAGAACGCCCCCATCGGCTGGCGCACCTCCGATGACGACGGGCATACTTGGTCCGACGTGCAGACCNNGAGCCGGTGAATGATCCGGGCTTCATGGGCATGTCGGTCATGCGCATGACCGAGACGGACGCGGGCACATGGCTGCTTGGCTCACATCTTGCCGACTGGTCGAAGAAGCCCTTCACCACGCAGCAATACCTGCTGCGCTCCGAGGATCAGGGCAAAACGTGGACGGTGCTTCCAAATGCGCGACCCAAGGGATGGATCGCTGAAGGTTTCAACCGCATGGACGAAGGCCGTCCGCTGAATCTCGGCGGCGGTCGTGTGCTGTTCATGTCACGCACGCCGCAGGGGCATCTTTTTACCTCGTGGAGCAAGGACGACGGCAAAACGTGGACCGAACCTGCACCGAGCACACTCGTGCATCCTGACGCGCCGCCGATGCTCTTCCCGCTGTCGGATGGCAAGACGCTCGTGGCCTTCCATCACAACAAAGTGCCAACCACTGGCAACGGCGAACTCAGCGACAAGGCCGAGTTGATGAAGATGCGCAGCGAAGTCTGGGCCTCGCTCTCCACCGACGAAGGCCACACCTGGAGCGAGCCACGCTTCGTGCTCGCGAACGCCGTCGCGCCGGTTCATGCGGTCTCCGGCTTCAATTCGCAGTGCTCTTACCTCGACGCCTTCACCGAAAACGGCGTCATGCACCTCTTCATGCCGCATCGCTGGCAGCAGGTGCTGCATTTGACCATCAAAGAGGATGCCTTTGGCAAACTACCGACGAAAGCGATGCTTGCGAAACTCGTGAGCGGCAAGCCCCCCGCCGCGACACTGGTGGTGAGATCACCAGCCTTCACCACCGCGATTTCGGCGAAGCTGGAGCCGACCCTTCGCGTGGTTTACAAGAAGGTCGGCAGTCGTGAGCTGGCTCTCGACATCTTCGAGCCGGCCGGTTTGAAGCAGGGTGACAAGCGCGCCTGTTTCGTCGCCATCCACGGCGGTGGCTGGACCAGCGGATCACCGCGCTCCATGTATGTCTTCGCCGATCATTGCGCGAAGCTCGGCATGGTGGGCATCAGCGTGCAATACCGGCTCTACAAAGCGAAGACGCCGGTGACGGTGTTTGAGTGCGTGAAGGATGCTCGCGCCGCCCTGCGCTATGTGCGTTCTCATGCGGCGGAGCTGGGCGTCGATCCAGACAAGATCATCGCGAATGGTGCCTCCGCCGGTGGTCATCTCGCTGCCGCGACGGCGATGTTTGATGGCGTGGATCATGCGAATGAAAACCTCGACGTGTCCTGCCACCCGAACGCGCTGGTGCTGTTCTCGCCGGTCATCGACACCTCGCTGGAAGGCTACGGCAACGCGAAAATCGGCGAGCGCTGGCAAGAGCTGTCCCCCGCGCATGAAGTGCGCCCCGGACTGCCGCCAACGCTGCTCTTTCACGGCGATGGCGACACCACCACGCCAATCCTGGGTGCCCGCGTTTTCGCCGAGGCCATGAAGAAGGCAGGCAACCGCATCGAGTTCGTGTCACCGCCGGGAGCCATTCATACCTACATGTTCAAAGATCCTGCCCTGCATGAGGAGACGCTCAAAAAGATGGACGCATTCTTTGCGGAACTGGGATGGGTGCCGTGATCGCCGCTGGGAGCGTAGCATAGGTTTTCTAGGCTGTGTCTGCCATGCCCGTTCCTCACAGGCTAGAAAGCCTATGCTACGGCCTGCTCAGTTCTTGATGCCACGCAGGTGCGCATCAAACCACTCGGCGAACTGTGTGTAATCCGGCTGGCGATCCGGCCAGCCGTGAGCGGCACCGGGTTTGACGACGAGTTCCGCGATTACGCCAGCCTCTTTGGCTTTGGCGACGAAAGTCTCGGCCTGCTGGATGGGCACGAGGAAATCTTGATCGCCATGGATGATGAAGGTCGGCGGAAGTTTCGCGGTGATGTGGTAGATGGGTGAGATTTGCTTGCCGAGGCGCTGGCGGCCTTCCGACGTGTCGGATTCGGCTCCAAATGCCCCTTTGTAATTCTTCAGCGTGCCGACACCGACGGCGTCTTCGCCGGGCTTGCCGTAGTTGAGAAAATCCGTCGGTGGATACAGGCAGGCGATGGCCTGGATGGCGCTGCTCTCGCGATCAATCGGGTCTTTGGCCTTCGGATCACCAGGGCCGCCATACACGCCCATCGTGAGCGAAAGATGCCCGCCCGCGCTGCCGCCGCTGATGCCGAGCTTGTCGGGATTCACGTTCCACTTCGCCGCATGGTGCCGGATGAAGCGGATGGCGCGATGGATGTCCTGCGTGATCTCCGGGATGATGAATTTCGGCTGGCAACCATGGCGCACGGAGAAGACCGTGTAACCACGTTCCAGGAACGGCACATAGTGGTCAGGCGTGTTTGGTGAATACCCCGAAACCCAGCCGCCGCTCACCATATAAACGATGCCGAATCCATTCGGCTTCTCCGGCGTGATGACATCAAGCGTGAGAGCGACGCCGAACTTGCGGCCATACACCACGTCCTCTGTGCGCGTGTGCGTCGGGATGATGGGACGCTTGATCTCCGCGTGGAGAGAAAGGCTGCTGAACAGCAAAACGAGAGCGAGGAGGCGGTGGATGGATTTCATGAGCGCGGGAAAATACGCAGCATGCGGGTAGAATCCAACGTCCCGAAGGGACGAAAGAGATTAGCCGGTGGTGGAACCACCGGATTGAGATGCCCAAACTGTCCGCAACGCCCAGAGCGTCCCGGCAGGGACGCGAGAAGCGTGAGATGTCCACTGGTTGTCGTGTGATGACTGTGCTTCTCGCGCACTCCAGGGCGCACCGTCGAACGGAATGAAATCGGCACTGCTAGTCCGGTGGTTCTCGCTCGTTCCTCGCTTCACCACCGGCTGATTTCTCACGTCCCTCCGGGACGTGGTGGAAACCAAGCTGACTTGTGGTCATCCTCATTGACCAGCAACAAGTGACATGCGTTCACGTCGTTACTTCCATGAAATGCTTTCTCCTTCTGCTGCTGTCAGCCGCCTGCGCCCTCGCCGAGGTGCGTTTGCCATCGGTGATCTCTGATCACATGGTCGTGCAGGCTGGCAAACCCGTCACCATCTGGGGCTGGGCGGAGGCTGGGGAGGAAGTCGTGGTGGAGTTCGCAGGCCAGAAGAAAGCAGCCAAGGCCGGTGCCAAAGGCGAGTGGCAGGTGAAGCTCGATCCACTGGCTCCAAACGCTGAATCACAGACGCTGCACATCAACGACAAGATCATCAAGGATGTGCTTGTCGGCGAGGTGTGGTTTGCCTCCGGCCAGTCAAACATGGCGATGCAGATCAATGGCAAGCTGCACGGCAAAGTGGACAACGCCGATGCCGAAGTCGCCAACGCGAAGCATCCTGAAATCCGCGTCTTTGTGCATGACGCACCGCTGGCCATTTATGAGCTGCCCGTGCCTGACGATGAGCTCGCGCCGGATCGCCCCGGCAAGTGGCGCGTGTGCTCGCCGGAGACCGTGGCCGATTTCTCCGCGATGGGCTACTTCTTCGCCCGCGATCTGCTCGCCGAGATCAAGCAGCCCATCGGCATCGTGACCTCTGCCGTCGGCGGCACGCCGATTGAGGCGTGGACAAGCCTTTCCGCGCAGCAAGCCGTGCCCGGCTTCAAACCGCTGCTCGATGATTGGACCAAGCGCCTCGACGGTTTCGTGCCCGAGGCCGAGCAAAAGAAGTTCCTCGATGCCAAAGCCGCGTGGTTGAAGACACGCTCGGCTGCTCTCAAAGCCAAACAACCCGCGCCGAAAGCGCCGTCACCCTTCAAGAACCTGCAAGTCATGAAGCCAGGCGGCCTCTTCGCCAGCATGATCGCCCCGCTCGTGCCTTACACGATGCGCGGCGTCATCTGGTATCAGGGCGAGCGCAACGCGGCAGGCCCTTTTACCTCTTTGTATGGCGCTCAGCATTGCACGCTCATCGCGGACTGGCGCAAGCACTGGGGCGACGAGTTCTACTTCGCCTGGGTGCAGATTCCAGCCTTCGCCACGCCGCAGAAATTCCCCAGCGAACCCACCGGCTGGGGCGTGTCGGTGCGCGATGGTCAGCGCCGCGCCCTGCAAATGCCGCACACCGGCATGGCCATCACCATGGACATCGGCGACCCCAAGCAAGGCCACCCAACGAACAAGACCGAGTTTGCCGCGCGGCTCGCGCGCGTCGTGCTGCATGACGTGTATCAAAAGAGCATCGCCCTGTGGTCTGGCCCGCTTTTCAAATCCGCCGAGATCACCGCCGATCACATCATGCTTATCTTTGATCAAGCGACCGGCCTCAGAGCCAAATCCGGTGAACTTGAAGGCTTCGCCATCGCTGGCGACGACAAGAAATTCGTCTGGGCCGATGCCAGGATCGAAGGTGACAAGGTCATCGTCTCCAGCAGCGAGATCAAAGCCCCCAAAGCCGTGCGCTACTCGTGGGCAGCCAATCCGAAGGGCAATCTCGTCAACGCCGCCGGCTTGCCAGCCTCGCCCTTCACCACCGAGTAGCTGTTCGATTGGCAATCGAAGCAGGATTCGACTACCAGTCGAATCTACAAGCTGAGAATGAACCGGTCCGCCTCGGCGATGGAGCGATTCATCTGCGCCAGCAGGCGTTGGATGTCGCCCTGGATGGTGTCTGCTTTGCCGCGCAGTGAGCCGACGGCTGCGGCGTTCAGGTTATGCTTCAAATAAAGCACTTGGTCGCGAAACTGACGCAAAACAGGCTCCATCGTCGATTCTGCAGCGTGCAGCGAGCTTGAGAGCTGCTCGAAACGGCTGTGGGTGTCCGCCAGCTTGCGACGGCTGTCTGCCGCGAGCGAAGCGCTCTCATACTGGCGGATTTCGCGCTCCCATTCACGGAACAGATCCCGCGCCACCGTGTCCACCTCGCGGATTTGATCACGCACTGCCGTGGCCTGGGCCTCGCAGTCCTCGTATTCGCCTTTAAAGCGGTTGTAGGCGCTTTCGAGGTTGCCGCCGCGATAACCGGCCAGCTTTTGAAGCTGCGTCAGCGCGTCCTGAAACTCCTCGCCCGCCTCCTTCTGCTCGCCACGCGCGGCTTTGACGGCGCTCTTGAGCAGATCGCGCTTCTCGTAGCCCAGTTTTTCCCAGGCGGCATAATAGACCGAGTTGCAGGCGGCCAGCGTGAAGACCAGCAAGGCGAGGAGAAGACGAGGACTCATGGGAATTCAGCCGACAAACTTGAGCGTGCCGACCTGGCCTGCCGCCATCGCGGCATGCTGGGCATCCGTGCAGGCGGAGTTCGTCGGCGCATCGGCCGGTGCATCGCTGAGGTTGAGGAGGCCGTTTTCGGTCATCCAGCGCTCGACTTCCTCGCCGCTGATGTCGGCCAGCATGGTGCCGTTCACTTCCACGCAGGGTGACAGCGGCTGGCCGCTTTTTTGTTCCATCTCCCAGCGGAAGGCGGGATTTTTGATGATGTCCTTCTCCTCGTAGGCGAGATCGTATTTGCGGAAGATGGCACGGATGCCTTCGCTCCAGCCACAGTAAGTTTTCAGGTAGGCGGTGATTTTGGGTGTTTGCATAATGCGCGTTGGGGTTACGCCACGAGCCTAGCGGACGATGCGGGGATTGCAACGGGCTGTCTGCCTTCGAGAGCGTGCTTGCCACCGCCGGACATGCGGGTAGCTTGGGCGCGTGAACGATCTCGTCACAGCCAATGCATGCATCCAGGAGACTCCGGCGACCTACCAAGCGACCCCGGCCAGCTCCCGGCCCGTGACCCCGTGGATGACGCAGGAGGAAGCGCAGGCGGTCATCTCCAGAATGCCGCCGATGTCCTTCGAAGATGCTTATGCCTCGATTCGACGGAATCTTGGTCAGTCGCCGAGCTTCCCAGCCAGTGCGCCAGCGAGATAGCTGTCCTTGAAAAGCTTCTCGCGGCGTTGTGAATCTCACTTCCACCCCAGCTTCTCCTTCAAGAACTGGTACGTCCCCACGCCGTGGATCATGTGACCGGCGTCGAAGTGCTCGATGGTGGCGCGGTCGCCGATGAGGAGCTTGTTGTAGAGGCGGCGGACCTTGGCGAACTCGTAGTTCACCCATTCGTCGATGCCCACGCCGTCGTTGTGACCGCGCTCGACCATGAAAGGGCGCGGGGCGATCAGCGCGGCCATCTCGGCGTAGTTGAAAGTGCGGCCCATGTTCCACTCCCAGATCTCATACTCGTGGGTGTGCGTGTAGTTCATCGGCATGTCCGTGCTCACGCACTTGCGCACCCATTCATTGAAGTCGCCGCTGCAAATGCTCAAGCAGTAGTCCGTGAGCACGGCGGGCGTGCGCATGGCTGATTTGCCGCCGTAGCTGAGGCCGTAGAAGGCGATCTTGTCCGGCTGTGTGAAGGGTTGGGCCTTGAGCCACTCGAGAATGCGCTGATGCTGGCCGTTGATGACGCTGTAGAGCGTGAGGCCCAGCGGATTGAGCTTCCGCTGGAGCGTGCGGAAGGCGTGCATGCCGCGATACGGATTGTGCGGCGCGAAGGTGATGAATCCCTGCTCCGCAAGGCGCAGCGTGAAGGCCTTGTAGGCTCCGAAAGCACGCTGCGTTTCATCCGTGGTGATGGTGTCTTCGGGAATGCCTTCCAAGCCATGTTGGCAGACGACGATGGGTCGGCGTGTAGGCGCACTCGCCAGAGTGCGGGAGTCGATACCTTCCGCGTTCTGGCGAACGCGCCTACCATCCATATCCTTCGGCAGACACAGCCAGCCCCACGCAAAGACATCGTCCCAAACATCCAGGGTCACTTCATAAATGGCCACCTTGTCCGTCTCGCGCACGAAGCGGCTCTTCGCGTTCATGGGCAGATTCGGATCGGGCAGTCGGCCGATGACCTCGTTCCAGAAGCGCTCGCGCTCCTTCACCGTGTGGGCTTCAAACTCAGGCAGCGACTTGAGCGGCAGCTTGTTCCAGAACTGCTCCTTGCGCTCCATCTCGGTGGTCACCAGCAATCGTTGAGTGAAGGCCTCCAGCTCGCGCACGAGGCGTTTCTGGCGTGTGGCGTCGGGTTTGAGCGTGATCGTGGCCCCGGTGATCTTCAGCGATTTCAACGCGGCATCGGCGGAGGCCTGGGGCAGCAGATGGCGGATGATTTGATCGTTGTTCGTCTCCTGCGTGGCCGCGAGGATGCGGCTGGTGGGCGCGAGAGCCTTTGCACGCGCAATCTCGGCGTTGAAGGCGGTCAAATCAGGAGCGGAGAGCTTTCCCGGCGCGGCGATGGCGCGCACGCCCTTCGGAGCCTCCATCGAGACGACGTGGTTCGGATAAAACAAGTGCTGCAGCACCAGCGGACGCGGCGCGATGAGGCTGGCGACCTCCGCATCGCCCAGATCACGCAGCAGGCCGAAGACATTGCGTTCGATCGGCTCCTGCCACACGCCTTCACGCGGCGCGAAGTAGCCCATCGAGTACACGCTGTCGATGCGCTCGTCGATGGCGGCCGCGTGCAGGGCCTGCATGCCGCCTTCGCCCACTCCGGCGATAAGCACCGGCACCTGCTCCGGCTGCGCCTTGAACCAATCGACAATGGAGAGCGCCTTCTGCACCTCGTAGCCGATGATGTGGCGCCCCAGCTCGTAGCTTTGGCGATACACCCACTCGCGGTGCGGGATGTTCGTCTTCACGTTGAACTTGTCGTTCGTGCTAAACTCGGAATCGCGGCTCACCAGCGCCGGAATAACGACCTCGCAGCCGGTGGTGAGCAGCCATTCGTCCACCAGCTTCTCCGGCGTGCCGTCGGCATCCGGCAGGTAAATCACCCGCGCATGCGGTTTCGATTTCGGCTGCACATAAATGCCCTCGCCATGTACGCCGTCGAACACCGGCCAGCGCACGCGGAACACACGGCACTGCTCCGTTTCGAGCAGCAGGGCAGGGGAGGCCGTGTCGCCGACGAATTCGAGCGCCGTGAGCGGCAAACGCTCATCCACGATGCCGATGGCCGCTTTCAGCTTCTCCCGCGTCGGTTCGCGGCCTGCTTTCGACTGCTCAATGAGCCGCAGCGCCATCTTGTCGATTCCCGCGACCATCGTGGCGGAGAAATCGGGATTCGGCTCCAGCGGCTTCGTGCCGGGAAGGATTTGGGCATGCAGCGAGGTGGCTGCGAGAAGGGCGATGAGAATTTTCATGAGCGTTTTTGTTCAAAGAGCCATTTCCAGAACTCGGGGTTGTCATACGTCGCGGTCCACGAGTCATGACCGACGCCGGGATAGATCGTCAATTTGACCGGTGCACCGATCTTCTTGAGGGCGTCGTGGATCTTGTGGCTGTTTTCGACGGGGACGGCACCGTCTTTGTCGCCGTGGAAAATCCAGGCGGGCAGATGTTTGATGCGTTCCGCCGTGACCCAGCGCACGCCCGCGCCGCCGCAGATCGGCGCGATGGCGGCGTAGGTGTCGGGATACTCAAACGCCGTCTCCCAGGTGCCGAAGCCGCCCATGCTCAGGCCGGTGAGGTAAACGCGGGTGGTGTCGATGTGCTCGGTCTTGATCAGATGATCGGTGACGGCCTTCACGGCGTGCGGACTCCACAGATTCTTCGACTCACACTGCAAGCTGGTGATGACGGCGGGGAACTTCTGCCCGGCGGCGATCAACTTCGGCGGGCCGTGCTTTTTGAGCAGTTCGAGATCGCTGCCGCGCTCACCCGCGCCGTGAAGGAAGATCACCAGCGGCCACTTTTTTGTCTGATCTGCGTCATACCCTTCGGGTTTCGACAGCAGGTAGGGGTAGTTGACCTTGATGACAAAATCGCCGCTGTAGGAAGCGGGTGTTTGCGTGTCGGCGAGAGCGAAGGATGTGGCGGCGAGAAGAAAGGTGATCGTTTTGACCATGCGAGCATAACGTGAGGCAAGAAAGACCCTTGCAGCAGGGGGCGAACGTCGTGCCACGCTTCTCATAGCAGGCCGAATGTGTTCGGCACAACCAGCCCGGCCACATCTGCCGCGCACATCGCCGAACTATCCGGCTGATTCGCTCACGCATCGCCTTCGCCGCCCTCACTGGCCGGATAGTTTGGCGATGACTACCAAGACGCGCGTCACACGTTTTCCGCCAAACACATCCGGCCTGCGACCTCACAGCCCAAACGCCGTGTCCATCTGCGTGGCCACGCCTTTGAGGTAGTCGAGATCACCGCCTGCCACCTCGGCGGCGAGCCAGCCGTGGAAATTGATTTCGATGAGCGCCTTGCGCACGTCGGCGTAGTCGATGTCACCCTCGCCGATGGGCGTGAACTTGTTTTGCGCGCGGGAGAAGCCCTTCACGTCGAGTTTGAGCACGCGGTGACCGAGCTGCCTGATCCAGCCGCCCATGCTGCCGTATTTCCAGTGGTTGCCGATGTCGAACTGCATGCCCACCCACGGCGAGCGGAATTCATCGACGTATTTCACAAACTTGTCCGCCGTCTGGTCGCTGCCGCCGTCGTGATCGTAGCAAAACTGGTTCCACACGTTCTCGATCACGATCTGCACGCCCAGCTCCGCCGCCAGCGGCACCGCCTTGGCGATGTTTTCCACCGAACGCGGCCAGATCTCGTTCTCCGGGCCGTCCTCGCCCTTGCCCACGACGAGCAGCACGCTGTGGCCGCCGACCTCGCGCGTCTCACGCAGCGCCTGCTTCAAATTTTCAAGCGCCTTCGCCCGCGTGGCCGCGTCCGCGCTGGTGTGGCGCACGCTCCAGTGCTCGCCGCACACACTGCCGTCCACCGGCAGACCGGATTCGGCGATGGCCTGCTTCGTTTCCGCCACATTGTTGCCTGGAAAGCCCATCTCCACCCCCATGAATCCCGCCTCCTTGGCGATCTTGAATTTCTCCGTGAGATTCGCCCCGCTTTTGATCATGCCGAACTTGAGCGTCTTGTAAATGCGGCCCGCCAGCGCATCCGGCACAGCCGGGGCGGCAAAGACCTTCGACACACCCGGCAGCATGGCGCCAACGGTGAGAAGCGAGGCATGACGAAGAAGCTGACGGCGGCTGAAAGGATGGGATGAGTTCATGGCGGAAAACCAAACGTCACTCCCGGCTCAATCCATTCAACGACTCCACCTGCACCGCCACCGCCTCGTCACAGCGTTTCAAAGCCTCTCGCAGTTTCGCCTCATCTCCTCCAGACCCCTTGATCAATCGCTGCGCGATGCCAAACGCCGGTTCAAACCGCCCATCACCATCCGCATCCACCCACACCGGATTCGTCGAGCCAATCACGCGGGTGACGAAAGCCTTGCTGCTCGGCTGATACGGGCGCGGAATTTCCCAGAACGGCTCCGTCACACCCGGCCCCGTCGCGATCACCACCAGATGCACGTCATGCGCCGGTTTGGCGATCTTCCACGTCACGCGCGCCTTTTCACCCGCGCGATGATCATCCTCGATCTTCTGCTCGCGAATCAAAATCCCGTTCGCATACAGCTCCACGCGATCCGCCTGCGCCCACGCCGGTCCAGACACCGTCGCCTCCACTTCCACGCTCTCGCCGATCCCCGTGGCCAGATCGCCCACACCAAACTTCCCGTTCACCGTCACCTGCGCCAGCAAACCCAGGCTCACCAGCAGCCGACCCTCCTGATAGCTGCGCCACACTTCATCCAGATCGAGTTTCGCCGGATCAGCATCCTGCGCCGCCACATAAGTGCGGCCCTGGCCGAGAATGAAGCGGTTCACATCATGCGTGTCGCTGGATGCAATCGCCGCGATGCGATGCCCGCGATTGAGGAGCGCAAACCAGTCGCGATACAGCAGGTGAATGTCCGACTGCATCGCCCCGGACGTGATCACCTCCATCGCATCAATGTCCAGCACGTCCGCGTGGCGATGTTTGCCCGTCTTCGGATTGAACTGCACACCGCCGAGCGGCACAAAGCCGCTGTGCAGGTCACGCGGATGATTCAGCGTGATCACCTTCACTCCCGGCGTCGCGCGGATCTCCGGCAGCAGCTTCGCCCAGTCCTCCTGCTGATGATTCACCACCTGTGCGCCCGCTTGAATCGGAAACGCGTTGAAGTGCCCGTGCTTCGTCGTCACCTCGTTGCCGATCACTGACGTGAATCGATCCGCCACTCCCATGCTCGCCGCGCTCGGGACATAATCTGTGTGATGATTGTGATCCGTCGCCACCGCCAGCTCGATCCCCTCGCCCGCGATCGTCAGCATGCGTTCCTCGATCTTCGCATCGCCATGCCCGCTGTGTGTCAGCGTATGGATGTGACTGTCCACCGCGATCCAGCCTTCCGTCGGCACCTCACGCCGCAGTTTCAGCACCACCGGCTTCACATCGCCCGCGCTCAATGAAAGGGCCAACTTTTCGACGCTCCACTCCATGCCACGCCCCGCATGCAGCACATACTCACCCGGCGGCAGCGAAAGCAGCGACTTGCCATTCCGCGTGTAAACCACACCGATCCGCACCGCCACATCGCTCGCAGGTTCAGCGCGCAGCGGCTGCAAAGTGCCGTCTTTTCGAATCAGCGTGAGCCTGCACGGCAAACCCTCGCCCTTTTCATCATCCGTCACCGTCACATCGATCTGCGCACCACTCATCACCTCCTTCATCGCTCTCGCCGCGATGAAAACCGGCCCCACCTCGATGTCATCCAGGTTGGTCGGCGGCTCCATCGTCAAAACATTCTCTCCATCGCGCAACGCACCCGCCGGGATCACCAGCAGACTCTCCAGCGCCGTTTGCGCCGTCACCAGCGTGCCCAGCTTGCGGCCGTTCAGCAGCACCGGCCACGTCTGCTTCACATCCCGCTGCCAGATCCGCAGCGTATGCTCCTCCACGTTCGCTTTCGCCTCAAACCGCCGCTCAAACCGCTCCGCATCCACCACCCGGCCCTTGAACGACTCCCATTCAAACTGCCCCGCCTTGCCGAGATGCAGCCGTTTCGCCTCCAGGGTCAAATCTTCCGCCAGCAACGGCAGCGGCATCAACAGCAGCGAGCAAAGCAATCGTTTCATCCCGCTCCAACGGCCCAACTTGATCCCAACTCTCCACCCGTCATTGAATTACCCGCCAGGCCTGCCAAAGCTGCCGCATGAAACGCTACCACGTCCGTCGCAGCACCAAATCATCCCTCGACTGGTCGTCCGCCGATGTGCTGGCCGATTTCACCTTCCCATGGGAAAATCGTCCCGCACCCAAAACCGAGTTCCGCGCTCTTTGGGACGAAAACCACCTCCATTTCCGCTTCGACTGCGAGGACGATGACCTGGTGCTTCCCGACGGTCCCACCGCCAAGGATCGCGTGATCGACTCGGATCGCGTGGAGATCTTCTTCGCTCCGGATCTGAGCCTGAAGCCGTATTTTTCCCTCGAAATGTCTCCACGCGGCGATGTGCTGGCTTACGAGGCCAGGTTCTATCGCGAGATCAACTGGGACTGGCAATGCGAGGGTCTGCAACTCACCGCGCAGATCGACAACAACCAGTACATCGTCAGCGGTAGCATTCCGCTCGAAACACTCCGCCAGCTCAAGGTGCTGCGCTCACGCGAAATGCATGCCGGGATCTACCGCGCTGAGTTTCATCACAAGCCCGATGGCAGTGTCCACTCCGGCTGGATGCCATGGGTGAATCCAAACACGGAGCGGCCCGACTTCCATGTCCCGGCCTCGTTTGGTGTGCTAGAACTGGTGGACTGAGATCACCCAAACATCGCCTTCACGGGCTGGCCGCGATCGGTGATCGGCACGGGGCGGTCGCCGTCGTAGAGTTCCTTGGACGGGTTGATGCCGAGGTCGGCGAGGATAGTGGCGAAGAGGTCGGGGACTCCGCAGGGGTTCTCGACGGGCTTTTTGCACTCGTCGTCGGTGACGCCCCAGGCACCGTGATGCTTCAAACCGCCACCAGCGAGCACGACGCTGAACGCGCTGCCCTGATGCCCACGACCACCGCCGCCATCGAAGGCAGATGGACGGCCGAACTCGGTGTTCACGACGATGAGCGTCTTGTCGAGCAGGCCATGGGCCTTCAGGTCGGTGATGAGTGTGCTGAGCGCCTGGTCGAGGTCTTGAATGAGGACGTGCTGCTTGAGCTGGCCCTGGTTGTGAGTGTCCCAGCCGGTGCCGTTGACGAAGTTGAGGTTGTGCGAGACCTCAATGAAGCGCACGCCGCGCTGGATGAGGCGACGCGCGAGCAGGCAGCGCTGGCCGAACTCGCTGCCGTAGGCGGTGCGCAGCTCGCCTTTCTCGGACTTTAGATTGAAGACCTCCATGAACTCAGGACCGGCAAGCGCCAGGCTCTCCTGCATCGCCGTGTCATATTCCTCAAGGATCGGGTTGGTGCGCAGTTCCTTCGCGCTTTGACGCATGGTGCCGAGCAACTGCTCGCGGCGGCTCTGGCGCGGATCGAGAATGTGCTCGGGCCGCTTCAAACCGGCAGGACCGGCGTCGGTGTCGAGCAGGTAGAGGAATCCGGCCTTCGCGCCGAGAAATCCGGGGCCGCGAGAAAAGTTCGGATAACCGATGAGCACATACGCCGGCACGCCCTCCGCTGCCGCACCGCGTTCACTGGCGATCATGGAGCCGAGCGAGGGATAGACGGTGGTGCCGCTGACATTGCGGCCCGTGTGCATGCGATTGGAAGCGGCGGCGTGTTCGTCGATCACGTCATGATTCACCGTCCGCATCGCGGTGATGTGCTCCATGAGCTTCGCGCAGCGCGAGAGATGCTCGGTGACTTTCACGCCGGGCACGGAAGTCTCGATGCTTGGATAATAGCTGCCCGCCTTCTTCGCCTTCGGATCACCCAGCGCCTTCGGGTCCCAGGTGTCCACCTGCGCGGCACCACCGCCGAGCCAGATGTGGATGACATGCTCCGCCTTGCCCATCGGGAAGTGGGCGACATGCGCGGCCTCTTTGGCGAGCAAGGCGAGATCAGCATGCGCGGCCACACCAGCGGCTCCGGCGAGTTTGAGAAGGGAACGTCTTTTCATGAGTTACAGTTAAACGGCGTCAGTTACCGATATTACGGCGCTTCGCACAAGAACTTCGCTGCTGTCGGTGCATCAAAGCGCATCGCTTGGTCGGATGACACGGGAACTTTCCCCGCCATCACCCGCAGCACGGTGTCGAGCACACTCTCCAGCTCCTTCCCGAGATCATCGGCAAGGAATCGTAGCACAAAATAGCCGTGCGTTTGCAGCAGCGCATCCTTCCTCCGATCCCGACGATACGCCGCCGCATCTCCGAGATGCTGACCGCCGTCAATCTCGATGACGAGCCTGGCTTTCTCGCAGAACAGATCGACCTCCATCTGCCCCCGATCATCAAAGGGGATCGGCAGCAGCGCATTCAGTCGGAACTTGCCCGCGAGAGCGGGTAGCGTCTCGAAGCGGCGGAAGATGAAGGCTTCGCTGGCACTGCGGGCACGTTCAACACCCACCGCGTCATCAGCCGGTGCGCGAGTGGCATGGACAAAGAGCTGCGCCAGCGGTGTGTCGATGCCATCGCGGATCAGGCGGCGCACGCTGGCGGCGTAGTCCTGTTTCCACTGCGGATCGACGGGCAGCGGCACATCTTGCGGCCAGCCAGGGAGAGCACTCGCGGGCAGCAGGATGGTGTAGCCGGTCGAGGCTGTCGCCGGAGCGTGCCTGCCAGGTGCTGGGAGAGCACTCGCGGGCAGCAGGATGGTGTAGCCGACCGCCTCATAGCCCGCGCAGCGTTTGTCGAACATGCGGGAGAGCATCGGCACGTCGAGATCCGCATAGTCATGGACCTGCACCACCTTTTTGCCGTCATGCAGCCGGTGCAAGCGACCTGCGTATTGCGCGATGGTGCCGCGCCAGGAAACAGGCATGGTCAGAAAGAGGGTGTCGAGTCGTGAATCATCAAAACCTTCGCCAAGGAAGCGCCCGGTGGCCACCACGACACGGCCTTCATCCGCCGGGATTGCTTTGAGCTGATCCAGCGCTGCGGCGAGTGATTTCCGGCCCATGCCACCTTGCAGCGTGATGACGTGCGGCACCTGAGCGCGCAACCCGGCGGCGATGACTTCCAGATGCTCCGTGCGCTCCGTCAGCACCACGGGTGAGCGTCCCGCCTTCACCGCCAGCAAGACCTCGGCGATGATCTGTGCATTGCGTGTGGGCGACTTCATCACCGCATCGCAAAGACGCTGAAACTCCATGCGCTTGTCCTCCTCCGGCTCGCCGCCCGGCATGAAGCCTGTGGGCCGCACCAGCACCTCATGCGTGAAGGGCCGCTCCGCCGCCTGCTGCCGCGCATCCACTCGATGCCGCACCGGCCCGCACTGCATAAAGATGATGGGATGATGCCCGTCCTTCCTCGCCACCGTGGCTGACAAACCGGTGACGTATTTCGCCTTCACCCGACGGGCCACGAGTTCAAAACTCTGCGCGGAGAGATGATGGCATTCATCCACGATCACATGGCCGTAATCTGCCACCAGATCACTCACCACGCCTTTGCGCACGAGGCTTTGCAGCAGCGCCACGTCGATGTTGCCCGTGAGTTTTTTCTTCCCACCGCCCCAGCGGCCAATCTCCGCTGCCTTGAGACCCAGGAACTGCCCCAGCCGCTCCACCCACTGCTCCATGAGCTGTTGGCGATGCACAAGGATGAGCGTGTTCACGCCCCGTTGAGCGATAAGCCACGCTGCGAGCACCGTTTTGCCAAAAGCAGTCGTCGCCGACAAAACACCGCAATCATGCGCCAGCATCTCCGCGCCTGCTTTTTGCTGATCTGGCCTCAAAGTGCCCGTGAAGGCCAGTTCGAGCCGTTTTCCGCCAAATCGCTCGTCTCGCAGTTTCGTCTTGATCTTGAGCGTCTTGAGCAAATCCAGCACCTCATCCAGGCAACCACGCGGCAGCGCGATGTGCTCCGCATGATCCTCCGCGCACGAGATGATGCGTGGTTTGTCATACACCGGCAGCCGCATCGCCTGCGCTTTGTAAAACTCCGGGTTCTGAAACGCCGCGATGCGGATCAGCGCGTTGCGCAACGATGGCGGCAGCGCGGCCTTCGGCATGTAAAGCGAGTCCGCCAGCACCAGTTCGAGGCTCGCAGGCATTTCGCCCACCGGCAGCGAGTCGCGCCGACGCGATGGCGTCAGCTTCCACGGCTCAGACGTCTCTTCATCGTCCGGCAACGCCATCCGCACACCGACCACGCGCCCGCGCCCTTCCGCCTCACGCACGATGGTCTCCACCTGTGCCTTGCTCATTCTCTCGATGCCCGCCAGAAACGCCCACTGATCCTCAAACGGCACCAGCTTCTCGTTCACAAACACGCTGTTGCCCTTCTCCCGAGCCGTCTTTTGCAGCGGCAGCGCGATTAGATTGCCAAAGCCGCCACGCGGTAGCGTGTCCTGATTCGGAAAGAAGCGATCATACGACTTCATCCCCGCCTCCGGCCTGCGCTCCATCGTCTCCGTCAGCACATGCGCCCCCAGCTTTCTCGCCAGCGCTGCCGGAACCGCCTCCGCAAAGAACACCCACACATGCCCACCCTCGCCGCTGCGCGATCTCTCCAGCACCGCTGGCACCTTCAACCGCCCGCACGTCTCCAAAAATGCCCGCGCATCCGCCGCCCAGTCCCCTTCATCAAAATCCACCGCCAGAAAAAAGCACCGCTCATCCAGCAGCATCGGAT
>DNXB01000579.1:0-298 GCA_003506995.1 Verrucomicrobiales bacterium
GCGCGACTGGGCCGTGCAGTTCGAGGCCACTTGCAAACCCCCACGAGAGCCTGGAATTGCGATGAGCCATTGACAGGTGGAAAGCAGCCCCCCTGGACGAAGGTGAAGTGCGAGCCGGAGCGAGGTGAGGCCTTGAAACGGAACCGTTCTGGCAACCGGGAGGCGATGAGGGCGGACAAACCTCCGCGTTTGGCCATTCGGCTGCACGGGAGAGTTTCACTCGCTGTGGTCGGAGGTACGCCTTCGATGCGATTACGGGTGACGAGTTCGAGCCTCAGACATCCTGACCTCAGAGGAA
>DNXB01000579.1:304-5533 GCA_003506995.1 Verrucomicrobiales bacterium
CTTTCCGAGTCACCGAATTTCCAGGCGGGCATTGATTTTGCAGCAGCGCCTCAGGATGTCTGAGCCTGGAGACGGGCTTGCGCGCGCCACGCTGAAAAGAACAAAGCCCCGCAGACGCGGGGCTTTGCAAACACACACTGAGCTGAAAAGGGCGGATTAACGCTTGGAGAACTGGAAGCGTTTGCGGGCGCCTGGGCGGCCGGGCTTCTTACGTTCCTTCTTGCGGGAGTCGCGGGTGAGCAGGCCGTTCTGCTTGAGCAGCGGGCGAAGCTCAGGGTTCACGCTGATGAGCGCACGGGCGATGCCGAGACGCACGGCACCGACCTGGCCGGTGCTGCCGCCGCCGGAGGCGTTGACGTTGAAGTCATAGGTCTGGCGGGAGTTGGTGAGGGCGAGCGGGAACAGAATCTGGTTCTGCAAAGCGACGGTCGGGAAGTATTCCTCGAAGTCGCGTCCATTGACGGTGATGCTGCCGGCACCTTCGGAGATGAAGACGCGGGCGATGGCGGTCTTGCGGCGGCCGGTGGCGTTGTTGAGGGGCTTGCTCATGCGGATGGTTGAAAAAATTAGGCGACGGCGAAGGGCTTCGGATTCTGCGCCTCATGCGGATGCTCGGCACCGCTGTAGATCTTGAGCTTGCCGAGGATGGAACGGCCCAGGCTGTTGTGCGGGACCATGCCCTTCACGGCGCGCTCGACGAGGAGCTCTGGACGGCGGGCGCGGACGCGCTCGACGTTTTCGATCTTTTGATTGCCGACGTAGCCGGCCTTCGAGGTGTAAATCTTCTGCTGCTCCTTCTTGCCGCTGAGGCGGACTTCGGCGGCGTTCAGCACGACCACAAAGTCGCCTGTGTCCACATGTGGTGTGAAGATGGGCTTGGTCTTGCCGCGAATGAGATTGGCGGCCGCGACGGCCACATCTCCCAGTATCTGGTTCTTGGCGTCAATGACCCACCATGTGGGGTTCTGTTCCTGGGCTTTGGCTGAAAACGTCTTCATGGAATGCTTCGTGTGCGGGCCTTTCTTCGGTGGGAGGAAAGGGGCCGCGATAGTAGGGGGAGTGGCCGGAGTGTCAAGATGGAAAAACCAAGTTATTCACAACCGGGCCGCCACGCGGTTTGAGGCGCGTGGGCGGCACCGTTTAACGGGTGCCACATGGTGCTCGGGAAGGGACTCGAACCCTTAAGCCTTTCGGCACAAGATCCTTAGTCTTGCGCGTATACCAATTCCGCCACCCGAGCGAGGGGTCTGTGGAAACAGGGGCGCGAATATAGACGCCTCGATTTTTATGCAACCGCTGTTTTAACTTTTTGCAAAGTTCCTGCCGCATCCGCATGCCAAACGATCAATCCTGCCTTCGCGGATCGTTTGGCTGTGCTCATCTCATGCGCACTCCCCTGCTCTTCTGCCTGCTCGCCTCACTCGCCTCCGCAGCCTCGCCTTATCCTGAAAAGACACCCGACACGGCGGGAAACCGGCTGCTGGACCGCTATTTTGCGGAGCAGACGCGGGAGATCGCGGTGAGCAACGGCGTGGGCCACATCGAGAAGGCGGAGGACTGGACCAGCAAGGCACCGGAGTATAGACGGCAGTTGTTGGAGATGCTGGGGCTGGACCCGATGCCGGAGAAAACCGATTTCAAAACGACAAAGACGGGCGAACTGAAGCATGAGGGCGTCATCGTGGAGAAGCTGCATTTCCAGTCGATGCCCGGACTGTATGTGACGGCGAATTTGTACCGGCCGGAGAAGGTGGAGAAGCCGCTGCCGACGATCCTGTATGTCTGCGGTCATGCGAACGTGGTGAAGGATGGCGTGAGCCTGGGCAACAAGGCGGGCTATGAGCATCATGGCATGTGGTTTGCGAAACACGGCTACGTCTGCCTGATCATCGACACGGTGCAGCTCGGCGAGATCCGTGGCGAGCACCACGGCACCTACAGCAAGAACCGCTGGTGGTGGTTCTCGCGCGGTTACACGCCCGCAGGTCTGGAGGCGTGGAGCTGCATCCGCGCCCTGGATTATCTCGAAACACGGCCTGAGGTGGACAAGACACGCTTCGGCGTGACCGGGCGCAGCGGCGGCGGGGCGTATTCCTGGTGGATCACCGCCATCGACGAGCGCATCAAGGCCAGCGCACCGACGGCGGGTGTGACCGACATGCAGAACCAGGTCATCGACGGCTGCGTGGAGGGCCACTGCGACTGCATGTTCTTCGTGAACACGCACCGCTGGGATTTTGAGCGCATGGTCGCGCTGGCCGCGCCACGCCCGCTGCTGATCGTGAACACGGACAAAGACCGCATCTTCCCCATCGACGGCGTGTTCCGCATCTATCAGAACGTGCGCAAACTTTACGAGCTGCTCGGCAAGGAGGCGCACATCGGCCTGCAAGTGGCCGAAGGGCCGCACAAGGACCTGCAGCCGCTGAACATGGGCGCGTTCCACTGGTTCGAGCGTTTCCTCAAAAACGCCGACTCCATGGCGGTGATCGACGAAGGCGCGAAGAAAAGCATCGAGCAGACTGCACTGCGGGTCTTCACCGAGCTGCCGAAGGACGAGCTGAACACGAAGATCGACGAAACCTTTGTGCCGCTGGCCCAAATACCCGCGCCAGCGACCAACGAGGCCGATTGGAAAAAGCAGAGCGATGCGTGGATGAAGGCGCTGAAGGAAAAAGTCTTCGCCGGCTGGCCGCAGGACGCGAAGGCCGCAAATCCGAACAAGGAAAGCCAGGCGGATCGCGACGGCATCCACATGACCGCCTACGACTTCGAGAGCCAGTCGCCCTATCGCCTGCGCATCTACATCGCGCATCGCGAGGGACTGCGTTTGCAGGATCTGGAGTTGATCGCGCTCAACGTGCTGGATGAGACGGGCTGGGATGAGTTCTGCGCCGCCTACCACTCGCGTTTCGGCAAGCTGATCGAGGTTTTCCCCGGCCTGCCGGATGACGAAGCGGCCTTCGTGCAGGAGAAGAGGATGTTTGATACTTTCAAATGGGGCATGGCCTACGTCTGCCCGCGCGGAGTCGGCCCCACGGCCTGGAGCGGCAGTCCGAAGGCGCAAACGCAGCGCCTGCGCCGCTTTTACCTGCTGGGCCAGACGCTCGATGGCATGCGCGTGTGGGACATCCGCCGCGCCCTGCAAACCATCCGCGTCATCCCCGGCTGCGAGGAAACCCCGCTGTGGATTCAGGCACACCGCGACATGGCGGTGGACTCGCTCTACGCCTCGCTGTTTGAGGACAACATCAAACGCCTCGACCTTCACGATCTGCCCCTCACCCACAACGGCACCGTCGCTGGCGATCCTCAAGCCGTCGCCCCCGCGATGCTCAACGTGCTCAAACACCTCGACCTCCCCCAGGCCGCCGCCATGGCCGCCATGCGCACCCGCGTGGTCATCTACTCGGACAAAAAAGACGCCTGGGACTATCCCGCCACGATCACGAAAAACCTCGGCAAAGAGAAGCAGTTTCAGCTTCGGGAGCCGGTGAAGGCGGAGGCGGGGAAGTGATCAACATCGCTGGTCCGCTGCTATCCGAATCACATTCCACTCAACTGTGCATGACTGCGATGACACAATGACCGACGGCACTCCAAACTCGCGGCATGAGCTCAATGCTCGCTGGCTTGATCCCGCTCGACTTACCAAGGCGACTGTCATCTTGAGCCTGGTGATTCTCGCTGCTTTGCTCATTGCCCTCTTGCATCCAGACTCGGCTCCGAACAATCAGAAAGTGTTCGGAGAACTCGCCACTAAAGTTGGACTTTCTCTCCGACCTTTGGTCATCCTCATTGTTTGCATCGTATGGCTGCCGCTCCCGATCGCATTTTGGCATTTGTCCCAGATCTTATTACGTAGCGCTTCAGAAGGCGGGTCACTCAGCAAACTGGGCATTGTGCGTTCCATTTTTGTCATTCCCGGGCGCCACCCAGACCTCAAAGTGTCTCGATTGGTCGTATTGTTGGTCTTGGGCGGTTACATCGTGGCGATCTTGACCTGCGCCTATATTGCCGACGAGAGAGACTCGCAGCGGAAACGAAGTGAAATACAAACCCGTTAGATGTCGAAGAAAGCGTTGGGGAGTGCCGCAGACCACCTCCATCACATTGATTAGCTCATCTTCGACGTTTTGAAGCCTAGGATCTCACACCACCCGCGTCACACGCTTCCAGAAGAAGTCCAGCTCACGCGCCAACACGCTCATCACCTGCGCGGGCGTGGCTTGCAAGGCACCGCTTTCGGATTCCTTGATGATGCGCTGCATCGCGTAAAGCGCGGCCACGCTCAGGGTGTCGAGAAGAATGGCATCGACATTCGGACGCAGCACCTCAGGAAAGACGGTGCCGTTTTGCAGGACGGCCCAGCCCTGCTGCTCGCGGTCGGTTTTGAACGTGGCGATCTTGAGCTTCGGCGCACCATCGACCGCGTTCGCATGCAGTTCAACCATGCGCCCGGCCGCGAAACCGGCCAGCGTGCGCCAGTAGGGGCCGTCGGCGAAATTGGCCAGCCCAAAGATGATCTCCATGCCCTGCAGCGACCAGCACATGGCGTAGCGGCCGGTCATGCCGGGCAGTTCATGCTCATTGAAGCGCACCAGCGGGAAACGACGGCCCGCGAGACGGATCAAATCCGCCAGCCGGGAGTAATCCAGCGGCAGAGTCGCAGCCTCGGCGGACATTTGCAGCCGCAGCGCCTCGTAGCGCCCCAGCAACGCATCGCGCTCGGCATCCTGCGGGGTCTGCGGAGACACGAACACAGGCGCGGGCACCGCCGTGGCCGCCGGGGCGGTGGTGCTGATGACACTGGCCAGACGTGAGGCCACGGCATGCGTCGCAGGCTCCGGCGCGGGTGGCGCTGACTGGCGCAGCTTGCCCAGCATCTCGCGCAGATTTTCAAACGCGCCCGCCGAACTCGGCGAAAACTGTGTCTGGGGCGGGGCTTCAACCTCAGGATCGGCCACCCGTGACTCCGCAGCCTCAGCAGGCGGACTTGGCGGCGGCAGATGCGCGCCGTTCGTGCCGGGCAGCGGCTTTTCGAGCTGCTGAGGCAGCGCACGCTCCGGCTCGGCCAGACCTTCCGCCATGCGCTTCATCTCGGAAGTCGTCTCCGCGTCAAAAATCGACAACTCCTTCGGTGAGTCCTGCTCCGTGAGCGTTTCCGTCAGCAGCGGCAGCTCGAAAGGCTCATCCTCCGCATGGGCAGCGGCTGCTGCTGGCGGTGGC
>DNXB01000362.1 GCA_003506995.1 Verrucomicrobiales bacterium
GTATTTAATTGCCGGGTTAATAACAAACAACTGAGCCGCGTCATTCACCTTCTCAGCAGCCATCCACTTTCGAGGTATTGGCCGAATGTCATATATCTGCGTGGCTGCCAACCAAGGCACACCGTGTTCAGGAGCAACGAGAATGCCTTTCGTCCGACCAGGTTGTGTGACACGCGCCATCTGACCTAACCGCTGCCATCCAACAGCACGCTCCTCAATGGCGAGTCGAAGGCCATAACCGCTGGAAAGATAATTCTCCGCCTCCATACGGCGGTGTCCTTTCCACAGCAGGTGGGAAGAAAGGGACGCCCATTTGCATTGGTGGTGCGGCCAATCCTCAGGAACCTCGACGGGAGGGGCGGCTAGTCTTGCTCTTGCAACCATGAGCGGAAGTGCTGGGCGATCTGTTGGGTGTTATCATCCGCCACTTTCTCCCGCACGCGCTGCGGCTTGTAGGTGGGGATGCCGTTTTCGTATTCGATGACCTCTTTCTCGAACTCCTGAATGACTTCGTTGCCCTGGCGGTCCCGGACGTAGGTTTTGTGGCCGCGTTTGTCGTGGCCGATGTGATTGGCCACAGCCATGAAGACCTTGTAGTCGTTCATGCGCTCAGCGGCGCTTTCCATGAGGACGAGCTTTTCTTCCTTCCGCTGGAGGACGAGCAGGCTGGTCTGGATGCTGACGCGCGGCTGGAAGGTGTCCGGGTGCATGTCGATGCTGGCGAGCACGCGGGTGTTTTGCAGAATCCATTCCCGCACATAACCGAGGCCGGGAGAGCCAAGAATGCCATCCGGCAGCACCAAGGCGGCGATGCCGCCGGGAGCCAGAAAGCGCACGCAGCGTTCAATAAAGAGGATTTCCGGCGGCTGCGACTTTTGAATACCCTCTCCCTTGGTCCAACTGTCCGTCTTTTCATCGTAGGACCAGGAATGGCCGAGATCATACTGCTCCAGGATGGAAGGATCAGTGATGGGAATCTTGGAGCCGAAGGGCGGATTGGTGAACAGATACTTCACCCGTCCCATCAGCACTTTCTTCCGCAGGTCATCGCTCCAGCGGGCGGGGCTCTCCAAGGAATTCGCCTGAAACAGACTGCCCGCGCCGTCATTGTTCATGACCATGTTCATCTTGGTGGCCTTCACCAGCTCAGGATTGAAGTCGATGCCCACGATGCACTTCTCCGCATACTTCTTGATGCGCTGCGTCACGGCGTTGGTGTAGCTGCCGGTGTTGCCCTTCCACTTCCGCTTTTCCTCGATGCGGATTTTCTTGATGACGTGATTCATCGCCGTGATCAAAAAGCCCCCCGTGCCGCAGGCCGGATCGGCTATGATGTCATGCTCGCCAGGATCAAGCATGGCGACGGCCATCTCACAGATGTTGCGCGGCGTGAAGAACTCGCCGCGATCACCACGCAGGTTGGAGCCGACGATTTCTTCGTAGGCATTGCCCTTCACATCGGTATCACTCTCCAGCAGCGAGTACATTTGAAGCTGGGAGACGAGGTAGGCCAGCACGTTGGGCTGGAGTTCAATCTGCTCCGCCATGCCAAAGATGCTGCCGTAGTCGGACTTAACCGACTCAAACAGGCCGTCGAGCCGCTGCTTGACGGTCATCAAGCCCATGCTGCCCTGACGTTCCGTGGCGGTGGAGTAGAAATCCGGGTTGTTGCTGTACCGCTCGTCGTGGATCTTGCAGAAGATGAGCTTCAGCAGCTCCCAGAAAGCCTGCGGTTTCTGCATGCCCTGATTGGCGGCGATGTAATTGTGACAGCGGCGGAAGGCAAAGAGGAGCGCGTCACTGGTGGCAGGCTTGAGCTGATCAAAGCGTGGGCGTTCAGCATCTTCATCTTTGCGGCCGAAAGTGGGCAGGTCAGGAACCTCCTCGACGATGTTCTTGCCAGCCTTGACCACCTTGCGGTAGCAGATGCGCTCGATGCCGTTGGTCCACATGCCGTACTTGGCGTTCGGGCAGGCGGACATGTAGCTTTCGAGCTGGCCCACGCCATCCTTGGCGGCAGCGGGCTTTACGTCCTTGGATTTGCACTCCACGATGAGCCAGGCGTTCTCCTGCGTGTGTGTGCCGTCAGCGGGAAAGATGATGATGTCGGCCCTCGGCTTCTTCGTGCCGAGGCGAAGGGTGAACTCGATGATGATGTCCGCTTTCTTGTAGCCGTACTCCCGCACGAGGGATTTGGCGATTTCCTGGCGGACGTACTCCTCAGGCGTTTCCTCGCGCTGGGTGATGCCGTCGATAAAATCCAGCACTTTGCCCTGCTGGACAATGATGGCTGCGGGCTTGTACGGGAGATTCAGCTCGGCTTGGGGTGGCATGCGTGGGGATCGGCGGCGCTCTTGTACCGCGCCCACGCTCTTCTGACAAGAACGATGTGTCGGCTGGGTACCAGTTTGTTGAAGCTTTCTCCCCGCGCCGGGTGTCGCGCACGAGCCAGAGGCGGCAGGTGGCGTGGATTTGCAGGCCGGGCCAGGGCTTGAAGGAGACTGGGAGACTGGGAGACTGGGAGATGTTGTCTGGAACTCCAAGTCTCACGGTCCCCTAGTGTAGTCCGTCAATCGGACT
>DNXB01000259.1 GCA_003506995.1 Verrucomicrobiales bacterium
CAAGGGGACAACTTGCCCAAGCGAAAATCACCGGCCTGAGGCCTGTTTTACTACTCCGCGTTCCCGCTCCTGAGCGGGCGTTGCAGCCGGAAGCTGAGGGCGGCCAGCAGGAAGGTACTGGCGATGAGCAGAGTGCTGAGCGCGTTGATGACTGGCAGACTGCGGCTGGTGCGCATCATGCTGGCGACGCGGAGCGGCAGCGTGGTGGTGCCGGGGCCGGAGACGAAGAAGGTGATGACGTAGTCGTCAATCGAGAGCGTGAAGGCCAGCAACCCGCCTGCTAGCACACCGGGCAGCAGCAGCGGCAGGAGCACTTTTTTGACCGCCTGCACCCGCGTGGCACCGAGATCGCGGGCGGCGTCGATCAGGGTGAAATCGAAGTCCTGCAGCCGCCCCAGCACGACCATGGTGACAAAACTCAGGCAAAACGTGACGTGGGCGATCCAGATCGTCAGCAGTCCGGTTTCGACGCCGGTGAGGACAAACAATGCCAGCAGCGACATGCCCATGAGAATGTCCGGCATGACCAGCGGCAGCGTGATGAGCATGGAATGCGCGCTTTGCAGCCCGGAGCGAAAGCGGTGCAGCGCATACGCGGCCAGCGTGCCGAGCAGCATGGAGGCCAGCGAGGCGGAAACAGCGATTTTGAGCGTGATGGCGAGGGATTCCCACACCTCATCCGCCGCCCAGAGCTTTTCATACCAGCCCCAGGTGAAACCATCCCAATCGCCGCCAAAACGGGAAGAGTTGAAGGAATTGACGACCAGCACGACCAGCGGCGCGAAGAGAAACGCGATCACGCCGAGCGTCAGCAGCGCTGGAAACCATGATTTTCTCATGACGCGGCCTCCTTTCGGCCAAAACGCTGCCACGCGGCCACGACAAACATCGGCACCAGCACCGCGAGCATCAAAGCGGCGGCCAGGGCGCTCGCCTGCGGCAGATTACGGTCTGCAAACACACGCTGGGCGATCTTGCTGCCGATCATTTCATCCGAGGCACCGCCCACCATCTGCGGGATGACGTACTGGCCGAGCGAGCAAACAAACACCATCACCGCCGCCGAAATGAGGCCACGACGAACCCCAGGAACGAAAACTTTGGAAAACGAGCGCCACGGCCCCGCGCCGAGATCACGCGCGGCATCAAGCAGGCTGAAATCAAACTTCTCGGCCGCAGCGTAAAGCGGCAGGATCGCGAACGGGAGCTGCGTGTAAATCATCACCAGCAGCACCGCGCCCATGTTGTTCAACAGCAGCGCGTCCTCTGGCGCGAGGCGAAGGCTGATGAGCAGCTTCGTGAGCGGGCCTTCCGGATGCAGCAGAGATTTCCAAGCAAAGATGCGGATGAGGAAGTTCGACAGGAAAGGAATGACGACGAGCAGAAGCAAAATCTGCCGCAGGCGCGGCCCGACTCGAGCCATGTGGAAGGCCATCGGTAGTGCGAGCGCCAGACAGACGAGCGTGGTCGCCGCACTCAGCGCGACAGTGCGCCAGACGATGGGCAGCCAGGCGGGATCTCGCAGTGCCTCGATGTTTTCCATCGTCCACCCTGCCCCGACGCCCCCATGCAAATCCGCCGGACGAAACGCAGTGACGACGATCAGGATGGCCGGAATGACGAAAAACACGCCCAGCCAGGCCAGCGAGGGCAGCGTGAGCAGCCATTGTTTCGAACTCGGGCTGCGGGAAATCATGCGCCGCCCTCCAGCATCACCACGCGGCCTTCATCAGGGTGAAAACTCATCCACACCTCGGTGCCACGCGCAGGTTCGACCACACCGCCGCTGAAACGGCTGCGTTGAAGCTGCGCCATGACGCGATGCTCGCCCGCGCGAATGCGATAACGCGTGTGCGGGCCAAAGTACGCGATGTCCTCGACGACACCGGGAAAGGCGTTCACACGCTCACCGCTGGGCGGACGTTTGAGCGTGAGGCTGATTTTTTCCGGGCGCACCATGAGGCGCAGGGTTTGATTGGATGAAACCGCGCCGTTGCTGATCACGAGCGGACTGCCCAGCCCCTCGATCATGACGCGGACGTAGCCCTCGTGCTGGAGCTCGACGGCGGTGCCGGTGAAGAAGTTCGCATCCCCGATGAAGGTGGCGACGAAGCTGCTGCGAGGAGACTCGTACAACGCCTCCGGCGCGTCGATCTGCTCCACTTTGCCCGCGTTCATCACCGCGATGCGGTCGCTGAGGCTCATGGCCTCGCCCTGATCGTGGGTGACGTAAACGAAAGTGGTGCCGACCTGCTCGTGAATAGCGTTCAGCTCCAAAAGCATGTGCTGGCGCAGCTTCAAATCGAGCGCGGCCAACGGTTCGTCGAGCAGCAAGACCTGGGGGCGGTTCACCAGAGCACGGGCAATAGCGACGCGCTGCCGTTGCCCGCCGCTGAGCTGAGAGGGACGCTTGCGAGCATGCTCGGAGAGCCGCACCAGCTCCAGCATGCTATCCACGCCACTGCGAACCTCTTCACGCGGGCGGCGGCTCATGCGCAGACCGAAGGCGATGTTCTCCCACACGTTCAGATGCGGAAAGAGCGCGTAGTTTTGAAACACCGTGTTCACCGGGCGCTGCTCCGGCGGCAACGCGGTCAAATCCTGCCCGCCAAGGAGAATCCGGCCGCTGTCAGGTCGCTCAAAACCGGCCAGCATCCGCAGCAGCGTGGTCTTGCCACAGCCGCTGGGACCGAGCAGCGAAAAGGCCTCTCCCTGCGAGACTGACAGCGACACATCATCCACAGCGCGCAGGGAGCCGAAGGATTTGGAAACATGGTCGATGACAAGAAAATCGTGCATGCGGCTCGGAACAGGAAATCTAGCCTGCAAACAAGGAGTGTGGCAAGAAGCTTGCGCGATCCGCTCTCAAGCGCGAGCTTTGCAGAATGCCCGCACGTTTTGAGATTCTGCGTCCTCTGGAGGAGGATTCCGCCAGCAAGCTGTTCCTGATCCGCGACGAAAAACGCGGGCAGGAAGCCAGCCTGCGACGTTTCAAAACCAAAAACACCCAGGAGATTGAGGGCCTGACCGAGCTATTCAACCAGCTTGCAGGCATCGACAGCATCCATATCGAAAAGCCCGAGGACTTTGGCACGGACAAGGAAGGCTTTTACGTCGTGACCGCCGCACCTGCCGACGGCGAGAGCTTGGAAACCGTGCTGGAGCGCGGGCCGCTGACCGCCGAGGAATTTGAGGTCGTGGCCTTGCAGCTTCTCGACGCGCTGGACGCCCTTCACGAACAGGCCGTCGTGCATGGCAGCATCCGGGCGGATTATGTGCGCATCACGGGCAAGTCCGCCGCTGACTGGCATGTGACCTTGCAAGGCTTTGGCCAGGGCTTCGCCACCAAGGACGACAGCAAGGAGGCGCAGGTCCGCGCCTACCGCTGCACCGCCCCGGAGCAGTGGGTGGACGGCACCACGCGTCGCCGCACGGACGTGTATGCGCTGGGCTGTGTGCTTTACGAGGCGCTGGCCGCCCGCCCGCCGTTTGATGGCCGCGCTCTCAAGGAAATCCGTCACAAGCACATCGGCCACGATCTGGCGCCGCTGCAAAAGCTGGCCAATCATGTGCCCTCATGGATGTGCGCGTGGGTCATGCATCTCATGGCGGCCGATCCCGAGCAGCGCCCGCGCAAGGCGGCGGCGGCCCGAGAGCTGTTTGAACGACGTGAGCCGCCGAACCTCCCCGAGCTGCCGCCTCGTGCGGAAAGCACCATCACACCAGCAGAATCCAGCACGCCGCCCATCAGCCTCAGCGCACAACCAGTCTCAGCCCCGGTCGTGCTGCCAGCCACGCAGCCAGGAGCTCGCCACGCCACCTCAAGCACCATCCCCATCTCCACCGGGCCGCACGTCGCAGCCTCCTCACCAAGACGGCCCAAACCTGCTCCGGCGCCACGCAAGACCTACACCCCGCCACGCAAGCCGCCTTCGGCCAGCAAGCCCGACAACAAGAAATACATGATCATCGCCGCAGCGGCGGTTTTGCTGATGCTCGCGGTCTTCATCCTGCCCCGCTGCGGCCAGCAGCCCGAGCCAGTGAAGGCCAAGCCGACGCAGAAACAAAAGAAATAAAAAAGGCGGGCTCAGGACACCTCACGTCTTTTGCGCATGATCTGGCGGATGCCTTTGCGCAGCGTGAGCACGTTGAAATTCACCAACAGCCCGGTTCGCAGTTTGCTGAGTTTGAACAATGACTCGAACTGCTGCTCCTCAAGCTTGGTGAGCGCCTCCTGCGCCCGCACCTGCAGCAGCAGGACTCCGTTCACCACCAAATCAAGCCGTGCGGCGGTTTTCACACGCTTGCCACGATAGTCGAAGGCCAGCGGCACCTGGCGTTCGAGATCAAACTCCAGCTCCCGCAGCTCAATCGCCAGACATTCCTCATACGCGTCCCGCGTCAGCCCAGGTCCGAGAGCACGATGCACGTTCATGCACGCGCCGATGACCAGATGCGGCAGATCAGCATCGTTCACGGCGCGGCAGCAGGCTGGAGGGTTTCCTCGCCCAGGATGCCGTAGATCTCCTGCGTGGTGCTCTGCTGATGCGTGGTCAGCCAGCGGTCCAAGGCGGCGGCAAGACGTGCCTTGACCTCGGGATAGTGCTTTTTGATGTCCTTCTCGCAGTGCGGATCGTCCCGCAGGTCAAACAGCCGCTCAATGGAATGCCGCACTCCCGGTGTGCGCACATATTTGAAGCGCTCCGTGCGCACGCAGTGCTCCTTCGTTTTTAAAACCGCGTCCTGAAACTTGTCCTTGAGCACAAAGTGGAAGTCGAAGTCAGGATCAATGAAGGTCGTCTCGTCCATCGGCGGAATGAACAGCGGCTCCTCGCCGGGAATCTTCCGCCGGAAGAACAGGTAGCTCGTCTCGCCGAAGTAGGCCAGATCCAGGCTCTTCTTCTCGCCACGGATCAACGGCGCGAGGCTCGTCCCCTCGAAACGCGATTCTGGCGGTGCCTTGACCAGATCCAGCAGCGTGGGCGCGAAGTCGATCGTTCGCGTGATCTGCGTGTGCTTCTGCGGTTTTTCCAGGCCGGGGATGTGCAGAATGGCCGGCACATGATTCGCCTGATCGCCGCCATTGAACGTCGTGCCGTGACCGAAGGTGCAGTTCGGCTCGAACAGGTCGTCGCCATGATCCCCGGTGATGAGGATGATCGTGTCGTCCATCAGGCCCAGCCGTTCCAGCTCTTTCACCACTCGGCCCACGGAGTCGTCAAACATGCGCGTGCAGCCGTCATAGAGCGCGGTGATCTGCGCCACCTCGTGGGGCGGCAGCTTGCTCCACTTGTCGTTGATGTCCGTGTTGCCGATGAACTCGTCCACATTCAGCGCCAGCTCGTGCTTGTGCGGGCCGTCATACTTCGGGTCCGTCCACAATTTCGCGTAATGCGTCGGCGTCTTGTAGGGCAGATGCGTGCAGGAATAATAGCCCAGCATCAGGAAGGGCTGACCGTCTTCCGCGCGCTGCTTGAGCCGGTCGATCACCTGGTCCGTCACCACTTCCGGCGTCATGTAGTTCGCGAAGGACTTCAGCTTCGGAAACAAGCTGTGGCCCACGCGGTTGTCAAAAAACAGCGGCAGAATCTGATGATGCAGAAAGACCACCTCGCTCAGATAGACGCGGAAGTTGTCGAAGTCGGAGACGATGATGTCCTTGAAGCCCATCGGCAGCTCATTGAAGCCGCACGCGCACCAGTCGCCGATCACCGCCGTGTCATAGCCGAGCTTCTGCAAGGCATCGCCCAGCGATGGAGCCTCACGGTTCGCATGGTCCACCATCGCCCGGTTTGGGAACATGTGCCGCACCCCGTGCGTGTGCGGATACTGCGACGAAAACATCGACGTCAGCGACTCCAGCGTGGAGGCGATCGGTGTCAGGCAGCGCTGAAAGTTCACTCCCTGCGCCGCGATTCGATCAATGTTCGGCGAGGTCAGGCGGTGGTAGCCGTTGCACGAGAGATGATCCGCCCGCAGAGAGTCCGAGCCAAGGATGAGAATGTTCTTCGGCCGCTTTTTGCCACCCGCCAGCAGCGCATCATCCTCCGTCTCGCGGTGAATGCCGTAACCGCTCACCGCCAGCAGCGCCAGGCCGCCCAGCACCGCCGCAAAGCTGAACAGCATCGGCCGTGCAGCCCGCGCGAAGTATTTTCTCAGTTCAAACAGATAAAAGCCCGCCGCCGCGGTCATGGCCGCGATCGGAAACACCTGTGTGATCAACGCATGCACCGCTGTCTGCACGCCATTGCCGCAGAACTGCCCCAAGCCGTCATACCAGCCCAGCAGGTAGCTGTAATCGCCAAAATACGGCTTCTCCAGCATCAGCTTGAAGATAAAGAATCCGTACAGCAGCACCGCAAACAGCAGTGTGCGCCACACGATGCCCCAGCGTCCAAAAGACCGCGCTTTCCCCCACAGCCGCACCAGCGGATAAATCAACACCACATAGCCCACGGCCACGAGCAGATAACCTTTCAGCACCACCAGATTGCTCCACACCAGGTACCACCAGTGATGCTCCAGCGCGATCTCGGAGAAACGGTTGTTAAAGCCATACGAGTTTCCCGCAAAGCTCAGCAGCGCGGCCAGATACCAGGCCGCCAGCGTGCCAAACACCGTCAGCGCGACGAGTTTGAGAATCTGACGGCGTTTGAACGGCGGATGGGGAGTCATGGGAGACGTTTGGCGCACAGGGTTTTCCTATAGACCGGTTGCACCCGCCTCTCAAGCCCTCACTCCTCCGGCAACTCGCCCGTCTTGGCAGACTTCACAATCTTCGCCTGCGCCTCCGCGCTCAAAGAGCTCGTCTTGACGTAATCACCATCGAAGTAAGCGCGGGCGCCGTGATAGTAGCCGGTGTTGGCGCCCACGACCTCCAGCTTATGCCCGCGCAGGATGAAGCTCAGGTTGGCTTCAGCGTCACCGGCGTCTTCTCGCCCCTTGTCGCTGAACCAGCCAATTGGATCGTTCCACACCGCGACACCGGCCAGGCCGCCCGTGTGCGAGGTCGGGCCGCGCACGCATTGAATCACCAAATGGAGCTGCCCCTCGCGCTCCACGATTTCGATGCGCCCGCCGTGGCTGTCCGTCCACACGCCCGTGATCGTCTCATCCTCGCCCCACTCGCGCACCAGACCGTTCAGCCATTGCGTACGCTCCTCCGCCAGACCCGCCGCAGTCTCCAGATAGTCTGGTGAATCGAGTGCCAGCTCACCCTGCCCCGCCGCGCCCGTGTACATCGGCGAGCGTGCCAGATAATCGCGATGCTCCACCCACGCGCGCTGGTCTTCCTTCAGCTTGTTGAACTCCGACTCGGGCAACTTCTTCTTCGCCTCCGCCCAGGCCACGTTCAGCGCCCTGTCCGCCCTGTCAAAAGCCGCCTTCGCCTTGGCCGAAGTGAATTTTTTCTCCTGCGCGAGGCTGGAGCCGACCAACGCCGCGCAAAGCAGCACCGTGAGAAATGAAATCGCGTTTCGCATGCGGCATGAGCATAGCCCTCAGCCGCGTCGTGTCCAAAAACGTTTCAGCAAAGCCAGCAGGAGCACCACCGCCGCAGCGGAGAGCACCATCGGCCACGGATCATGTTTCACCGGCTCCGACTGTGTTTCCCCACCGATTTTCACCGTCTGCGGCAGCAAGTCGGCGATCTGGCTCAGCTCCGGCAGTTGCTGCCCCGGCATCGCCTGATCCTTCACCATCTTTTTCCAGTCCACCGCCATCACGAGATCGACCCCGGGATTCTGCTCCTTCACCTGGCATGAGCATGAGCCGATGAGAAACTGCGCCGCACGGTCCACCGTCTCCACCTTGATCCCTTTGCCAACGAGCGCGTACAGCACCCTGCCCTGGCCAAAAATGGGAAACGCGATGGGTTCCTCAATCTCCCGCAGGTCCGGCTCACTCGCCAGCAGCATCGCGATGAAGGCGCTCTCGGCTGGATCATCCCGTTTCACCCGCAGCGTCGAAAAAGCCAGCCGCAAACCATCACCCGGAACCGACACGAGGCCATTTTTGACATCCTGCTGATCGAGTTTCGGCAGTTCCATCACTCCGGCGAGGTATTCCAGCCGCTCATCGAGAAATTTCACCGCCTCATCATCCTTTGCCTTGTCGCCCGACTCCAGCAGCACCCACACCGCGCTCTCCCCCGCCCCAAGCCGTTCGGCGATTTGCTGACGCACCGGTGAATCCACCAACATCTTCACATTCGCCTCATTGAAGTCCGCCGACCAGATCACCTCGTCGTTGCGCATGATGGCAGGCTGCCGCAGCTCGATTTTCGGATGGTCCGCATTCGTGACCTTGAACTTCCCCGCCACCTTCACCCCATGCGGCACCGTGACTCGATACGCATCAGCCTCCCAATGCTCCAAGGCATAACGAAACACCGGCACCGAACAGGCAAGCGCGGCGTTGGCAGAGAGGAAGAAAAAAAGCACACGAATCATGAGGATCACAAGATCACGGCCACATGCCCTCTTCTTGCATCAGACCTCGCAACTCCAGGCGGCTGCCCAAATTCATCTCCAGAAGCCACACAGTTGTCCGACCGATGTCCGTGATGCCCGCAATGAGAACACCGTTGATGCAAAAGTGCTCCTGCCAGTGATCGTTCCGGGGATGGAACAAGCGGGTAAGCACATCCGTGTCGGGGTCCATGCCAGCGAGGTTCGTTCCTTTGTGCGCATTGCAGAGGCGGCATGAAAGAGCCAGGTTTCCCAGATCATCCGCCCCTCGATGTCGTTTGGCGATGATGTGCTCGATATGAAAGCGGCGTCCCGGCTCGTAGATCTGCGGCAACCGGCAATACTCACACCGATCTCCAGCGCGCTGTCGCACGCGCTGTTTGATCGCGGCATCAATCATAACGCGGAGTCCAGACGCATTAGAAAACGGCGGGCTTTCGCCTGAAGGACGGATAACAGAGCACCTTCCCGAGCCCATTCTTCATATTGCCGGCACTCTTGGTGCGTGGCTGCGCCTGTGTTGATTTTTTCCGCCAGCATGTCCATCCGCTCTTCCTCCTCGGCGTCGGCGCGGATGTCGGCCACCATCTGCGCCCCTTCCCTCGTGATGAACGGCAGAGTCGGATCAAAGAGGCGTTCCAGCTTGGCAAGTGAGGCTGTCATGGTACACTTTGCCACGCTTGTGATCTTCCCGCAAGTCGCGAGAACATCGCTGCGGCTGCGTTCTATCCTGACCATGCGCCCGCTCCTGCTTCTCCTCGCCCTTTCCACCGCCAGCGCCGACTGGCCTACTTATCTCCACGATGCCTCACGCGTTGGAGCCACATCGGAAGAGGTGAAGCTGCCGCTCCAGCACGCCTGGAGCTTTGAATCTCCCACAGCCCCTAAAATGGCCTGGGCTGGTGAGGACGGACGCGTCTTTGAGGGGCATGTGACCTTGAACCGCATTCGCTTTGACGATGTGTTCCATGTCGCCATCAGCGGTGGCAGCGTCTTTTTTGGCTCTTCGGTGGATGGACGTGTGATCTGTCGCGATCTGGCCACGGGGGCGGACAAGTGGTCGTTCTTCACCAATGCGCCGGTGCGTTTGGCTCCGACGGTGGTGAATGGAAAGGTCTTCGTCGGTTCGGATGACGGCTACGCTTACTGCCTCGACGCCAAGACAGGCAAGCTCGTGTGGAAACTCCGCGCCGGGCCACATGATGAGCGCATTCTCGCCCGTGGACGCATGATCTCACGCTGGCCGGTGCGCACGAGCTTGCTGGTGGATGGCGGCATCGCGTATTTCGGCGCGGGCGTGTTTCCGCATGAGAAGGTCTTCATCTACGCGGTCGAAGCGGCCACAGGGAAGATCATTTGGAAGAATGACGCCATCAGCGAGAAGGACGCAGGCCGCAACGACCTCTCGCCGCAAGGCTACTTGCTCGCGACGAAGGACATCTTGTTTGTGCCGTCGGGTCGTTCGCTCGCAGCCTCGTTTGATCGCAAAACAGGCGAGTTCATCGCCAAACCGGAGCCCGGCTGGCGTAGTGACGCAGGCGGGCAGATCGGTGGCTCGCAGGCGTTTCTGGCGGACGATCAAATCTACGCCGTGGGCGAGCATCACATCCTCGCACTGGATCAGGAGAAGCAGAAATCCGGTTTCGGCTGGTTCGCAGGCACGCAGATGACCCTGGCAGGCGACGTGGGCTACATGACGAACGGCACCAAGATCACCGCCGTGGACCGCATCAAGCACGCCGAGGGCACGCGCGTTCGTCACGCGCATGAAATGGCCATCGCGAAGATCACCGGAGAATTGAGGAAACACCCGGCGCTCGCGGAGGCGAAAAAACTTCAAGCCGCCGAGTCTGTGACACGCAAAGCCAAGGAAACGGCTGAAAAGGAAGCGACGCCCGAAAACCAAGCTTCCCTTCAAAAAGCGCAGACCGATCTGGCGGCCATTGCAGCCAAATACGAGCCGCTGCGGATTGTTTACAAAGCGAAGCAGGACGAGATCGCCAAGCACAAAGCCGATCTGGCGACCACTGCCGATGTCGGCGTGAAATGGACGCTCGAATCGCCCCATCAGTCGGCGCTGATCGTTGCGGGCAAGACTTTGATCGCGGGCGGCAAAGGCGAGGTCATCGCCATTGAGGCTGAAACGGGCAAACTGGCCTGGAAAACGGCTGTGGATGGCGAAGCACGAGGTTTGGCCGTTTCCGGTGGTCATCTCGTCGTCAGCACGACCACGGGACGTGTTTATGTCTTCGGGGAAAAGGCCGGAAGTCCTCTCGCTGCCAAGAACAGCACGTTTGAATCCGATGATGCTCACGCGAAGGCTGCGGAAGAAATCTTGAAGCAAACCGGGGTGAAAAAGGGCTTCTGCATCGTTCTCGGCAATGACAAAGGCCAACTGGCCTATGAACTCGCGAAGCGCAGCGAGTTGATCATCTTCGGCGTCGATGCGGATGCGAAAAAGGTCGCGTCATCTCGTACAGCTTTGCTCACGACCGGACTCTACGGGCCACGTATCACAGTGGATCATCTCGATCTCGCGGTGATGCCGTATTCGAGCTACTGCGCCAATCTGATTGTGAGCGACAGCCTGGAGCCTGTCGGCGTGCCGAAGGACGTGGCGCGGCATTTGAAGCCGATTGGTGGCAAATTCTGCTTCAAAGCGACGCCGAAGACCGAAGCGTGGATGGCAGAAACGAAGTTGAGCGAAGAGAAAGCGAAGATCGCGAATGCCGATGGCTGGAGTGTGCTGACGCGTGCCACATTGCCCGGCGCGAGTTCGTGGTCGCATCAGTATGGCAACGCGGCGAACACCAGCAGCACCGACGACCGCCGCATCAAAGGCGGACTGAGCGTGCTGTGGTATGGCGATCCCGGTCCCGGCCAGGCTGTGAATCGTCACGACGGCGCCGTGGGGCCGCTCTCGGTGAACGGACGCCTGTTTGTGCAGGGCGAGGACAGCGTGCTGGCCTACGACGCCTACAACGGCCAGTTCCTCTGGGAGACGAAGAATCCCGGCGCGATGCGCATCGGTGTCTTCATGGCCCGCGAACCCGGCAACATGGCCGCGAGCGATGATTTCCTGTTCATGCTCATGGAGGATGAATGCATCCAGTTCGACGCCGAGACCGGCAATATCGTGCGCACCCTCAAAATTCCCGGCGCAGGCACGAAGAAGGATCTGCAGTGGGGCTACATCGCCTATCACGAAGGTTTGCTCTACGGCACGGAAACCGAACGCGTCGAAAAAGCCGCCGAGGTCGCCCGTCGTGGCAAAAGCGGCTCGATTTCGACCGACAAGATCTTCGCCTTCGACGTGAAGACCGGCGCGTTGAAGTGGACGCATCAGGGCAAGCACATCGCCCACAACACCGTCGCCATTGGCGACGGGCGACTGTTCTTCATCGACGCCTCGCTCACGCCCGAGCAACGCGCCCTCATACTGGCGCAGGACAAGACGGATCTCGCCAAACTCACCGGCAAGGAGCGCGAACTGGCTGAAGATCGCGTGAAGAACAACGATCTGCGCATGGCCGTGGCGCTGGATGCCGTCACGGGCCAGCAGCAGTGGGCGAAACCGGTCGATGTGACCGATTGCAGCGAGATTGGCATCGGCGGTGGCGCGTTGACGCTGATGTATCACAACGGCCATCTCGTGCTCGGTGGCGCAAACGCGAACGGACACTACTGGGAGCAGTTTTTGAGCGGTGAGTTCAAACGCCGCCGTCTCGTGGTGCTCGACGCGAACAAAGGCGAGAAACTGTGGGCCAAAGACGCCAACTACCGCCACCGCCCCGTGGTGATCGACAACGAAATCATCGCCGAACCGTGGAGCTACGATCTTTACACAGGTGCGCAGAAGACGCGGAAGCATCCGATCACCGGGGAGGACACGGCATGGATGTTCGCACGCCCCGGTCATCACTGCGGCGCGATCTCCGCGACACCGAACATGATGTTCTTCCGCTCCAAGTTCACCGCGTTCTATGATCGCGACAGCGACAGCGGCACCGAGCACTTCGCCGGGCATCGCCTCGGCTGCTGGATCAACACGATTCCCGCCAACGGCCTCGTGATGATCCCGGAAGCCAGCGCTGGCTGCGTCTGCCTTTTCTCCATCGCCAGCACGGTCGTCTTTGAGCCGCGTGACGACCGCATGAACTGGGGCGTTTACAGCGCGGACGGCGCTTCCCTGCCCGTGCAGCACATGGCACTGAATCTCGGTGCTCCCGGTGATCGCCGCGATGCGCACGGCAAGCTCTGGCTTGGCTATCCGCGCCCCAGCAGCCGTGCAGGCATCGATCTGCCGCTCAATTTCAAACCGCAGTATTCAAATGACGGCGGAGCCTACAGCTTCAACGAAGACAGCCACATCGTGAAAGGCCACGACACGCCCTGGCTCTTCACCAGCGGCCTCCGTGGCATCACCAAGCTCGACATTCCCGTTCTGGCCAAAGGCCAGCCTCCCGCGACCTATACCGTGAAACTCATGTTCGCCGCGCTCGAAGGCGACAAGCCCGGCCAGCGCGTCTTCGATGTGAAACTCGGCGACAAGGTCGTCCTGAAGGCTTTTGATCCTGCCACGCGCAAAGGAGCCACCGTCGAAGAGTTCGCGAACATTCCCGCGACGGAGAACCTCGTCGTGGAGTTGATTCCTTCAACGGGCGAACCCGTTCTGAATGGCATCGAGATCCTCAAGACGAACGCGAAGGAGATCACCGCCGGAGTGGCCGCGAGGTGATCAATCCGCCTCAGGCCGTGGATCACGCGAAAGGAGGGCGCGCATGCCTTCCTTGGGCGACTTGCCCTCGTGAACCAAGGCGTAAATCTCATCGAGCAGCGGCATTCGCACGCCACGCGCTTTGGCAGCACGATGGAGGCTGGCGGTGTTGGGCACGCCTTCAGCCACCATGCGGGTGCTGGCGATGATTTCAGCGAGCGGTTTGCCCTGCCCGAGCATGAGACCGACGCGGTGATTGCGGCTGTGCTCGGAGTAGCATGTCGCCATCAGATCACCGACACCGCTGAGTCCGTAAAAGGTCTCGACCCGGCCGCCTTCAGCGACGCCGAGGCGCACCATTTCAGCCAGGGCACGAGTGACGAGCGCGGCGATGGCGTTGTCGCCGAGCTTCAAACCGAGGGCGATGCCGGCCGCGATGGCATAGGGATTTTTCATCGCGCCCGCCCATTCGGCACCAGCGATGTCATCGGTGGTGTAGGTGCGGAAAAACGGCAGGGTGAAGCAGGACTGCACCCATTTGGCGACCTCGTCGTTTTGACAGGCCACCACGGCGGCGGTGGCAAGTTGACGAGACACTTCCTCGGCATGATTCGGGCCGGTCAACACGGCCAGCGGCACGCCAGGAATCGACTCGCCGATGATCTCCGTCATGCGGCGGCCCGTTTCGAGTTCGATGCCCTTCGCGCAGGAGACGAGCACACGCGCCTGGGATGCCGCGCCGCTTTGGGCGACGAGTTCCGCCGTGCCGCGAACGGCTTTGGAGGGCACGACGAACACCAGCATGTCCGCAGGCTGCAACGCGGCGAGATCGGAGGTGACGGTGACGTTGTCCGCGAGCACCAGCTCCGGCAGGTAGCGCTCGTTGCGCCGTGTTTCTCGAATCTGGGCCATCAGCTCGGCATCACGGCCCCAGAATTGCACTTTGAGGCCACGCAAGGATAGAACTGAGGCGAGCGCCGTGCCCCAACTGCCGGCGCCGATGACTGTGGCGGATTGAATCATGATTTCGGCGTCTTTTTTGTGAAGGCCCTGCTCTCCGTGCCTGCGATCAGGCGCTGGATATTGGCGCGATGGCGAATGAAGGCCAGCACCATGACCACGAGGCCAAAGCCGAGCAGCACATAGTCCCAGCGGCCCTCACGACCCATTTGAATCGCCATCGCCGTGGGCACGCCGACCGCCGCCGCCAGCGAAGCGAGCGAGACATAACGAAACGCGAATAGAAACACGAGAAAGGCGATCCACCCGCCGATCATGCCGGCCAGCGAGATGCCCAGCAAGACACCGCCGGTCGTGGCGATGCCTTTGCCCCCTTTGAAACCGAGCCAGAAGGTGAACATGTGGCCGATCACCGCAGCGAAACCCGCCAGCACCTTGCCGATGGAGACGACTTCGATCTCAGCGCCGGTTTGAGCGATCCAACCCGCCGCCAGCCACACGGGCAGCCAGCCTTTGAGCATGTCGAGGATGAAGACCGGAATGCCGATCCCCTTCCCCAGCACGCGGATCGCGTTCGTGGCCCCGATGTTGCCGCTGCCATGCTGGCGGATGTCGAGTCCCTTCAATTTTCCGGCGAGGTAGCCAAACGGCACGGAGCCGCAAAGATAGCCGCAGGCGATGCTGGCAAGAATGGCGGTGGTGGTGGTCATGGTGGTGGAGCGGACGGCAGCCCTCCAGTAGTCGAATATGGCCGGAGGTGGCAAGCGAATCGTCCTGTTTTGCCTCACTCTGGCAAATAGCGGGCGGCTTGACTACCAACCTTCGTCCGTGCATGTTTTTCCATGACACATGCTGAACTCAAAGCCCGGATCGACGACGGTCTGCCTCTCACGCTTCATGTGGCCGATGGCCGCAGTTTTGAAGTCCCTCATCGTGACTTTATCTGGCTGCCACCGCGCTCGACCGTCACGATGGTAGCCATCCCGTCTCCAGAAGACGAAGAAGTGACTGTTTCGCATACCATTCCTCTGCTAATGGTTTCTGGCGTGACGCAGACAGTCAAAACGCCGCGCGCGGCTTGAAACTGACCAGCAAGGTTGTTCGAGACAAAGCGGTCAATCAAACACCACGGTCTTGTTCTTGAACACAAGAACACGGTCGCGGGCATGCCACCACAACGCCTTGGCGAGGACGGTTTTCTCCAGATCGCGACCGAGGCGAACGAGGTCGTTCACGCTGTCCTCGTGGCTGACGCGCATCACGTCCTGATGAATGATGGGGCCTTCATCGAGATCGGCGGTGACGTAGTGGCTGGTGGCACCGATGATCTTCACACCGCGCTGGAATGCCTGATGATACGGCTTGGCCCCCACAAACGCGGGCAGGAAGCTGTGGTGGATGTTCAGGATGCCGTTGGGAAACTCGGCGATCATCGCGGGGCCGATGATTTGCATGTACTTCGCCAGCACGACGGTATCGACGCGCTCCTGCTTCAGCAGCGCGATCATCGCCTGCTCCTGGGCGGCCTTGTTGTCTTTCGTGATCGGGAAATGATGAAACGGAATGCCGAAGCGGTCCGCCGCAGGCCGCAGCGTCTCGTGATTGGCGATGATGACCGGAATGTCCACGGGAAGATCGCCGGACTCATGACGGGCGAGCAGGTCGTAAAGGCAGTGATTTTCCTTCGTGACGAACAGCGCGACGCGCTTGCGCTGGCTGGCAAAGCTGAGGCGCATCTGCATCTCGTGGCGGCGGGCGATGGGTTGCAGACGGGCCTCGATCTCCTCTTTTTCGAGCGTGAACTTATCCAGGCTCCACTCCAGGCGCATGAAGAAGGCGTTCTGCTCCGGGTCGATGTGCTGCTGGAGGTCGATGATGTTTCCCTGATGCGAGAAAATGAAGCCGGTGACGTCATGCACGAGTCCGGGACGGTCCGGACAGTGAATGAGCAGCGTTGCGATGTCGGACATGTCGAAGTTTAAAGTTACAGGTTTAAAGTTTCAGATTTGATTTCATGACGCGCGAGGTATTCCGAATGAGCCAGCTTGAAACCTTAAACTTGAAACTTGGAACCTTTGCCTGCGGGAAACCGCGTGCAGACGCCGCCGCCTTCGATCAGGGCCGGAATCTGCTCGGCGTTGCGGCCGGAGGCGATGATGCACTCGACACCGCCATGCACGGCGTCCTGCACGGCGCGCAGTTTGGAGATCATGCCGCCGGTGCCGAGAGTGGATTTCTCCTCCTCGGCGTGATGGATCACGTCATCGACGTTTTCGACGATGGGAATCGGGCCGTCTTCCGGCTTCTTCATATCGCGCAGCAATCCGGGGGCGCTGGTGAGGAGGATCAGGATGTCCGCTCCCCAGAAGCGGGCCACGCGGGAGGAAAGCTTGTCGTTGTCGCCGTAGCGCAGTTCCTCAATGGCGACGGAGTCGTTCTCGTTGATGACGGGAACGACCTGGGTGAACTCGATCAGGCGGTCGAGCACCGCCCGCATGCGCGGGGCGCGTTCCTCATTTTCAAAATCCTCATGCGTGACAAGAAGCTGGGCCACATGCAGGCCATGTTCGCGCAGCAGCGATTCATAAGCATGCATGAGATGCGTCTGGCCCACGGCCGCGAGCGCCTGAAGCGTGGTCACGTCGGAGGGACGCTGTTTGAGCTCCAGCGGCTTCAAACCGGAGGCCACGGCGCCGCTGCTGACGACGACAACTGAGTGCCCGGCCCGTTTGAGCAGGGCGACGGCCTCGACAAGCTTGCGCAACTGCACGGGATCTGGCTCCGGCGCGTCTTTGCGCGTGAGGATGCCTGAGCCGAATTTGAGAACGATGCGCTTGGGTGCCGATGCCATGATTGGGGGGAACGAAGGGCGGCGAGTATGGCGGGATGCGCTGCGATGCAAAGAGGAAAGGCCGGTAGGATGGCCGCAAAAAACGGTTCATCCGGGAAGTTGGTACATTCGCGGCGCACCGCGAGGTTCCCCTCACCTAACCTCTCCCCGCAACCGATGGCAGACCAAGCGCATGCACAGCGCGGGGAGAGGGACTGGCAGGCACACCTTTCGACCTGCGATTGATGAGGCAGCCCTCTCTTTCAGTCCCTCTCCCCGCTGTGAATGCCCCCAAGATCTGAATCGAAGATGCGGGGCTAGCGCAGCGCCGCGAAGCGAAAGGTTAGGTGAGGGGGCCTGTGCCGCACACCCTTGACCCGGCAGAGACCGCACCGGCTACTCGGATGAAACGAAAAATCAGAATCCGGTCTTTTTGCGGCCAATGCTTCGATCCTACCACCGCACAACGGAACTGGCCCAGGTGAAGCCGCCGCCGAAGGCGACGAGCAAGATCACATCGCCACGCTTGAGGCGGCCCGCTTTGTTGGCCTCGTCGAGGGCCACGGGAATGGTGGCGGCGCTGGTGTTGCCATATTTGTCCAGGTTCATGAACACGCGCTCCAGCGGCAGATTGAGACGGTCGGCGATGGCGCTGATGATGCGGGCGTTCGCCTGATGCGGGATGACGAGGGATACATCCTCAGCCTTCAGCCCGGCCATCTCCAGGGCTTGTTGCGCGGCCTCCAGCATGCGTGTGACGGCATGTTTGAAAGTCTCGCGGCCTTCCATGTGGATCGTGTTTGGCCGCGAGACGACGTTATCCTTCGTGATCGGGCAGGCAGAAGCGCCGCCAGGGACTTTGAGCAGGTCGGCGAGGGTGCCATCGCTTCCCATGACGGTGGAAAGCACGCGGCCTTGGGCATCGGATTCTTCGACACGTCGGATGACCACGGCTCCGGCACCGTCGCCAAAGAGCACGCAGGTGTTGCGGTCCTGCCAGTTGATGAGGCTGCTGAGCTTTTCCGCGCCGATGACGAGCGCGGTGGTGCGGTTGCCGGTGTTGATGAAATGACGCGCGACTTGCAGCGCGTACAAAAAGCCGGAGCAGGCGGCGGAGATGTCGAAGCAGACCGCGTTCGTGGCGCCGATCTTCTTCTGCACGAAGCAGGCGGTGGACGGGAAGAACATGTCCGGCGTGACGGTGGCCACGATGATGAGCTGGATCTCCTCGGCGGTGACGCCTGCCTCAGCCATGGCGCGGCGGGCGGCCTCGGAGGCCAGGTCGCTGGTGGCCTGGTCGGCGGCGGCGATGCGGCGCTCCTTGATGCCGGTGCGGGAGGTGATCCATTCGTCATTGGTATCGACGATCTTCGACAGGTCGTCGTTGGTCAGGATTTTCTCCGGCATGTAACTGCCGGTACCGATGATGCTGGAGGCGCAAAAAGGCTGATTGCTAGGAGCGGACATGGAGAGCGATGGAATGGGCGGTGGCGGCGGCTTCGATGTGCGGGTTCACCTGGTGTTTGATGTTTTCGCAAGCCTGCCGGATGGCGTTCTTCATGGCAAGCGGAGATGCGCCGCCATGGGAGATGATGGTGATGCCGTTGAGCCCCAGCAGCGGCATGCCGCCGAACTCGTCGGCATTGGTGCGGGTGTGGACGCGCTTGAAGGCCGGCCTGGCGAGCATGCCTCCGAGCGACGTGACGAGGCCGCTTTTGATCTCCGCCTTCACCATGCTGAAGATCGCATGGGCGAGCGCCTCGGCGCTTTTGAGCAGAATGTTTCCGGTGAAGCCGTCGCACACGACGACATCTGGAGGCGTCTCCCAAAGATCATGGCCTTCGATGTTGCCGATGAAGTTCAGGCCCGCCGTCTGACGCAGCAGCTTGCCGGTTTCCTTGCACAGCGCGTTCCCCTTCTCCTCCTCGCTGCCGTTGGACATGAGGCCGACGCTGGGATTGTCGCGCCCCAGCACATGGCGGGCGTAGGCGCTGCCCATGATGGCGTTTTGCACCAGATGCGACGGCTCGCTGTCAGGATTGGCCCCGGCGTCGATCAGCACCCAGTACTTCGTTGCCGAAGGCATGACCGAGGCGATGGCTGGACGCTCGATGTGCGTCAGCGTGCGCAGCTTGATCAAAGACGCGGTCACCGCCGCTCCGGTGTGACCGGCGCTGACAACGGCGTCCGCCTTGCCATCCTTCACAAGCTCGACCGCACGGCTGATGGAGCTGTCCTTCTTCTTGCGCACGGCGTCGAGGCCGCTGTCGGACATATCGACGACCTGGCTGGCCGGCACGATCTCCAAAATCGGGCTGGAGACGCCTTGCCGCTTCAATTCCTGCTCAATCACGTCCGGCTTGCCCACCAGAAAGAGCTTGGTGAGCTGCGGCAGGGACTCCAGGGCGAGCCTGACGCCGCCGATGGGATTTTGCGGCGCAAAATCGCCGCCCATGACATCCAGGGCGATCTTCATTCCTTCTCTTGCGGGTGGGTCTTCAAGCGTGGCGGGAGCCAGTCTTAAAGCGTGAGAAAGGGGGAATGCAAACGGGAGTTTTGGGCCGCTTTCAGCGGCAATGACGAAATCAGAATGACGAATGACGAACCCGGACAGGTTCGTCATTCGGATTGACACATTTGTCATTGCCCGGCAGGGCTAATAAACGCCTTCAACAATGGTCTTCTCCATCGCGCCGAACGGACGCACGTCAGCCACTCCGTCCCAGGCGTACGGCGCGCGCGGCTTGCGGCGCATGGCCTCGTCTCGCTCCAGGAAGCGCGGCATGAAGAATTCCT
>DNXB01000539.1 GCA_003506995.1 Verrucomicrobiales bacterium
AGCGAGCTCCCGGTGGGGTTGAGGTCGATAAGCTGCTCGCCTTTGTCGTTCTTGGCGTCGGCGACGAGGAACTTGTTGGAACCGACATCGCCCCGGCCGCGGAAGCTGGTGGCAAGCTTGAAGTTCGTGTCGCTGTCGCCATGGATGATGTAGCGGCCGAGTTTGCCGTTGGGTGTGTCCCAGGTGACTTTCTGGCCGTTGACAGTGACGAGGGACTCGTAGCCGATCTGCAAGCCGGTCTCCATGACGGCCTCGTCGAAAATGCCGAAGGGATAGGCGAAGGAGGTGCATTTGATTTTCAAATTCTGCTCCAGAAACTCACGCGAGTCCTTCAGCTCGCTCAAGATCCATTGCTGGAAGTCGGCATCGGTCTTCGTGCCCTTGGGGCGCTTTTTGAGGCTTTCATGCGAGACGCTGTGGCTGCCGATCTCACAGCCGTGCTGCATCATTTCCTTGATCTGGTCCCAGCTCATCGAGCGCCCGCCGATGTTCACATACTTTTTGTAGAGGTAGATGGTGAAGGGAAAGCCGAAGTCACGCAGCACCGGGTAGGCATAGGTGTGAACGCCTTCCCAGCCGTCGTCCATGGTGATGACGATGGCCTCCTCCGGGATGTTCTTCTCGCCCTTCTTCCAGGCCATGACATCGCTGAGCGGGATGACGGGGATCTTGGAGTCCTTGATGGCCTGCATCTGCTCGCGGAACTTGGGTGCGGCCATGAGCATGGGGCTGCCGCCGCGCTCGCGAAAATCGTGATAGCCGAGGATGGAGACGACGGAGGACTTGTTCAGCTCAAACTCGGGCGCCTTGGGGATGTCCGGGTCCGGCGCGGCGGTGGCGAGCATGGCGGACTCCTGCAGTTTCTTTTCGATGGCCTGCTCCTCGGGCGTCAGCACCGGCTCGGCTGGCACGGGCTGCTGGGGAGGTGCCGGCGGCTCCGGCGTGACGCCGCTCTGCTCGGCCAGCCGGCGCAGCTTGTCCTCGATGCGTTTGCAGCCGGGCAGCGCGCCCAAGGCGAGGACAACGAGGAGGATGAATGTGAGGTGACGCATGCGGGGTCAGTTTGCGGGCGGGCGGGGTTTGGTGATGAGAAGGCTTTTGAGGATGAGCTTGGGGGCGTTTTTGTCACCGGCGGTGAGGCGCAGTGTTTCGCCGCGATGATCCCCGGTCAAGGTCAGGCTGCCAAGACGGAAGATGCGGAAGGTCCGGGCATCTTTGGTGGCACGTTCGATTTCGAGGGCTTTTTCGACCTTCTGACCGGCGAACTCAATGCTGACGGAGATGGGAGCGGCCAGCTCCGGGCAGGCGTAGTGCAGCAGCACATCATAGCTGCCCGCGCTGATGGCCTCGATGCGCCATTCGGCCTCGCCCAGCGTGGCGGTGGCCGCATCCGGCGCCGCCGGGGGCGTGAGACTCTGGGCGAGCGCCGGTGAGAGCGCGATGAGCGCTTCTTTGCGTTCCAGCGGCACGGGTGGCGGCATGGGCGCGGGCGTCGGCATCTCCCCGAGCTGGGTCTTTTGCACGGCGATGAGATCCAGAACACCGCCGGAGCTGATGATCTGCTGAATGCGGGCGATCTCGGCATCGTAGGCAGTACGGTCTGCGGCGGTGGCGGCCTGGCGCTGCAATTCGGTGAGATATTTGCCCAGCAGCGGGATATGACGCGCGCTCAACTCCTTCTGGTAGATGACTTCCATCTGCTGCAGGCGCGAAACCTGGGCAGGGGCCGCAGGCTGCTGCGCGGACGCGGCGGCGGACAACAGCAGCAGAATGAGCAGGCTCCAGGCGTGTTTCCTCATGGTTTTGGTCCTCCAGTGCTTTCGGCCTGCAACGCCCAGGCGCCGGAGGGCGGCTTGCGCTGTTTCGCGTCATTTTCACGCGCTTCGAGCGTGGCCAGGAGCGCCCTCTCGGTGGCGTTGCGCTTGGAGTCACCCGGCGGCGGAACGACGACGGCGGCGAGGCCATGCCCGACGAGCACGTTTTGATACAACCCCACATCCGGCAGGAACAGCAGCGCGGCCAGGGTGCCGTCCTTGTCGCGATCCGGCCTGACGAGCAGGCGCAGCGGCTTGTCACGCAAATAACCGGCGGTGAACTCACGCGCGGCACGGCCGATGGCGACGACGTCCTCGTCGGCAATCTTGAAATGACGGGCGAGATTTTTCACCCCAGGGTCGGTTTCAGCCGTCGGCGCGCATTTGACCCACAACAGCCGTATGAGCTGCTCGCGTCCCTCGTGAACGATCGTGAAACGGTCGCCTGAGACAGGCTCGGCATCCGCCAGACGCGCGTCGATGATGTCCTCGAAGCCGTTGAGGCCGCTGGCGGCGGTGGTGATGGCCCGGATGCCGGTGGGGCCGGTTTTCTGGTCAACGAGACGGCGGATGCGGCGCGTCTCGGCCTCGATCTGCGGCTTCAGCGCGGGCTTGCTGGCGGCGAGATGCTGTAAATCGGCCAGGTAGGCGTCCGCGGCGCTTTGGCGGGCGGACTCGAGAGCGCCGCGCAACTGCGTCGTGGCCTGCTGCAAAGTGGCGCTCACATCGGCGGACGCCGTCGTTGCGGGCACCGGCGCGGCAGCCTCCTCCATGATGGGAGCGAGCCGGAAGTTGCGCAGGCGGATGATGTTCGCGGGATAGCCGGCGGTGCTGGTGAAACGCAGCGTGACCGGGCTGCGGGCAAGCGTCAGCGGCCCGACGCGCACGGTGGTGAAGGTCGTCTCATCCGCGCTGCGCGCGATCTCAAAAGCGCGGCGGTTCTCCGCGGATGCGCCGAGCAGTGTGACCTCGTTGAACTCAAACACGGCGGCCTGCTGCGGCTGAAATTTGGAGGAGGCGTAGATGCTGCCCGCCACCGGCGCATCACTCATGTTGGCTTCAAACTCGAGATGATAGCGGCCGGGAAGGAGGCGGAAGTTCAGCCACTCGGCGCCGCTGCCGTTGGAGCGCCAGCCAACGAGCATTTCACCCGAGGCCTGCGCCGAGCCCGTCAGCCGCGCCTGGGCCAGCGGCATTGGCGTGGCCAGGCTGGAGGCGGTGCCGGTGTAAAGCGCCTTCAATTGCTCACGGCGCAGACGGATGGTGCGCGCCTCCTCGTAATCACCGGCGGCGGCCACTTCCGTCTCGGATTTGGCGAGCGCGCGCTCGTACTGCTCGGTCAGGAGCTGTGACTCAGCCATGATCTGGCGCAGGAAGGCGGCGCGGGTGGTGGTGAGCGCGGCCGGCTCCGGCGCGGGCGGAGTTTGCGCATGCAGGCCCAGGCAGGCGCAGGCAGGCAGGATGACTGTCCAGAATGGCAGGCGGTGGTTCATCATCTGGAAGCTGGCACGAGCTCCACCGCCAGCAGTTGCATCAGGTTGTTGGTGACGAGGGACTGCACAGCAAGCGTGAACGTGCCTGAGCCGTCGCTGATTTTAAGCGTGCCCGCGCTCCGCTCCTCCGGGCCTTTCAGCGTGGTCTCGATGGTGGTGACAAGGGTGAAACGCGCTTCTTTGACGAGCAACGCGCCGCCTTCCGCCGCGCCACAGCGGTAGCGCAGCATCACCTCATAGCCCCCGGCGGGCAGAGACGGCAGCTTCCAGGTGGCGGCGGCGCCGATTTTCGACCAGCCGGTGATCGCCCCGCCATCCAGGCGCAGATCGCTCAAGGCGGCGGCTTCGAGCGGGAGCTTGATGCGGTCTGGCAGCCGGGCGGTTTTGAGGGCCTGCTCGCGGGTTTGCAGAAGCAGCAGGTCTTTGTCGAGCCGGGCCAGTTCCCCCTGGAGACGCTTGCGCTCGTCGCGGGCGGTGATGGCGGCGTCGTATTCACGCGAGTCGGCAAACTGTTTTTCCAGCGTGGCCAGGGTGGTGATCTGTTGTTTGAGCGGCGCCAGGCTGGCCTCGATCAGGCTGCGCTCGTAACCCAGACGCAGCAGGGAGATGTCCGGGCTGGCCCCCGGATCATCGGCACGCATCTCCTGCGCCAGGGCCGGAAAAACAGGCCCCGCAAAAACGAACACACATGCGAGGGCGATGCCGGCTTTCACTCTGGGGGATACGGGATGAAAATAGAAACGGATGCTAGCCGCACACACCTGCGAAACAAGCCCGAAGTCAGGCATGGCAGCACGCGCGAGGCACGCTCTGATGCGCGCATGAGCTGGCCTGTGGTCAAAGCCGTCGGACTGCTGGTGGCATCGCTTTCTTTGAATATGCCCAGCGTCCCCATGATTGGCGAATCTTGACTGCGGAGAAGTGGAGTGCTGGAATGCAGAACTCCACCACTCCAAACACCGCGCACTCCAGCCCTCAGTTCGGCCGCAGCGTGATGGAACTCGAGTCCGCCACCTTCAAACCGCTCGGCGTGCGCGTCATCTGCTCGAACTGCACGGCCCAGTCGCGCATGGAGTTCACCGCGTGGCCGTAGGGCTGGTAGTCGCGGGTGTTGAGGAAGGTCAGCTTGTCAGACTCGTTGTCAGCGAACTGGAAGAACACACGGCCGGTGCTGGAGTCCACCACCTTGCCCTCGACCGCCATGTTTCCCTTCGTGAACCAGCGCCCCAGCACCGCCACCGGTGTCACGGCGAACTTCAGCAGCGTCATCACCGCGTTGCCCTTCGGGCTGGTGGGACTCAGCTCGATGACCGCCAGCCGCAGCGTCAGCGTGTCCGCTCCTGGCTTGTCCGCGATCTGATACAACGGCCTCGGCGAGCGACGGAACGCGGCGATGAACTCCTCCCGCAATCGAGCGGCTACCGCCTGCTCCTGCCGCCGCACACCCCACGCAATCTCCTGCGTGGCCAGCGCCTTCTTCACCGGCCGCAAATAGGCCAGCGTCACCGGCGCGACGTGGAGCTTTCTTTTCGCCATGCCCTCGGCCAGCACGCGCTTGTCCGGCGTGGTCCACACCACCTGAAACGGCAGATGCCCCCGCGTGTGCTGCGCCAGCCACGGCTGCTCAAAAAAAGGCGACAGTCCCGCGGGCCGCGCTTTGAGCAGACGTTGGGTTGAGGTGCATGCCGCCACAGTGAATGAGAGCAGCAGGATGAATAAAAAATGCGGGAAACGCATGACAAGACGCGTCATGACAAAGACACAACCCGGCCAGTTTCCAATTTTCATTTTCCGTTTTCCATCTTTCTATCCTTTCACATGCCAGCCGCCGTCCATCTCGTCATCCCGTGCTACCACGAGAGCGGACGCATCGGCCCCTTCCTGGCGGAACTCTGCGCCGTGACCCAGGAACTCGGCGGCGTAACGATCCGCGTCGTCGAAGACGGCTCCCACGCCGACGAGGTGCGCCGCATGCGTGGCATCCTCGCCCCGCTGTGCCAGCGGCACCCCCATTTGCTCGATCCGCTCTTTCTGCCGGACAATCTCGGCAAAGGCGGCGCGGTGTATGCCGGCTGGGACCTTGAATCCACCGCCGAATGGCTCGTCTTTGTGGATGCGGACGGCTCCTGCTCCGCCACCGAGGTGGCCCGGCTCGTCCGCCTCGCGCGTGAGCAGCCCACGCCGCAGCCCGCCCTGTTTGCCTCACGCCTGCATCAGTTCGGCGACCAGGTGCGCCGCACCTGGAAACGCCGCCTCATCGGCCGCGTCTTCGGTCTGCTCGTCTCCACTTTGCTGGGCATCCGCATCCACGACAGCCAGTGCGGGCTCAAGCTCGTGCCGCGTGCCGCCTACCAGCGCGTCGCCCCCGCCCTGCGCATCCACGGCTTCGCCTTCGATGTCGAGCTCCTTGCCGCCCTGCATGACAGCGGCTGCCCCGTCCAGGAAATCCCCATCGCCTGGCACGAGACCCCCGGCGGTCATGTGCATCTGCTGCGCGACTCCTGGCGCATGGCGCGCGACGTGTGGCGCGTCAGGCAGCAGCGACTTGGCAAAGTGCGCCGCTGACCGTCTCCCGCTGCGCCCTTCGCGTATTTCTTGGCGCACGAGCATGACCGGAGCGCGGATGCCCTCATCCGCAATCCAAAGTCTCTTTGTCTTTCAACGCTCAGCGGACGAGGGCGTCCGCACTCCACTCTCAATCCTTCTTCATCCCCAACACCTTTACCAAAAACGCCCACTCGTCCGCGACCTTCTCGATGGTCTTGTTCAAAGCCGTGCCCGCGCCATGTCCGGCGCTCGTTTCGATGCGGATCAAGGTCGGCGGACTGCCCTTGGCCTGATTTTCCTGCAAGCGGGCCGCAAATTTGAAGCTGTGCGCGGGCACGACGCGGTCGTCGTGGTCGCTGGTCGTCACCAGCGTGGCCGGATAGCGCGTGCCGGGCTTCAGATTGTGATACGGCGAATAGCCGAGCAGCACCTTGAACTCCAGGCCGTTCTCCACGGTGCCGTAATCACTCTTCCAGCCCCAGCCGATGGTGAACTTCTCGAAGCGCAGCATGTCCAGCACGCCCACGGCAGGCAACGCGGCGGCGTAGAGGTCAGGACGCTGTGTCATGCATGCACCGACGAGCAAACCGCCGTTGCTGCCGCCCTGAATCGCCAGTTTGGCGCTCGTGGTGTACTTGTTCGCGATCAGCCACTCCGCTGCGGCGATGAAATCATCAAACACATTCTGTTTGCCGAGCTTCACGCCCGCGAGATGCCATTCGCGGCCATACTCGCCGCCACCGCGCAGGTTCGGCATCGCGAAGACGCCGCCCATTTCAAGCCAGACGGCGCGTGAGACGGAAAACCCAGGAGTGAGGTTGATGCTAAAGCCGCCGTAGCCGTACAGCAGTGTCGGATTCGACCCGTCGAGCTGGATGCCTTTTTTATGCACGATGAACATCGGCACTTTCGTGCCGTCCTTGCTCGTGAAGAACACTTGTTTTGTTTCATACAACGTGTCGTCAAAGCCAAGCCTGGGCTTGTGCCAGACCGCCCACTCACCGTTTTGAATCGTGTATTGATAGATCGTCGCTGGATGGATGAAGCTGCTGAAGGTGAAGAAAGCGTGCTTGTCCTCCCGCCTGCCGCGAAAACCAACGGCGGTGCCGATGCCGGGCAGTTGCACTCCACGGATGAATTTTCCATCCATGTCGAAGCAGTTCACCGCCGTGCTGGCATCCCGCAGATAAACGCAGATGAGCTGGCCGCCGACGGAGGAAACATCCTCCAGCAGCACATTCGGCATCTCCGGCACCACGATGCGCCAGTTCTTGCGCTCAGGTTGGCGCACATCAATGGCGATGACCCGGAAACACGACGCGCCCAGATCCGTGCGGAAATAAAAGACCGGCCCGACGTTGTCGATGAACTCGTAGCGCGCGTCGTTGTCGTGCAGCAGTTCCACCACTGGCGCATCCGGGGCGATGCCTTTGTAAAACACCCGGTTCTTTGGCTCCGTGCCCAGCCACACCTGGATGATGAGATAGTCGCCATCTTCCGTAACGCTGCCGCCAAAGCCCCATTTCGGCTCGTCCTTGCGCTCATAGACGACCTTGTCCTCGCCCTGCGGCGTGCCGAGCTTGTGGAAGCACAGCTTGTGAAACTCATTCTTCGCCGTCAAAGCCGCGCCGGGCATTGGTTCGTCGTAGCGCGAGTAGAAAAAGCCGCTGCCATCCTTCAGCCACGACACTCCGCTGAATTTCACCCACTTCACCACATCGTCCAGATCAAGCCCTGTGGCGATGTCACGCACGCGGATCGTCGTCCAGTCGCTCCCGGCCTCGGAAACCCCATACGCGATGAGTTTGCCATCCTCGCTGGGTTCATAATCCGTCAGCGAGGTCGTTCCATCCGCCGACATCTTGTTCGGGTCGAGCAGCACCTTGGACTGCTTGTCTTCCAGCGACTTCGCCGTCACCAACACCGACTGGTTTTGCAGCCCGGAGTTGTGCGAATAAAACCACCGCCCGCCACGCTCGAACGGCATGCCCACGCGCTCGTAGTTCCACAACTCCTTCAGCCGCTTCTGAATCTCCTCACGCCTCGGCAGTTTTTCCAGATACCCAAACGTCACCTCATTCTGCGCCTTCACCCAGGCCTTCGTCTCCTCCGAATTGTCATCCTCCAGCCAGCGATACGGATCAGCAATCCTCACGCCATGCAGCGTGTCCACCACGTTCTCCTTGCGGGTTTGGGGATACGTCAAAACATCGGCGGCAAGCGTGGAGGCGGTCATGAGGAGCAAAAATGCGGAGCGCATGCCTCATCCTGCGCGGCGGGCAGGCATTTGCAATGTTTCACGCCTTCGGTGAAGCCATGGCAGCCCGCTCCTCCAGCCGGGCCGGGTCGTTGAACTTCAGCAGCTTCGCGGTGGCCCTGCCCATCACCGTTAATCCAACGATTTGCAGGCCACGAATCTGAAAATGCTCGTGCCATTTGTCCCGCCTCGGGTGAAACAGCGGCACCACCCGTTTGCGGGAGTCCAGTGTCGCGATGTCAGCGCCTTTGTGCCGGTTGCAGAAGGCGCAGCAGAAAGCAAGATTGCCAGCGGTCGTCCTACCGCCATGCTTTTCACTGATGATGTGATCCATCAACTCGGCTGTTATGAGCCACTAGTGTAGCCCGTCAAACAGACTGCAACTTATCGAGGGACTTTCTGCCTCGGGTGACTTTTTCAAGGATGTCCGAGGCCTTGGCGGTCCAGATGAAGGGCTTTGGCTTTTCATTGTGGAGTTTTAGATAGTCAGCGATGGCCGCTTCGAGTTCCGCAACCGAGTGGAAGACCCCGCGCTTGATCCGCTGCTCGCTCAGATCACGAAAGAACCGCTCGACCATGTTGAGCCATGACGCACTTGTCGGCGTGAAATGGAAGTGAAACCGCGGGTTACGCTGCTGCCATGCCTTGACCCTGGCATGCTTGTGCGTGGCATAGTTGTCGCAAATGATGTGAACCTCCTTGTCTGCGGGGACGGTCTTACGGATGAGGTTGAGAAAACCAATCCACTCTTGATGACGATGCTTCTTCATGCAGTCGCCGATCACGTTGCCGTCTGCGATGTTGAGCGCGGCGAACAATGAAGTCGTGCCATTGCGCTTGTAATCATGGGTCATGGTCGCGCCGCGGCCCTTCTTCAAAGGCAGTCCGGGTTGCGTCCGATCCAGGGCTTGAATCTGGCTTTTCTCATCGCACGAGAGCACGATGGCGTGCTCAGGAGGATTGAGATACAAGCCCACGATGTCTTCGAGTTTTTCAACGAAGCGCTTGTCGTTGGATAGCTTGAAAGTTTTGATCCGGTGCGGTTTGAGGCCGTGCTCGCGCCAGATGCGACCAATGGTGGAGGCGCTCACTCTCGCAGCCTCAGCCATTGTATCACGGCTCCAATGGGTGGCGTTGGCGGGCTTTTCTTCAAGTGTCATTCGCACGATCTGGCGACGTTGGTCCGCGGAGACCTTGGGCTTGCGCCCTGGCCTTGGGGCATCCTTTTCAATCCCCGGCAAACCAAGCGTGGCATAGCGTTCGCGCCAGCGGGACACTTTGAAACGACTCATGCCCAGCCGCGCGGCAATCTGGAGGTTTTGCAATCCATCGGCAGCAAGTAGAACGATGCGGGCACGCTGTGTCAGGCGCGCTGCAACCTTCTGCCCTCGACTCAGGCTGACAAGCTTTTTGCGTTGTTGTTCCCCAAGTTCAATGGCGGTGGCTGTTCTCATCGTGCCGCCCTATACGCCACCTTATCTTATGTTGCAAATCTTATGGCGGACTACACTAGTGACATCCGGCACAGTGGCCTTGACCGGCAGCCGCATCTGGCTGGACAACCCTTCGTTTGCGGGCGGTGGCACGCTCAATGTCAACACCAGCAACAATACGCTTCTGGTGGATGGCGGAGCGTTGAACGGGCTGTCCGTCATCAATCTCCTCAGCGGCGGACTCGATATTCGCACCAGCAAAAATGGCTACGATTACGCGGCGGGCACCACGCTCAATTTCGTCAACTCGTTGAGTTTGTACACGCTGGGTGTCACTTCGGCGAACTGGCTTGGGAATATCACAGTCGCCAGCAGCAAAACTGCCACCCTGACCGCCTCCACAGCGGGCAACACTTTCACCATCGCCGGCAACATCTCCGGGGCCGGGGGCGTGACCGCTGGAGGATCCGGCACGATGGTATTTTCCGGTGAGAACACCTACACAGGGACGACAACCGTGAGCGCAACGGTTCTGCGCATTACAGGCGGCAAGGCCATCGCCGACACCGGGCTGGTCAACCTGAGCACAGGCAGCACGGCGAATACGTTTGATGTGCAGACGAGCGAGACCATCGGTGCATTGGGCGCGGGAACGGCGGCTTTCAGTGTGGTGAGCATCGCCGCAGGCCAGACGCTGACGCTATCGAGCGGCACCCAAACCTACAGCGGCACCTTTGCTGGAACGGGTGGCCTCAGCGTGGCCGGAGCGGTGCAAACCCTTGCCACCGCGATCACCCTCACGGATCTCAACGTGAGCAGCGGAGCGCTGACTCTCGTCGCGGCCAACACGATCACCAACGGCCTGTTCATCAGCGGTGGCACTGTGCAGCTTCGCGATGCAGCAGCAGCAGGCACCAACGCGATCCAAGCCTCCGGCGGCACCCTGCAAGTGGCCGTGGTGCGCGGCAGCGTCATGACGCTCGCGAATGCGATCACGGTGACGGCAGGCAATCGCGTCACTCTTTCACCGCAGACGAATGGTGGCAGCTCTGGCACGGCCACGGTGAATTTTGGCGGTACGCTGACGATCAATACCGGTGGCATCCTGCAACTGGGCGCTCCCGCCGCCAACGCGGTTTATGGCACGGACAATGGAGCGATCTCCTTTGGCCCGGGCGCGACTTCAGGCACCAAATTTCAACTGAATGGCAACAGCTTCACCGTGACCGGACTGAGCACCAACACGCTCACTCCTGGAGCACCTGCGGTCGAAAACGGCTCTGCCACAGCGGTCACACTGACCGTGGCGCTGCCCGCCAGCGGCACGAGCACCTATGCCGGCACATTGCGCAATGGAGGCACCGGCACGCTGGCCCTCACGCTCAATGGCGGTACTGGCTCGGCGTTGACTCTGGCAGGGGCAAACACCCACACTGGGGCCACGACCGTCAGCGGTGGCAGTTTGATCCTCGCGAACCGGCAGGCTTTGCAAAACAGCACGCTCACCACAGGCGGCACCGGCATCGTGTTTGATTCCTCGGTGTCAGGACATGCCTTCATCTTGGGCGGACTGAGCGGCAGCGCCGATCTCGTGCTGGAGGACAACGCGTCCAACGCGGTGACGCTCACTATAGGTAACAACGGCACCACACAAACGTATTCCGGCGTCCTCAGCGGCTCCGGCGGCCTCACCAAGGTGGGCGCGGGGATTCAGACCTTTAGCACCGCCCAAACTTACGCGGGCGCGACGACAGTGAACAGTGGAACCTTGAAGCTTCTCTTCGGCACCGGGACACCGGCCAGCAACATCATTGATTCCAGCTCCGCGCTCATCCTCGGCGGCGGCATCTTTTTGCAGCAGCAGAGCACCTCCGGGCCGCACTCCCAAACCCTGAATGGTGTGACCGTCCGCGCGGGTTCTTCCGTGGTGAATCAAATCCGCGTGGGCGGTGGCACGATGCTGCTCACCCTCGGCGCCGTCACTCGTGAAACTGGCGGCACCGTCGCCTTCAGCGCGAACGGCAGTGGCACGTCCGGCATCGCCGCCACCGGCACCAACACCGCCTCCGGCATCATCGGCGGTTATGCCACTTACTTCACCACCAACGGCGGGGCCAATTTCACCAACGGCATCGACTGGGCCACCTTCAGCAGCGGCAAAATCGTGGCGCTCGCCGCAGGATCCTATTCCAACACCGCCGCCACCACTGCGGCGACGAATTTGAACATGACCGCCAGCGTGACCCTCGACACCAGCGTCGCAGTTGGCAGCATCCGCTTCAACGACGCCATCACCACACCGACGCTCACGCTCAATGGCACCCACATCATCGGCAGCGGCGGCATTTTGGTCACGGGCACTGTCGGGGCCAATGCCGCGCTCATCACCGGCGGCACGCTCACCTCAGGGAATACCCAGGATATCATCGTCATCCAAAACAACACCAGCGCCGCGCTCACCATCGACGCCACCCTCACCGGCGCGGTCGGCTTCACCAAGAGCGGCGGCGGCCAGTTGATCCTCGCGGGCACCAATGACTACACCGGAGCGACCTATCTGAACGGCGGCGTCACCACCATCTCCGGCAACGCCAATCTTGGCTCGGTCGCCACCGGTGCGGCGGTGTATTTCAATGGAGGCTCTCTTGCCGTCACCAGCACGATCGCTTTGGACAACACTGGCAGCAACCAGCGCAACCTCGTGCTCGGCAACAACGGCGGCACGCTCGATGTCGCCGCCAGCCAGACGCTCACCGTCAGCGGTTCCATCAGCGGGGAGGGAACTTTGAACAAGACTGGCGCTGGAACTTTGGCCCTGAGCGGCACCAGCATTCAAACAGGCGCCACCAACATCACCGCAGGCAATCTCCAGGTCGGCATCAACAGCCTCGGCCAGACCGGACCCGGCGCGGTGAATCTCAATGGCGTGGGCACGGTTCTTTCCGGCACCGGCGTGGTGCAAGGCCCCGTGACCGTCACCACTGGAACCCTTCGCCCGGGTGACAACGGCGGCGCAAACGTTGGCACCCTCACCACTGGAGACCTCGTCTTCACACCCGCCTCATCCACCACCGTGGCGGAGCTTCAGATCACCGGTTCGAGCGGCACCACGAACCTCGCCGCCGACAAGATCGTCATCAACGGCTCTCTCACGCTCAACGGCAGCAGCAACATCACCGTCAACGGCGACACCTACACTCCCACCTTGGGCGACACATTTGTTCTGCTGGATTGGAGCACCGTGCTCGACACCGGCACGACTACCGTCTTCAGCAGCNNCTTCAGCACCGGCACCAATGGCCGCACCGGAGCCAACATCGGCAACGAAGGCAATCTCGACCTGCCGGACATCGGCTCCTACAGCCTCGCCTGGGAGATCCACGATTTCAGCGGCAGCGGTTCCCTCACCCTCGTCGTGATTCCAGAACCAAGTCGTGCGCTGTTCTTGATGCTCGGCCTCCTGACCTTCGCCTGCCGCCGCCGGAGGGCGTAATGCACAAAGCGAGAATAACTCGCCGCTTCACGCGAAGAAAATGATCTTCCAGTTGCCCCTTGCAGGCGTTCTAATGAAACTGATTGATCCCCCTCAGATGAAAATCTCATTCCTGCTCCTCGCCGCATTCACTTCCTTCGTTCAGGCCGCCGACTGGCCGATCTGGAGGGGGCCGACGCGTGATGGCCTTTCTTTGGAAAAGCTGACTGGCACCGGGGTGAAGAAGCTGTGGTATGCGAACCCAGGCATTGGTTTTTCTTCTTTCACCGTCGCAAATGGCCGCGTTTACACCACCGGGCACTCAGAGGAGAAAGACACCGTGTTTTGCCTCGACACGGACAGCGGCAAGTTGATCTGGAAGCACGATTATCCCGCTGATCTCGGTGACAAGTATTACGAGGGCGGCACCTCGGCCACGCCGACGATTGAAGACGGTAAAGCCTATCATCTCAGCCGCTGGGGCGATGTGTTTTGCTTCGACGCGGCCACCGGCAAGATCGTGTGGCAGAAGAACATCCAGCAGGAAACCGAGGCGAACATCCCGGACTGGGGTTTCTCCGGCTCGCCGCTCGTTTCAGGCAAGCTGCTCATCCTGAATGTCGGCAAAGCGGGCACCGCGCTCGACAAGGCCACAGGTAAGACGGTTTGGACCTCCGACACGGATAACGCGGGCTATTCCACGCCCTACCCGATCAGCTTGAACGGCAAGTCACAGGTCGTGATCGGCTCCGGTCGTGCCTACAAGGGCGTGGACCCGACGAATGGCACCGTTTTATGGGAACATACCTGGAGCACCAGCTACGGCGTGAACGCGGCTGATCCCATCCTCAGCGGCACGAAGCTCTTCATCTCCTCGGGCTACAACAAAGGCTGTGCCTTGCTCGATCTCGCTTCCGCGACGCCGACGGAGGTCTGGCGCAGCCGCGTGATGCGGAACCAGTTCAACTCCAGCGTGCTGATCGACGGTCATCTTTACGGCAGCGATGGCGACGAGAGCAAAAGCGCCTCGCTGAAGTGCATCGACTTCGCCACCGGCACCGAGAAGTGGAATGCGGCAGACGTGGGCTTCTGCTCCCTGATGGCGGCGGATGGAAAACTGATCGTTCTCACCGCCAAAGGCGAGCTGATCATCGCCAAGGCCGACGCGGGCAAGTTTGAGCCGATTTCACGCACTCCGATTCTCAGCGGTCGCTGCTGGTCCGCTCCCGTGCTAGCCAATGGCCGCATCTACGCGCGCAATGCGGCGGGACAGATGGTGTGCGTGAGCGTGAAGTGATGGGCGAAAATAGTGGTCCGCACAGTTGCATCATGCAATGTAGCACTGTGTTGCATTCATTTGCAAAGCCTTGCAACACAAGGGTTCGGCGATGAATGCGC
>DNXB01000194.1 GCA_003506995.1 Verrucomicrobiales bacterium
ATACCGGCATGGGCTTCGAGCGCGTGTGCTCCATCATCCAGGGCACGAAGAACTTCACCGACTTCGAGAACGCCAAGATCAGCAACTACGACACCGACGTCTTCAAACCCATCTTCGACGAGCTGACGAAGATGTGCGGCAAGACCTACCAGAGCACGCTGCCGAAAGCCAACGCCCAAGGCCACGTCGTGCCCGTGACCGAGCAGGAGAAAATCGACGTCGCCTTCCGCGTCATCGCCGACCACCTGCGCACGCTTAGCTTCGCCATCGCCGACGGCATCCAGCCCGGCAACTCCGACCGCAACTACACCCTCCGCCGCATCCTTCGCCGTGCCGTGAAGTATGGCCGCACACTTGAGTTCAAAGAGCCCTTTTTCTACAAGCTCGTCGATGTTCTCGCCCAGCACATGGGCGATGTGTTCCCCGAACTGCGCACGAAGAAGGAGCAGGTCAAAGCCGTGCTCAAGCTGGAGGAGGAGGCGTTCAACCGGACGTTGGATCGTGGGATTGAGTTGTTTGATGGAGCTGCTGATGCCCGCAATCTGGTAGGCTCGTATGCATCGGAGCTCTCTTGGGCTCTGCCTGAACTTGTGAAAGGAACCATGCCCTCTGATAGAGAAAGACTGGCTGATTTGTTCCTCAGCCCGGTTGATGCGTGGGCGTTGCTTCCTGAGCGTGGTGTTCGGGCGCTTGAATCCGAAGTTATTGGCACTGTCACCGACTGGCGATTCAAAGTCGGTGGCCCTACTGAAGCAGGATTCGAGTTCGACGATTCGAAGCTCACAACTTTCGTTAGCAGCTTTGGCGGCGTCTTTTCAGAGATCGCCAAAAAGCTCCCTGAACTTTGCAAAAATCAGAACGTCCTTCCTGGCGACTTTGTTTTCCAGCTTTACGACACCTTCGGCTTCCCTGTTGATCTCACTGAGCTGCTCGCCCGCGAACGCGGCCTGACCGTGGACACCGCTGGCTTTGAGGCGCTTATGGAAGAGCAGAAGCAGCGCGCTCGCGAGGCTGGCAAAAAGAACAAGCAAGTCGTCTCCGTCAGCGAGATCGAAACCAAAGCACCGACGAAGTTCATCGGTTACGACACGCTCGAAGCCGACGTGCGCGTGTTGGAAGTCGTCTCGATGAAGGACAAGAACGCCGTCGTGCTCGATGTCTCCACCTGCTACGCCGAGATGGGCGGCCAGGTCGGCGACGCGGGTCAGTTGATCCTCGGCGCGAACACCTTCCCGATCAGCGCCACCACCAAGGTCGGCAACACCTGGCTGCACTTCCTCGAAGGCGATGAAACACCCGCCGTCGATGCCACCGTGAAGCTCGTCGTCGATGCCACACGTCGTCACGCCATCGAGCGCCACCACACCGTCACGCACATCCTGCATTGGGCGTTGCATGAGGTCGTGAGCAAGGACGCCACGCAGAAAGGCTCCAGCGTCACGCCGGACAAGCTCACCTTCGACTTCAACAGCGCCGCGCTCACGGCACAGCAACTCAGCGACATTGAACGCCTCGTGAACGAACGCATCGTCGCGAACGACCCCGTTTCGTGGAGCGAAGTGCCCTACGTCGAGGCCAAGGCCAACAACGGCATCATGGCCCTCTTCGGCGAGAAGTATGGCGACCTCGTCCGCGTCGTGCAGATCGGCGGCCAGCCGCACAAGCTCGACGGCTGGAGCATGGAACTCTGCGGCGGCACGCACACGCGTGGCACCGGCGAGATCGGCCTCTTCCGCCTCGTCGGCGAAAGCGCCGTCGCCGCCGGCGTCCGCCGCATCGAAGCCATCGCCGGCCTCGAAGCTTACAACGCCGCGCGTGCCGATGCTGATTTGATCAAGCAACTCTGCGGCAAAGTCAGCGCCCAAGGCGCGCATGACATCGAGAAGAAGCTCGAAGCCTTACTCGAACAGCAGAAGACGCTGGAGAAGAACCTCAAAGCCGCGCAGCAGCGCGAAGCCTCAAGCAAGGCCAAAGATCTCCTCGCCACCGCCGCCAACAACGTGATCATCACCAATCTCGGCGACGTGGATGCCGACTACGCCGTGGCCGTGAGCGATGCCTTGAAAGGCAGCTTCAACGGCATCGTCGTCCTCGCCACCACCGGCGGCGGCAACGTCGCCTTGATCGCAAGCGTCGCCAAAGATCACCAAGCCAAGGTCCAAGCCGGCAAGATCATCCAAACCATCGCCCCCATCGTCGGCGGCAAAGGCGGCGGGAAGCCGGACTTTGCGCGTGGCGGCGGCAAAGATGTGTCCAAGATCGATGCAGCGCTCGCGGAAGCGCGGAAGCTTTGTTCGTAGGCATGCTTGGCGTCACTAGCTTTCTGAATTCAGGTGATGAAAGGTGCCGGAGGCACTCAAGAAGGTAGCCGGTGGTGAAGCGAGCGTAGCGAGCGAGAACCACCGGTTACACGCACGACAGCCAAGCCCTTTTTGATGCGCCCTGGAGGGGCGCGAGAAAGGGGCGGGCGATCCTGGCAAGCGTGGGGTTGCTGACCGCCGCGATCCCTTCTCGCGCCCCTCCAGGGCGCGGGCGGCATCAGGCGTGGGGACGTTTGACCCTTCGATCCCGGTGGTTCCCGCTCGTTCCTCGCTCCACCACCGGCTACCAGCTCTCAAGCCTCCGGCTTGAATGCACGTCCGTCAGGTTCACAAAATGATGACGCGAGGTATATTCACCCCCCCCACCCCTGAACGGCTGCGTCGCCGGAATGATGTAGGGCGGATGCGTTGGGCGGAGACGATGCCGTGGTGCTCAGCGTGAACGCCGCCCAACTATCCGGCTGGTGGCGTGATCGCATACTCCCCGGCCCGCGCACGCCTCCAGACCAGTCGGATAGTTCGGCGAAGGTCATTCTTCCTGTTTGCGCAGTCCGGCGCGCCGAACACATCCGCCCTACGATCACCTGGCACATCATTCCGGCGACGCACCCCTGAACCTCCAATTCGCGTTTTAACTCGCGGGCGCAGAATGCAGGCGGACTGACAAAGCGGTTTCACCGGCCTCGTATGAATGGGCATGGCTTCCCACGACCACGGTCACGCCTTCACGTTCATGAACCCGCGTCTGAGGGACGGGGTGGTCGTGCATGGCCGACGCTCGGTCTTGAAAACGAGCCTCGCGGGTCTCGGTGCGCTGACGTTGCCGGGCCTGATGAAGCTGCGGGCGGAAGGCACGGCCGCGAAGAGCGGCAAAGCGGTCATCCTGCTCTGGATGACCGGCGGGCCGTCGCACATTGACACCTGGGATCCGAAGCCGGACCGGCCCATCGAGAACCGGGGACCGTTCAAGACGATCCCCACGAAGCTGCCCGGCGTGCGCGTCTGCGAATTCCTGCCGAAGCAGGCCGCGATGCTCGACCAGTTCACGATCATCCGCTCGGTCGATTGCCGTTTCAGCAATCACGAGCCGAACATGGTCATGCAGACGGCGAATCTGGCCAACGAGCCGCGCACCAACCCGAAGGCGAAGCATTTTCCCTCCTTCGGCAGCATCGTGGCGAAGCATCACGGCGCGAACCACCCGTCCATGCCGCCCTACGTCGTGCTGAACATGAAATCGCGCTCGCATGTGGCCTGGGGCGGCTACCTCGGCACGCAGTACGATCCGTTTGATGGCAATAACGCCTCCAAGCTTTTCCAACTGCCCTCCGGCCTCAGCATGGACCGCCTGCACGCCCGCCAGACGCTGAGCAAGCAGATGGACGGGCTGCGCGCCGAGATCGACGCCAGCGGCATGATGAGCGCCATGGACAGCTTCGGCCAAAAAGCCTTCGACATCGTCGCCGGTGGCCGTGCGCAGGAGGCCTTCGATCTGAGCCAGGAGCCGAAGAAGGTGCGCGATCTCTTCGGCGATCATGACTGGGCCAAGCAGGCGCTGCTCGCACGGCGTCTCGTGGAACGCGGATCAAGCTTCGTCACCATCGACCTCAGCAATCACAGCGCCTCCGGCACCTGGGACAACCACGGCGACAACATCCCGCCCTACG
>DNXB01000241.1 GCA_003506995.1 Verrucomicrobiales bacterium
GGCTCGTCCGCACCCGCTGCCCCTTGGCGTTGTACGCGTGCGTCGTGGCGATCACCCCGCCGCCCGCCGCTGGCGACGGCTCCTCCTCCACCAGCACCTGGCCCAGGAAGTTCGTCGTCGTCTTGCGCCAGTGCGCCCCGTCGCTCGTGCCGTAATGCACCGTCTCCGTGATGCTCCCCGCCTCGTAATCCGCCACCGTGCCGTCATTGACCGTGTAATCGTGATACTCCGCCGTCACCGCCGTGCCCGTCACGCTCTTCAATTGCCCGTCCAGATACGTCTCCGTGATCCGCGTCAGCCCGCCGGGCAGCGTCTCCGTCACCCGCCGCCCATGGTCCTCGTACAGGTAGCTCGTCACCCGCCCGGACTCATCCGTCACGCTCAGCGTCCGCCCCTGCGCGTCCGTGATCGTGATGCTCAGCGTCCGCGTCGTCCCGCCCGCGCTTTGCGTCACCGTTTGCGTCGTCTCGCCCGTTGTGGCGTCCGTCGTCTTCGCATAGGAGGTCGTCACATCCGGCTGCGCCGGGTAGCTGCCGCTGGCCGCCACACCCAGCTTCGTCTCTGAGATCAGCTCCCCCGTGGCTTCGTCCGTCACCGTCACGCTCGTGATCCCCTGCGCGTCCGTGCGGCTGGAAGTCCGCTGCCCGTTGGCCACGACCTCCTCCGCCTGCGACGCCAGCACCGTGCCCCCCGCGCTGCGCGAGTAACCTGTCTCGCCCGTGTAGTCCGTCTCGAGGGTCTGGATCGTCGCGCCGTCGCTGCCCGTGCCAATCCGCATGGCCTCCGCGATCACGCGGCCCTGGTCGTCATACGTCGTGGTGGACCACAGCGGATGATCCGCCACCGCCGTGTAGTTCGGCAGCGCACGGTTCGGGCCGTAGCCTCCATCCGCCGCAGCGGCAACCTGCCAGGAGTCATTCACCGTGCCGCCCCCGGCCAGGCTGCTGGTGCTCGAAATGCGCGCCACTCCCGTGTGGTCCAGCGCGACACTCACATTCGCATTGCCGGAAGCCGAGGCGCTCCAGGTTGCCTCCGTCTCCGCCGCGTTCCAACGCTCCCGACGGGTGCCGAGCGGGTACCACGCGGAGCCTGCACTCAAACCAGACCACGCATTTTCATAGCCATACTCAATCCCGTGGGTCACGCCATCAATGGACTCCACCCGTTTCTCCTTCCAGGCGAAATACTCGGTCCAGTCAGGCTGGATGTCCCGCGAGCAACGGCACCCTGCTATCGCAAAACCGTTGTTTCTCGCCTCATCCATCAGCCCGGCGAAGAACGCCTCGGCTCCCGCCCGCGTGTCAAAGTCCGCCGGGCGGGCCGGGCCGTCCAGCCAGGGCGTGAACACCAGCGGGTCGGCATAAACAAAGTCCAGAATCATGACCGGCTCTCCCGCCCCATCAAGCAGCGGCATCCAGGCGAATTCAACCTCATCATAGTAGTAGTCTGGAACTAGGACGGGAGCCTCCATCGGCACGCTCAGCGTCCACTGACCGTCGGAGCTGGCCCGCCAGACCTCCTTGCCGTAGTTGTCATTGAGCCGCTCGCCAAGATAAGTGGTGGTGGCTGCCAGCCAGACAAGCTCGTCGTAGCCATAACGTGTCACCTCCGTGCTCAGTGTGGTCTCGCCCGACATCCGGCTCACCGTTTCCGACCGCAGCACGCGCTGGCTGTTGCCCACCTCGCCGATCCGGCCATAGCTGCGCAGGGTCACCACCTTCGGCTGGCTGGCGTCGGCCGGGATGAATTCGTGCGTCTCTGTCAGAAGAACAGGCTCTGATGGATTTGATGGATCCATGGTGAAGTAGCCGCCATTCGCATGGCTGGCATCAGCCACCCACACAAATGCTTCCGACGGCGCGACCCAGGTTTCCACGCTGCCGTCCGGATTCACCGTCTTGAAAACGCCCGACATCGGCTCTCCCGCTGGCACCTGGGTGCCGGTGTTGTAAAACGTCATGCTTTCGGACTCGGCACCCTCCGTGCGCGTGTAGCGCACCCCCTCAAAAGCTCCCTCGATCACACGTTCGAACAAATGCGTCGTCTCGACGGCCCCCTCCTGCTGCGGCGTCACCGTGATTGTCACGGTTTGCAGCAGACCGTTGGCACTGGCCGTCTGGATCGCCGCCGAGGCAATGGCCGTGTTGGTTCCCACTTCCCGAACCGTCACTGTCGCGCCTGCGGCAAATGTTCCATCCAGCCAGCCCGAGCCGCCGACAGCGGCGAAGTTCGCCAGGCTCAGCATGTCCCCCTGCGCCAAGTCGCCATTGAACACGATCTGCCCCGCCGGGCTTCCAGACAGCTCCGGCACTCCGCCGAAGCCACTGCCCAGGCTGATGGCCACCTTGTACCTTGCGGCCTCCTGCCCGGCGCTGCCGCAGGAGGAGCAGCCTGCAGGGCTGCCATTGCCCAGCGCTGGAGGTGTCACCAGGGTGTTGCCAGCTTTGCGGCTGTCAGAAGAGCCAGCGCTGGCACGCTCGGTCAACGAACAGTGGTCGCTCTCCAACAAGGCGTAAATCTCGGGTTCGCTGACGAGACTGCCGTAAGAGTCAAAAAGGTAGTCTGGAAGCCCATAGACATCACGCCTAACCTTGTATCTGAACTGGGAGNNTTGTCCGTAGATATCATACCTCACCTTGTATTTGAACTGGTTTTGATTGGGTGGCTCATTTGTCCTGACCTCAATCACTTCGCAGAAACGCGGCAAGAATAAGGAACTCCAGATATCACCCAGAGGAAAATAGCCCCATGAATCCCACCATGTGTCACCCACGCTTGGAACAGGATAATAGAAGGTTGAAGTGTCAAACCAATCCAATGGGTTGCTTGTCGGAAACTCATTTTCGTAAGAATACCAGTACGCCCCATGATCCGGCTCGCAGCCCTTCCCACACTTGGACTTGATCTCAATGCCCCCCGCCCGGCCCTGTTCCGCAAGCAGACAAATCGACACGAAGGACAGGATCAGGCCATGGAGTGATGAAAAACGCTTCATAAGTTTTCTTGAGTCGGGGTTTCAGGTCTCACCGCACCACCGGCGTGTACACCGCCAGCATCACTGTGCCCTGCTCGCTTGCGCCGGGGCGGGAGCGCCAGTCGTTCGGGTCCGTGCCCGCCAGCCACTCATCGTGGTCGCTCACGCCGTCGCCGTCGGTGTCCAGGCTCAAATCGCGCCCCAGCGTGCCGAAGTGCTCCATCTCCCAGGCGTCCATCACGCCGTCGCCATCCGCGTCACCGCCCTCGATGGCAAAATTGAACACCGTCTTGGCCTGCCCCAGGTTCGCCAGCGCGTAATTGTCATCATCGTCGGTCGTGGCCGTGCCCAGAGGCGGCACGGAGAGGTTCAATTCTTCCAGCCGCGCCCGCACCAGCTTTCCCATGGCCTTGAGCTGGCCCACGTTCGCTGCCGCGTAGTCATCCGCCGTGCCCGCGTTCGCCCGCCAGCCTACCACCAGGTTGTTCAGCGCCTCTCCCGCCCCGCCCGGCAGCTTCGCGTTCATCTCCTCCACCGCCGCGCGCACGAAGTTTTTGAGCTGCCCCTGGTTCAGCGCCGCGTAATCATCCGCCGCCGCACCCGCCTTGAACACACCCTGCGCACTCCACCACTCCGGCGCGACCGCCGTGGCGCTTTGCAGCAGCAGTCCGGCCACCAGCAGGGCGGCGGTCAGTTCCCGAAAGTGTTTCATTTTCATCGCTTCAAAAGTTCACGGTTCGCTGTTCCACTAATCCACCAATCCACCAATCCACAGACGCACTGTCCCACCGCCCCACCAGAGACGGCAGGCTCACGCCTGCCGCTACGGCTGCCCTCCCGCCGTGAACTCACCCATGTCGATGTCGCCGCCGGGGCGCACCCGCAGCACGCCGCGGATCTTGCTCACGCCATCCTCCGCCGGATTGAGCACCACGCCCGCCGCCCCGCTGACAGGGTCGTGCAGCGTGAGCTTGTGGGCGGCGTCGAGCTTCATCACCGGCAGCGGCGGCAGGGCGGCGTTGCTGTCCGCCGCGCGGCTCCATACCCACTGCGCCCGCGGGCGGCCCAGGGCGTTGTAGAGCGTGGCGGCGCCGACACCCGTGGTGGGATGGTAGTCGTCCGCGAACTGCCAGGTCACCCCGGCCACCGCCGCATCCTGGTTCAGCGCTCCGAAGCTCAGGAAGTTTCCGGTGATGTCGAGGTCCGCCGCGATGGTGTGCAGATTGTTCTGGTTGAAGACGGGATTGAGGCGGTCCCCTTCAAAATTACCGGAGTAGGCCATGCGCCCGTCCCGCAGGCGCACGCTGCCGCGCAGGTCATTGAGCGTGCCGCTGGTGTTCCCATGCACAGGATCGGTGATGCTGACCAGCCGCAGGCCGTCCTCACCGGCCACCCCGATCACCATCTCCTGCCCCGTATAGTAGCCCTGATACCTTGCTCCGTTGCCATCAGCGCCAGTGAAGCGCCAGACGTCATTGCCGACGAGAAAGGTGTCCGGCAGCCCTTCCGGCGGCTGCGACATCCCCCACAGCGCATGGTTGGCGGTGGGATCGACGCCGTAAATGGGCATGGGCAGACTGTTCTCCACCCCGGTCTGGAAGAGATGCGTGGTGGTGCTGTAGCTGCCGGTGGCCGTGCTGCTGGCGAGGTAATCCATCAGCATCACCACCGCAGCTCCGCTGTCCAGGTGGATGCCCAGGAGCTGGCCGCCGCCCTGCGCCGGGTCTTCGCCGCTGATGCCCAGGGCGTTCCCATACCAGGCCACATTCCCCGTGCCCCCGTCAGGCAGCGTGCCGAGGTGCTGCCAGATGCCGCGTCCGCTGACCATCAGGGCCGGCGGCAGGGATTCAAACGGCACCTCTCCAGAGAGCTGCAGACTGCCGTCGTTGTTGGCGGCGATGACCGGCACCATCGGCTGGTTTTGGTGGTCATGAATGAACAGGATGCCCGCCGGAGCACCGAGGAAAGAGCCGCTGAAGCTGCCTGCGGCATCCGCGCCGTTCATCTCCAGCGTGGTGCCACCGTCGGGGCTGCCCACGCTCAACGCGTGACCGCCGGAGGATTGGAAAGTGCTCGAGTCTGGCGAGAGACGCGCATAAAGCCGCCCGCGCACCCAGAAGGCGTCCGGGCCGTAAACAGGATCAGGGTCGGGACCGGGATCAGGATCAGACGGGGCCGTGGTGGAAACCGAGTGGTAATACGTCTGAAAGACACCCCCTGAATAGTGGCCATAGACGATGCTGCCGAAGATGCTGACCTGCGCCTCCGCGTAACTGGAATCGCTGACGTTGCCGATGAGCGTCACCGTGCCCGCGCTTGGGTTTTCATAAGTGTCCGTGCGGTGCCCGGTGTCATCCTGATAGCCTTGGACGAAAGGATACTCGGTGCCGTCCACCCACAAAGAGGTGGTGCCGGTGAAAAACGGGCTGCTGTCCGTCCAGGAATTGGGAATCGGGGGATCAGGGTCTGGCTCGCCGGGATCAGGATCAGGCTCAGGTTCCGGCTCATCAGTCTGGATGCTAGAGGTATTGCCGTGAAACCCGGTTCCGTCCAATGTGCCCTGGTCGCCGCCATTGATAGTGACCGTCGCATGACTCGTGCCCTGCTGAAACTCCCGGGCATGCCCGACAATCTCCATCGTCAAGCCGTCCTGCTCGTAATGGTCCGTCACCATGCCGGCGGTGGTGATCTCCCCCCACTGCCAGTTCACCAACGTGCCGTCGAGCCAAAGCTGCGCGGGGGCGAAGGACGGCGCTGTGCGCGGCTCCCAGGAGAGTCCTTCCAGCCCGCTGAACGCACCCATCTGGCTGGCGGCAAAATTTCCCGCCAGCGGATCCCAGCCGCTGATCGTCGTGTCCCCCTGCATGGACACGCCCGTGTTGTCCGTGTACTGGCCGGAACTGATGGAAAAAGAGCCGCCGTCCGAGCTGGCGTAATGGTCCGTCCAACTGTTGGAACTGCCGTTGCTCCAAGTGTTGGGGGTGCTGTCGCCTCCGCTCGATTGGCTCCAAGAGCTGTCGTTGTGGGTAAAGGAATAGGTCGTGCCAAACAGCTCGAAACTGGGGTGGCTGCAGAAGGGAGAGGTGCCGCCCGTTTCAGAACCGGACATGCTCTGGCTCCAGGACCAGCCGCCGTAGGCATCCCAGACATACGAATAGCTGCCAGCAGGGCCGCTGTAGGTGTAACCGCCGGAAGAGAGCAACTGCCCGGTCACCAAGTCCGGGTAATAACTCGTGCTGCCGGAGTAATGCGTGAAGGAATTTCCGTTGGCCTCGAAGACACCCTCCTCCGACCAGGACTGCTCATTGTCCGCGTAAACGCCGTTCAGGAGATGACCGTCGATGCCGCCGACGCTGACCGCCGCCAGATCAGGAAACCCGATCATCCCCGTCACCGTCACCGGGCCGTTGGGGCCGTTGTAGGTGTCGTAGTGCCACGTGCCGTCTTCCGAAGCCGGTTCCTGCCACTCGTAAGTGTTGCCGTTGATGTCCAGCGTCGTGCCCGCGAACATCGGGCTGGAGGTGTCCGCCCGGAGCGCTGCGGGTGAACCCAGGCTGAGCAGCAGGCCCAGCGCGACGAGGAGGCGGTGAAACGACATTTTCATAGGCGTGATGGATGATTTTTCGAATAACCCGCCCGTTTTATCAGAAGCCCCCCCCCCTGTGACAAGACTGAATTGCAAAATAACCGCGACATATCACTTATTCACAGCTCATCGTCATTCCACGAACTTAAGAACCCATGTTAAATCGTTGCAGTCACCCGCATGCCCATGAGCATGCCATGCCGGTGGACCCTTACGCGGATGCCCTGACGGCCATCGTGAATGACGCGGTGGATCTGATCCGTGCCACTCCATTTCGAGCAGGCGTGTTTCAAGGCGGTCTTCGTGGGGCCAACTGCCGGCCGGGGCCTGCCGCCCGCAGTTTGAATGCTTGTTTAGTGGAGTGTCAGAGCCTATCCGGCAAATAGCTGGA
>DNXB01000435.1 GCA_003506995.1 Verrucomicrobiales bacterium
GCATGACCTGCTTGGTGACGCCCTCATAGTCAGGAGCGCCCTCGGTGAAGCCCCAGCGGCGAAGCTGCGCGAGCCACCACTTGCAGTACTTCGGCTGCGGGTAGTTGCAGTTGCGGTCGCTGAAGATCATGTAGTTCGGATCCTTGAACTTGCGTCCGTCACCCATGTCGTATTTGCCCTGGAGGCGGCCGAGGATGGTTTCCGGCGGGCAGTTGATGTAGGTGGCGGCGCTGACGATCTGCGCCTGCTCCTCACGGTTCTCCATCTTGTCGAGCCAGACGCTCGCCTCATGCAGCGCCTTCAGAACCGCCTTGACCGTCTTCGGATTCTTCGCGGCGAACTCTTCGGTGAACGCGCAGGCTTTTTCCGGATGGTCCTTCCAGATGCCCTGGGTGTTGATGGCGGTGTAACCGATGTCCTCCGCAATCGTTTTGGCGTTCCAAGGCTCACCCACGCAGAAGCCGTCCANNATCTGCGGCGGCGGCACGGTGATGAGGGAAATGTCGGCGCCAGCACCTGCGGCATCGCCTGGATTGATGCCGCCGGAGGCCAGCCAGTAACGAATCCACATGGCGTGCGTTCCCGGCGGGAAAGTCATCGCGAAGGTCATCGGATTGCCACTGGCTTTCGCCGCGTCCACGAGGGGCTTCAGCGCCTTGGCATCGTCCTGAACCTTGCCCTTGAGGGAGTTCGCGAGCGAGATCGACTGACCATTGCGGTTCATAAGCCACGGGATGATCATCGGTTTCTTCGGCGCACCACCCAGGCCCATCGTGCTTGCGATCGGCATGCCGGTGAGCATGTGCGTGGCCTGGATGTCGCCATTGGTGAGGGAATCGCGAATGGCGGCCCAGCTCGCGCCTTTGCTGACGACGGAGTTGATGCCGTATTTTTTGAAGAGGCCCTTTTCGTGCGCGACGACGATGGGTGAGCAGTCGGTCAGCGCGATGATGCCGAACTTCATGTCGGGAGCTTCGGGAGAATCATCAGCGTAGGCGGAGCCAACCCAGCCTTGCGGCAGGCCGGAGAAAAGCGCGCCGAGACCGGCGGTGCGAAGGATGGAACGACGGGTGATTGGAGTTGTGGGGTTCATGCGAGGGCGTGTTTGATGCGTTTGTTGGTTTGGGGGGCGGCGGCGGTTGCTTTGGGAAAAGTGAGGGCGTCTGAGGTCCAGCAGGCGCGAAGGGCCTCGGTGGCCTCGGCTCGTTGCGCGGGCAGGAGCAACTTGTTGGCGATGAATTCATCCACTAGCCAGCGTCCGCGCTCGCTGGTGGGCTCATTGGCCTCGCGACGGTGGAAGATGTGGAAGTTGGTGACGTAGGCTGTCTCATCCGTGCCGAGATCGAGCGGGCCAACGAGCGAACGCTTGAGGATTTCCTCATGGCCCGTGAAGTAACCGCTGGTGGCGAGCAGGTGGGCCACCTCAGCGCGGTTTTCTTTCGCATCGCAAAACACGCAGGCTTCTTTGAGCGCGGTCGTGATGGAGAGCGCTTCTTCCTTGTGGCCGCCGATGAATTTCTCGGTCGTGAGCAACACTTTCTCGGGATGGCCGGGGGCGAGCTGCTCGCTGGTCGCGGCGATCCAGCCGATGCCCTGTTTGACAGCGACGGAGTTCCACGGCTCGCCCACGCAGTAGCCATCCACCAGACCTGCGGCGAGATTGGCGACCACCTGTGTGGGGGGCAGAACCACAATGCGCACATCACTGTCCACGTCGATGCCGCCGGAGCGCAGCCACTGGCGCAGCAGGAAATTGTGGGATGAGCAGCGCGAGACGACGCCGAAGGTAAAACGGCGGCTGGTGGTGCTGCGGATGAGTTTCTTCAGGCTCGCGGCATCACGCACACCGCGGTTCCAGAGATCTCGGCTCAGTGTGATCGCGTTGCCATGCAGATTGAAGACGAACGGCGCCACCACCCGGCAGGGCGGAGTGCTCAGCCCCATGCGCATGGCCAGCGCGAGGCCGGCAATGGCATGAGCGGCATCCACCTGGCCGTAAATCAATTTCTCCCGGATGGTGGCCCATCCGACCTCACAACTCAACTCAACGCGAACGCCATGCTTGCGGAACAGCTCGCGCTCCTTGGCCACGATCAGCGGGGCGCAGTCGGCGAGCGGGATGAACCCGATGCGCACAGGCTGGACGACCCCGCTGAGAGAGGCTTTGGAACTGGAAGCAATCTTTGACATGACAACCATTCACCAAGCATCAGCAGTGCCAGCGTGCCAAACTCATGCATAAATGACGCGCAAAGTTTTTCACCTCGTGTATGAATTGCATTCATGGACCACGCCATCGACACCCGACAGCTCCGCGCTTTCGTCTATCTCGCGCGCAGCGGGAGCTTCACCCAGGCAGGGCGAGATTTGCACCTCACCCAGAGCGCCATCAGCCATGCGATCAAGTCGCTCGAAGCCGATCTCAGCAGCCAGCTTTTCCACCGCCAGGGCAAAAGCGTGCATCTCACGCATGCCGGGCGCGAGCTGCTGCCGCACGCGGAGTCGATCCTGCAATCCATGAGCCATGCGCGAGCCGTTCTCGGCACGCTGGATCAAACACCGCGCGGCAAGCTGCGCATCGGCTGCACCACGGCCGCCGCGCAGTTCATCCTGCCGACGGTGTTCCGCGAATTCAAAGAGAGCTTCCCTATGTATGAGATCAAAGTCATCACGGGCGAGACGCCGGACACCATCGAGCGGCTGTTGAAGAACCAGGTCGATATCACCGTGAGCCTGAGACCGCAGGAAGTCACGAAACTCAACTGCCACGCGATCTTTGATGACGAGCTGGAGTTTCTTGTCTCGCCGCTGCATCCGTGGGCGCAAAAGGCACCGAAGATCAAAGACGCCGCCCACGAGACCTTCATCGTCGCCAGCCGCAACAGTCTGAACTTCGCGTTGGTGCAGGACTTTTTCATGAAGCAGGGCGTGCGCTTGAATTCATTCATCGAGCTGGGCAGCTCGGAGGCGACGAAGGAACTCGCGAAGCTCGGCATCGGCGTCGCCATCGCCGCGCGCTGGATTGCGCGCACGGAAATCGAGGCCGGGCAGTTGATCGCCCTGCCTTTGCCAAAAGCAAAACTGAAGCGCCGCTGGGTGGTATCCACCCTGAAAGATCGCCCGCTGAACCTGCCGGAGCGCACCTTCATCGGCCTGTGCGAGGAAGTGGGACGGCGGATGATTGATGTCAGACATTGACCGCTGCGAGCGACTCGCAGCAATTGAGCAGTTTTTGGCGAAGCGCGGCGGCTTTGGCAGCCAGATCGCGTTGTTCGCGTTCGTAGCGGGCGCGGCCCTCGGGAGTTTCGATTTTCACCGGCTCGTAACCCAGGGCGCTCAAATCATACGGGCTGGCGCGCATGTCGAGATCGCGGCCTTCAAGGGCGAGAAGAAAACATTCGCCGATGAGATCGGAACCGGTCCAGGGCCAGAGCTTGGAGGACCATTTGTAGAGATCCATGTTGGCATGCAGGCAGGCCGCTTGTTCGAGATCAGGCCGCGTTTCGAGTGTGGGCTGCAAAGAATTCAGCGGTCGCGCCTCGGGTGTGAAGAAGCGAAAAGCGTCGTAGTGCGAGCAGCAAACAGGTTGTGATGTGACGAAGGCGGCAAGTTCTTCGGCAGGAAGGCGCAACTCGTAACCCTGATGCCTCACCTGCTCGGCGGACTGTCGATAGACCATGGCCCACTCGTGCAGGCCGAAGCAGGTGAAGCGCCCTGCCCTGCCGAGGATGCGGGTGCAAAGCATCGCGGCCCAGGCGGCGAATTCGCGCTCGCGATTCGTGAAGCGGCGCTCATTGACCCGCAGCAGGCCATTTTCGCAGATGAAGCGGTCGGTTTGCAACCATGGGCGACTTTCGAGATCAGCGACGGTGATTTCAAGACTCACACCAAACGGCGGCAACCACTGCTTGAGCTTGGCGGGAGGAAAGCTGTAATAAGTGAAGAGGAAATCATGCACTGGGTGCTTGGTGCCCCGGCTGCGGCGGTCCACGAAGGCGTCTGCATATGCGGACACACGCTGGTGATGCGCCTCCGCACGCGAGCACCACTCCGCACGGCTCCAAACCACCGCGCTCATGGCACCAGCAGCGTCGCCAGACCGAGGAAGGTGCCCATGCTGATCACATCCGTGGCGGTGGTGAGGAAGATGCTGGAGGCGGTGGCCGGATCAGCGCCGAACTTGCGCAGCGTGAGCGGAATCAACGCGCCGCTGAGTCCGCTGACGACGCAACTGGCCACCATCGACAGCCACACGACGCAGGCGAGCGCCAGCGCGCTGGGATTGCCCGCCATGCGGGCATACACAAACATGCCAAGGCCGGCGGAGATGCCGACGAGCATGCCGTTGAACAAGCCGAGCAAGCCTTCCTTGATGACGAGCTTGCGCTCGTCTCCCGACTTCAAATCTCCCAGCGTCATGCCACGCAGGGCCACGGCGAGCGCCTGGCAGCCGGTGTTGCCGGATTGTCCCGCCAAAACAGGCAGAAAGATGGCCAGGATCACGAGCCGGTCGAGCGTGCCCTGAAACACGCCGACCACGGCCGCCGCGAGGAAGCAGGTGGCGAGGTTGATTTGCAGCCATGGGTGCCTGAAGCGCAGGCTGCGCATGAGCGGCGTGGAAAGACGCTCTTCTTTCTCCACCCCGACCATCGACCCGACCTGGGCGCTGATTTCGATGGCACGCGCCTCGAACAGGGTCTGCCCGCGCACGAGGCCGAGCAGACGGCCTTCCGCATCGCAGACTGGATACACCGGGTAGTGCTGCCCCACCGCGGCCTTCATCGCCTCCGGCAGCGGCATGTCGGGCCGCAGGGTGAAGACATTCGTGTACATCACCTCCTTGAGTGTCCGGCGCGGGTCGGCCAGCATCAGGTCACGCATGACGAGCACGCCGAGGAGCTTGCCGGCCTCGTCTGTGACGTAGCCGTAGGTGATGAAGGCGGTGCGGGTGAGCTTGCGAATTTCCTCGATCGTCTCGCCCACGGTCAGGGTGGGGCGGAACATCGCCACCGGCGCCTCCATGAGCCAGCCGAGGCTGTCCTCGGGATATTCGCGGTTGGCGCGCCACTGGCGGGCTTTGTCGTGCGGAACGAAATGCAGCGCGGCGGTGCGTATCTCCTCTTCCATCTCCTCCATCACCTGCTGGGCGACCAGGGGGTTCAACTG
>DNXB01000490.1 GCA_003506995.1 Verrucomicrobiales bacterium
CGATGCAGGACAGCAGCAGTGCAACCATTGTCACGACAGACGCCTTCAAAAAGATCGCCCATACGGCCCAATGCAGATTCCACGTCAACCCTTGTTGTGCCACGATCTGTCGTACCTGCGCCACCACCTCCGGCGAGTCCATTTTTTCCAAACGCATGCGGGCCACGGCATCTTCAAACAGCATCGACTGCCGCAGCCACAAAATCAGGCTCAAGATACCATCCATCAAGATCAAGCCGCCGCCAATCAACAGCAGCACGCCCAGCAGCTTGCCGAGCAGGTAATCGAATCGCGGCACCGGTTTTGACAGAATCGTGTAGAGCGTACGGTCCTCCAGATCTTTCGGCAGCAGCAGAGCTGTTGCGACGACACCGAACACAATGCTGAAAATCTGCAAGGCTCCCAGCGTCACGCTTTTCAATAAGTTGAGCTGCTGCTCCGGGTTGATCACGGAGAACGCAAACCCCAGGCCGATCGCCATCAAACAGAACAATAACAAGAACACTAGGATCTTCATCCTGACGAGCTGCGTCACCGTCGCCATCGCCATGGTCCAGACACGTTGAGGCGAGAAGCGCACCTTCGGCGTCTTGGCGGCAGCAGAACTGGTCGTGGCGTCGCTCATGCTCATTTCGATTCGTGGGTGGCTTCGAGGAACAGGCGCTCCAACGTGGTGCGTGGATGGCCGCTACGCAGGATCTTCGTGCCGCCGCCTTCGGCCTGCACGAGCGCATTAATTTTCGCCAGCAGGGCGGGGGAGGCATTTTCCAGCACCATCTCGGTCTGGTTCTCCACCGCGATCAAATCTTCCAAGCGGCCTTCACGCACCATGCGGCCATGCGCCATGATGCCCACGCGGTCGCATACCTCCTGCATTTGCTCCAGCAAATGTGAGGTGACGAGCACTGTGATGCCACGAGAGCGGAACTCGATGATCAGATCGCGAATCTTGCGCGAACCCGATGGATCAACACCCGCCGTCGGTTCATCCAGCACCAGCAGGCGCGGCTCGTGAATCAAAGCCTGCGCCAGGCCGAGGCGTTGCAGCATGCCTTTGGAATAACCGCCCACGCGTCGCGTAGCGGCGTCTTCGAGGCCGGTGAGGGCCAGCATTTCAGAGGCACGATCCTTCAATTTTGCCCCGCGCATGCCGCACAGGCTGCCGTAGAAGTGCAGTGTCTCGCGGCCGTTCAGATGCTTGTAGAAATACGGGTTCTCCGGCAGGAAGCCCACGCTGTGGCGGCTGGCCACTTCCGTGCTCGGCACGCCGAAGATGCTCGTGTGGCCCTGCGTCGGCTTCAGCAGGCCCAGGATGACCTTCATCGTGGTCGATTTGCCCGAGCCGTTCGGCCCGATGATGCCGTACACCTCGCCCGCCTTTACTTCGAGCGACAGATCATGCACCGCGCGAAACGCCCCTTTCACCAGGGTGCCTTTGAAGACCTTGGTCAGGTGGTTGACGGAAACAGCGGGCGTGTCGGACATGGTGGTTGGGCGGCGCTAATCAACGCACGATGCTGAATCCGCGCAAGTTTGGCTCTGCTGGGAGTGCCTGGACCTCGCGGCCTTTGATATGGGAGCTCAGGCTGCTCTGCTGGATGTCCTCCAGGAAGGCATCCACCTCATCCGCCTCAAACGCCTGCGCAAACAGCTCCACGCGGCCGTCCGGCAGGTTTTTGACCCAGCCTGTCACGTCGAAGCCGGAGGCGATCCGTTTCGTGCTGTAGCGAAAACCCACGCCTTGGACGCGGCCCGTGTAAAAAACATGTCTGGCTGTCATCACTTCATCAAAAGCTTCATCGCGGCGCGTGCTGCCTCGCTCGCCGCATCAATCAAAACCACGCCCGCGTCGCCGCGATTGCGCATCAGGCTCACAAACCGGCCCTGCGCGGTGAAATCGGCCTCGCCCTTCGTGTTGTAGCGCTGTTTGAGCGAGTTCAGCATCGCCTTGTGGAACGCGTCGGCGGACGCCTTGTCCATGAACAAGGTCTGCCACGCCGCGTGATCGCGTTTCGCGCCGCCATCCGCCGCCCAGGCCAGCAGACGGTCCGCCACGAGGCCGCGTGTGCCCATTCCTGCGTCCTCATCGTTGTTGTAGGTGCGCAGGGCCGTCGCGCAGACGAATTTGCCGAGGCGGTCGTCGAGAAACGGCTCCACGCCGCCGAGTTTCACGTCATCCAGCGTGATCTCCACTGGCGCAGGGCGCTCGGGGTCGAGATAGACCTCCGGTTCGATCACTTCCGACGTGTTGATCGGCGGGCGGCTGTAGGCGGCGTTGAGCTGCGGGAAATTCCCCGCGCTGTGCAGTGTCTGCGCGAAATCGAAGCCACGGCTGAACGGGAACAACGCCAGTTCACGCAGAAACACCGGCATGGGCACCTGGTTCAGCGGATGATCGGGATCTTCGGTCGGGAGATCGTCCGTCGGCGCGGAAGCGGGGTTTTGCAGTGAATGCAGGAAGCGCGTGAGCGACGCGTCGCCTGAGATCAGCGCTTCACGCGCCAGCCGCATGTCTGTGGTCAGCGGTCCGTGCTGTGGCTGAAACAGCGTGCTGCCGTACTCGCGCAGCAATTGCCCGAAGGCGATGCCCAGCGGCTCGTTCGAGGTCACCGCCGGGCCGGAGGCCGATTCAGGATCGACCGTGAACATCGTCTCCGACTCCGTGTCATACCAGCCGCCGAGCAGCCGTGCCAGCAACGCCGCGCGCAGCGGCAGCGGATCGACCGCCTCGGGAATCCAGCCCAGCGCCGCGAGGCCGCGTGTGAGCTTCTTCGCCTCGTCATTCGGCTGCTGGCGCTTCAACCACGCCAGAATCGCCATTTCCACCTCCTCCTGGCTCACCGAGGTCGTCACCAGGGGCAGCGCCTGCAGTTTGCGCATCTTCATCATCTCCAAACCCATGCCCACGAAGTCCGGGGCCACGCCGTCGTCCTTCATCACCACCGGCGGCGTGTTTTTCATGCCCAGGGTGCCCAGCTTTTGCAGCAGCTCCGCGTTCTCATCCTTCAGCGCGTCGTTTTGGCCTTGCAGATACTCGATCTGCCCCTGCAGCAGCGTGATTTGATTCTGCAAATCCACCACGCTGCCTGTCGGCAGCGCAGGGGACGCTGTTTCAGACTTGGTTTCCACCACGGCAGGCGGTGGCGGCTTTGATCCCGACAAAAACACACCCGCCGCTCCCCCCAGGGCTAGGAGAACGAGCAGCAGTGTGGCGGGGTTGGGCTTCATCCAGCCTCCATAGAACAGACCTTTCATCATCTCCAGTTTTCTCGTTGGACGAACGCAAATTCACGCCACGGTGCGGCATGCTCCGCTGGCGCTTTGGCAATCACGACCTCGATCTCACGCATCGCGGCCTCATCATGGGCATCGTCAATGTCACGCCCGANNGGGGCCGACATCCTCGACATCGGCGGAGAGTCCACCCGCCCCGGCGCCGAACCCGTCGAGGAGGCCGAGGAACTCCGCCGCGTGCTGCCGGTGATCCGCGCCGTGCGCTCACAAACCAAGGCGCTCATCTCCATCGACACCATGAAGGCCGTCGTCGCCCGTGCCGCGCTCGATGCCGGGGCGGACATCATCAACGACGTCACCGGCTTGCGTGGGGATGCCGCCATGCTGCGCGCCGCCGCCGAATCCAACGCGGGTCTCGTCGTCATGCACATGACCGGCACCCCGCAGACCATGCAGGCGAACCCGCATTACGACGATGTCGTCGCCGAGGTGCGCGGCTACTTTGAAAACCGCCTTCGCCTGCTCGAAAACGAAGGCATCGCCCCCGAGCGCGTCGTGCTCGACCCCGGTTTCGGCTTCGGCAAGACCCTGGAGCACAACCTCGCCCTCATGCGCGAGCTGCCGCAGCTCGCCATGTTGCGCCCGCTGCTCATCGGCGTCTCCCGCAAATCCATGATCGCCAAAGTCCTCCACTCCGACGCCATGGACGACCGTTACTGGCCCACCATCGCCCTCACCGCCCACGCCCGCGAGCACGGTGCCCGCATCGTGCGTGTCCATGACGTGAAGCCGAATCGCGAGGCGTTACGAATGATGGAGGCGATTTTGGCTCCGCGAATGACGCGTGAAATAGCGGAGCAGCGTTCTGTGGGGGATGCCGATGGAACAAAGTTTGACTCACTCAAGGTCATTCAAAGCCTCAAGTCATGATCGTCTGTGGCGGGGCGAGCATTTCCAATCTGGTGATCCAGGCGTCAAAGTGACGACAATGTTCTCGCAGCATGTCCAAGCCAACGACCTCAAGCACGTTGATGGCACCGCTTTGATCATTGGCTTTGTAGCGATCATAGACAGGTATCCTTTGTGCAATTCGATTCGAGGGAGAGCCTTGCGGAGTGTGGTTGATCGCCTCGACGTCTGGAAACGCGGCAATGTCCTGCGCGAGTTGTTGGATCTCATGCTCTTTGTCCAGGAAGAGAGTGCCAAGAGCCGTCACATCCGCCAGCAGAAGGGTTTCAAACTCATGCAAGGCAAGGTGTGGAATAAAGCGCGGCGCACCCAGTCCATTCGCGACTTCATGCATTTTCTTTTCGAGGAAGGCTGCCTTGGCATGATGATCTTGGAGGGCATAGCCTTCCGTGCGTCCTGGAAAATCCGATGGCAGGCCATAGACATCCATGAGGGTGGTAATCCAGACCTCGGGTTTGCCACGCCACTGCTTGATCAATCGTTCCAAGTCGTTGCGATACGGTTGGAAGCTTGAACCTCCTCCTTTATGGACCTTCCCGGCTTTCCGGTCACGTCGCGTGGTCACCATGGGTGCAAAAACATCAACGCCATGCCGACTCAAATGTGGTGCCAGTAACCGCTTCACCAAGTTGGCTTCTGAGAAGCCCTCGACGAGGCAATACACACTGACCCGGCTCATGGTTGGGGCATGCCTCCGATCAGATTTTTGTCCCACAGTTCACCGACTGAATATTCATCCATCCAGACCTTTAAATTATCCGGGTCAGGCTTTGACAGCGTGGTCTCGCCATTCACCCGATCCACGACGATCAGATCCTCCAGTTGGAGATGATCCACCAGGGGGCTTGACTGGGTTGAAACGATGAGCTGGCACTTCTCCTCAGCCAGTCTGAACATCCCGGCAAGCACAGTGATGGCAAATGGGTGCAAACCTAGCTCAGGCTCATCAATGATGATGGTCGAAGGCGGCTCCGGCTGGAGCAGCAGGGTGGCAAGACAGATGAAGCGAATCGAGCCATCTGAGAGCTGGTGCGGGTAGTAGATCTTGGGGGAATAGCGTTCATTCCAGAGCAATTGTACCTGCCCCTTGCTGTCTGGCTTCAGATGGAAGTCGCCAAAGAACGGTGCCGCTTGCTGAATATGCGAGATGATCCGCTTGTAATGCGCTTCGTGTTCGTTGCGCAATCGTAGCAAGAATGGGGCGATGTTGCCCGCGTCAGGCCAAAGACGCTCATTATCCACGGCATTTTGTGGACGCATGAGCGCAGTCGTGCGGCTGGTGTTGTGGAAGTGGTAAACCCTCCAGTCGCTCAGAGCGTCTTTGGTCACTCGAACTCCTTCAGGAAAATCGATGTCGAATGGAAGCCGGCTTTCAAAATGCCCCCTGCTGGGACTTGTTCTATGATCATGCGGCAAAAGGTTCCCGACATCACCATACGAAGCATCCTCTTGCTCGAAAAACAGACGCGCATCGTCTGTAGCTTTCAGAGTGAATTTATAGTCCTTAAGATCTTCGTTGTGACTGAACAGCAACCGCGCATAAATCTTTGATGTTGTCTCCACTCCTCTGAACAAAAGCGCGTCAGCCCCGCCCTTTTCAGCAATATAATGCTGTAGTCCGGTGTTGGGATCCATCATGGCTCCCAGCATCTGAAAGAAGCTGATGAAGTTCGATTTGCCCGCACCGTTGCCACCGATCAACACATTGAGCCCAGGATTCAACGCCAGCTCCGGCATCTTTCGTATGGAACGAAAGCCTTCCAGTTGAATTGCGGTGAGTGGTTTTGGGGTGGGCATCTGGCTGTACAAAATAAACAGCAATACCTGAGATCATACCAGAAACTACTATCTGGTGTCAGTTCCTCCCATCACTCTCCAAAAAACGGAATCCCCAGCTTCTTCGCGAGGCGTTTCGGCCGACGCATCGCTTCTTCCATGCGCTGGGCTTCGTCGGCTCCTCGTAGGTCTTTGCAGGCGGGATGCGCTTCCGGTGCGGCGATGAGGCCGAGCCGGTGCAGCACATGCGCGGTGCTGTGCTTGTAGGGCGAGGCGCTCATGCGGTCGTCGAGGCGGAAGACGAGGTCTTCGAAGGATTGGAAGGCTTCAAAGAGCTTGTACACGCGCGTGTCAAAGCGGCCGGTGCCGGTTTTGAATTGCTTGTCCGCCACGCTGTCGAGCAGCCACATGTCACGGGCGGCGCAGATGAGCGGGCAGGCGCTGACGCCCGCGCCGATGAGCAGCGGCAGACCGAGCTTGATGGCGGTGGCGATGCCGTAGTCGTCGCCGCTGTGCGGGGAGAAGGGCAGGTTCAGCCCTTTGCACATCGCGGCCCAGTAATGGAAGTGCGGTTCGTCGAGCGTGCTGACCTTCCCGCCGACATAGGCCGGATGCATGGCGATCTCATGGAACAGCCACGGATCAAACGGCGTGGCCCACGGCACGAAGGACGGCTCCAGCGCGTGCGCGATGCCGGGACGGATCAAATGCTCGCCGATTTGAAAATAGGCGTCGCGTCGAGGTTCGTTTTCCAGCGTGTTGAGCAGCTTGCTGGTCATGATCATCATCTCGCAGTTGTCATGCTGCTGCGCGATGTCGAGCAGCGGCCAGTAGCGCTCCGCTTTGAACGCGGTGTCATTCTCCGCGCCGCGTGCGGTCACGCCGGCGATGAAGCGCTGCTCGGGAAACTCGGCGCGGAAGCGCTTCAGCACCTCGGCGTAGAGGTCGTTGTCGAGATCGAAGATGTAGCCGGTGTCCGCATTGAGCACGAAGAC
>DNXB01000087.1 GCA_003506995.1 Verrucomicrobiales bacterium
TTCGATCACTACCTCGAAGGCAAAACCAAAGCCCCACGCGTCGATGCACCCGCCGCCACCGCATCCGAAACCAACGGCTGGGAAGCCCGCAATGGCAAGCTCACCGCCAAAGACGACCTTTTCATCCTCACGCCCGACAAAGCCGACAAACCCACTTTCATCACCAAAGCCAAGCTCAAGCTTGCCGGTCCCGTCACCGCCAAACTCACCCTCAAAACCACCGCCACCGGCCAGGGAGCCATCGCCTGGCGTCTCGACGGCGACCAAGACTTCCTCCCCGCCAACCGCCTCACCTTCTCCCTCCAAGCCACCACCGACTGGCAGACCCACAACCTCCAAATTCCCACCACTGGACGCGTCATCCATGTGCGTGTGCATTTGCCTGCGGGCGCGGCGGAGTTTCAGGGGATTGAATTGAAGACGACAGAACGGTGAGTGTCCGGCAAGTTTTCCTATCTTGATCTGTCAGCGCTTTCGGAGTCCAATGGCACTGCCTTAAGCAGGCACTCCAGACACCAATGTCGCACTTCTCGTCTTCAGCATTGACCATGCCCGAACTATTCGCCCCACAGGTTTTCCTGGGGGTTGAGGTCGAGCGCATGAAGACAAGCGGCGACATGGAACGCGGGGTTGTTTATACTCGGTCCGAGGTGGTGGGCTTCATTCTCGATCTGACGGGATACACCTCTGACAAGCCGCTTTGGCAAAAGCGGCTGCTTGAGCCGTCGTTTGGCTCTGGGGACTTTCTGCTGCCCGCTTTGGCTCGATTGCTGGAGGCTGCAAAACGCCATGGGATACCTGCCAAAGACCTCATGGAGGCTGTGCGGGCGGTTGAACTGCATCGGGACACTTTTGAGGCGACGAAGGAGCGTGTGATCGAGCTGCTGTGCGATGCGGGAGTCTCCCAAAGCGATGCCGACGTGCTTGCGGGCAAATGGTTGATTAACGGCGACTTCCTGCTGGAGCCATTCACCGCGAGGTTTGATGCCGTCGTGGGAAATCCGCCTTATGTGCGGCAGGAAATGATCGCCGCGCCGATGCTGGCCGAGTATCGCAAGCGCTACACCACGCTGTATGATCGAGCCGATTTGTATGTGCCCTTCATTGAGCAATCGCTTCGGCTTCTCTCCAAGGATGGTTTGCTTGGATTCATCTGTTCGGACCGCTGGATGAAGAATCGCTACGGCGGCCCGCTGCGTCAGATGATCTCGACAGGCTTCACGCTGAAGTATTACATCGACATGGTCGGCACGGCGGCATTTCAGAGCGAGGTCATCGCTTATCCGGCCATCACCGTCATCGGACGCGGCACCAGCGGACGCTGTCGCATCGCGCACAGGCCTGAGGTTTCGGTCGAATCGCTGAGAGGATTGCATTCGCGGCTCGCCGGCTCGCCGAATGACTTCAATGGCACGGTTGTTGAGATGCCATGCATCGCGAAAGGAGATGATCCCTGGCTGCTTGAGGCGGATGCACAGCCTTCACTCGCGCTTGTGCGACGTTTGGAGGCCGCGTTCCCAACCTTGGAAGAGGCTGGATGCTCGGTGGGCATCGGAGTGGCTACAGGAGCCGACAAGATCTTCATCGGCCCGATGGATGAGCTGGATGTGGAGGATGAGCGCAAGCTGCCACTCGTGATGACACGCGATATGCGGCAGGGGATCGTCGAATGGCGTGGCCTCGGCGTGGTGAACCCCTTTGAAGAAGACGGCACGCTTGCTGATTTCTCCCTCTATCCACGCTTTGCCGCTTACATGGAGAAACACGGCGAAACGCTGAAGGCGCGACATTGCGCCCAGAAGGCAAACGGCTCCTGGTATCGCACCATCGACCGCATCACACCTTCGCTCGCGCAAAAGCCGAAACTGCTGATTCCTGACATCAAAGGTGACGCACACATCGTGCTCGAAGACGGAAAGCTCTATCCGCACCACAATCTTTACTTCGTCTTGTCCAAAGAATGGCCGTTGCCTGCGCTTCAGGCCGTGCTGATGGCCGGAATAGCTCATTTGTTCGTCCGCGCTTACTCCACAAAGATGCACGGCGGTGCGCTGCGGTTTCAGGCGCAATACCTTCGTCGCATCCGGCTTCCCAAGTGGGCCGACATCGCTTCCAAGACCAGGAAGCAACTCCTGGACGCTGTGAAAACCAAAGACGCCTCCGCCATCCTCAACGCGACAGCAGTGATCTATGGCATGACGCCTGATGAGCTGACTCACCTCACCCCAGCGACCTGAATGCCTCTCGATCTCGCCGACTACGAAATTCGCACCAAAGCTGCGGTGAAAGCCTTCTCGGGACGATATGATGCCGTTCAAAAGCAGGCGGCATCCGGCAAAGCCGATCAAGGAGAACGCTCGGCCGTCACGTCTGGCAAAAACATGAATGGCTTCATCTCCTTGGTAAGCGATCTCGTTCATGCAAATGGCCTGAAGGGCGCGGAGATTCATCTCGACCGCAAAGCGCTCACCCTGCCCGGCTACTTTCGACCGACCAAACTCTGGGACATGGTGATCATTGATCGCGGCACGCTCGTCGCCGCGCTGGAATTCAAATCGCAAGTCGGGCCATCCTTTGGCAACAACTTCAACAACCGCGCCGAAGAATCCATCGGCACGGCTCACGACTTCTGGACCGCTTACCGCGAAGGCGCTCTCGGCGACATCCCGCGCCCGTTTCTCGGCTGGCTGATGCTCGTCGAGGACGCTCCAGGCTCCCGCAACCCAGTGCGTGATGCCTCGCCGCACTTCCCCGTCTTTCCCGACTTCCGCGATGCGTCCTACATCGAGCGCTATCACATTCTCTGCAAACGCCTGGTTCAAGAGCAGCTCTACACCGCCGCTGCCACACTCGCCTCACCACGCGCCGCTATCAAAGAGGGTGCGTTCACGGGTTTCAACGACCAGACCAGCCTGAGCACCTTCGTGACGACCTTGCAGGCCACATCGCTGCTGCCGCAGCTCGATGACGGTCGTTCTTCTGCAAATCCGACACAGTCTTTGCCGGAATGTCTGGCCGCTGACGACGTTTCAGGCCGCAATGCTTCGTCCTCTCACCCTCCTCATTGCTTCGGCATTCGTCATTCCGCATTCGTCATTTTCGGCGCAGCCGAACGTCCTCGTCATCCTCGCTGACGACCTCGGTTGGAGTGACACGACGCTTTACGGCACGACGACGTTTTACCAGACGCCGAATCTCGAGCGGTTGGCGAAGCGCGGGATGACATTTACGCGGGCGTACTCGGCGAGTCCGCTGTGCTCGCCGACGCGGTCGGCGTTGCTCACGGGGCTGAGTCCGGCACGCTCGGGCATCACGACGCCGAACTGCCACGAGCCGCGCGTCGTTTTGCAGGCGACGACGGGCAAGAAGGCTCCGCCGGATCAAAAAGCGATCATGCCGGATCCGCCGACGCGTCTGAAGACGGAGTATCGCACGCTGGCGGAGACGCTGAAGGACGCGGGCTATGCGACGGCGCATCTTGGGAAGTGGCACCTGGGGGCGGAGCCGTATTCGCCGTTGCAGCAGGGCTTTGACTTTGATCTACCGCATCATCCGGGGCCGGGGCCTGCGGGCAGTTTTGTCGCGCCGTGGAAGTTTGCGAACTTCAAAGAGAAGTCGCCGAGTGAGCACATCGAGGACCGCATGGCGGCGGAGGCGGTGGCGTGGATGGAGCAGCAGGCAGCGAAGCCGTTTTACATGAACTACTGGATGTTCAGCGTGCATGCGCCCTTTGATGCGAAGAAGGCAAACATCGAGAAGCATCGCGCTCGCATTGATCCGAAAGATGAGCAGCGCAGTCCCACCTACGCGGCGATGATCCAGAGCATGGACGACGCCATCGGCACGTTGCTCGACGGCCTCGACCGGCTGAAGCTTGCGGACAACACGATCATCCTCTTCACCGCTGACAACGGCGGCAACATGTACAACGAAGTCGATGGCACCACGCCCACCAGCAACCGCCCGCTGCGCGGTGGCAAGGCGACGATGTTTGAAGGCGG
>DNXB01000162.1 GCA_003506995.1 Verrucomicrobiales bacterium
ATGTGCGTGCGCTGATCTATCTGGCCTGTTTTTGGGTGATGGTGCTGTCGATGGCATTGCTGTTGGTCAACGGGATCTGGGGTGTCGATCTCGGATGGAATGAAAGCGCGCCCCGCTTGGTGTTCTTCGGTGAGGCGACTGCGCTGCTGGCCTTTGGTATCTCATGGCTGGTCGCCAGTCGTGTCCTCCCGGTGCTGACCCGTCCCGACGAGCGGCACCATCTTCTGGATGGTGATGTCGGCGATTTCATCGAACCATAGGAGGCGCTGCACAGTCTCTGCGCTGGCAGGTGTGGCAACAAGTTGTTTGTGTTCCCTTTCAGGGATGTATCCGAAGGACACTGTGCTTTGAAGATCATGAAGATACTGATGGCCGCTGCGATCACCCTGGCGGGCGCCACGCTCGCTATGGCGCACCCGATCCCATCGCCATTTGCAAACATCGGTGGTGCGGCCATAGCTGCGCACCACGTGCGGCTGGAAGGCACCGCTGGCACCGAGTCTCTTAACCGAATACTCCGGACTTCTCAAGAGCTTTGCACCAGGATGGGGAGGATCGTGGACCTGCCGCCTGAAGGGTCACCGGTGGTCCGGATCACCCGGGATGACTATTACACCGCCACCCATCTGATTCAGTTCACCCGCCAGGNNTGGCCTCATGGCAGGAGCAGACACCGAGCTTGCTCGTGATATCTCCGCAGGGTGCCTGTACGTTTTATATGCGGACGCGCATGGCCCTTGGCATGTGCGAGGCCACACCCGGTGCGCCCCTGACCATTCTCCCGACCCTGCTGCAGGAGGTGATCGGGACCGACAGCGCCAGGAACTGCATGCGAACGGTCACGAGCATGGGCAGGCTGCGAAGCGAGCAGTGCGTCGAGCTGCCGCCAGAACCTTGGCGCTCCTTTCTCTATCGTGCCGGAGCGGACCGCAGGGGCATCGTCCTGGAATCCATCACCACGATGGCGCCCAACAACGAAGAAGTTGAAACCTTGAGGGCCGTCGAGGTGCGCAAGAACATCACCGTGGGCAGCGACATGCTCAATCTGGCGCGCAGCCTGGGCTACACCATCAACCCGGGAATGGAGCGTCGCCGGTGAGCCGTTGCCGATGCCCGGCATGGGGTCTGACCTCAGCTGGCATGCGCCATGGTGGAAATGCATGTTGTCGTGCACAGTGGTGTAGCAAAGGCCTAGAATAGTTGATGGGGTTTTCTGATGGTCAGATTTGACTATGAGAAGCACGCGCAAGATGGACACCTTCAGGGTGACTTCAACCGTACCGCTGCAAAGGCCGCAGCCCGAGCCAAGGCGCTGGGTCTGCCTTCTGCAAGTTTGGACGAAGATGGCAAGCACATGCTGGCACGCGATGTCGTGAAGGAGTTGAGATGAAAAAGTCGAGCTTCATGAAATACGTTGAAGAAGGTCACTTCGCGAAGGACCTTGTGCGCACTGCTGTCCAGGTTCGAGCTGAAGCAAAGGAATTCAACCTGCCCCCGTCCGGCTTGAGCAAGGACGGTAAGCGGATGCTGCCACGCGAGCGACCCGAACAATCTCGATCGCGCCCCGAGCGCGAGCGCGCTGCCTGATACCTGCTTGTCGTCTTTGTGAGCACAGAGCGCCGCGATCCGGCTGACGAGGTTAAGGCAGTTATCGTCTTCGCGGGCCCGAACGGTTCGGGCAAATCGAGCATCACCCGCAGCTACCTGACCAACCCGGAGAATGAGTTTTCCGGGGTGTATGTCAATGCTGATGACATTGCGGCTGGGTTGACCCGGCAGATTCCTGACGTCCGAGAGCGAAATATCGCTGCTGCCCAGGAAGCGGAGCGTCAGCGCCTGACCTTGCTTGAGACCGGCGAGTCGTTCGCGTTCGAGACCGTGATGAGCACACCCGAGAAGGTTGCGTTGTTGTCTCAGGCCCGCGAGCGAGGCTATGAGGTCACCTTGGTGTTTGTCACCACCTCAGATCCCGAGATCAACGTGTCCCGGGTGGCCGATCGTGTGGCCAAGGGGGGTCACGATGTTGATCCGAGCGCAGTTCACGCCCGGTATGAGGCCGCCATGAAGCTGCTGCCGGTGGCGATCGAGCAAGCTGATTCGGTCGTTGTTTTGGACAACTCACGCGACGGTGAATCCGCTCAAATCGTGGCGATGAAGCGCGATCGGGGCACGCTGGAAGTCATAAAGGGGCCTTTGACACCTCAGTGGGCTTTCGATCAGCTTGAGAGGGACTACAAGGCCCGACTGGAGTCGTTGGCTGCGCTGGCTTCGGCGCTGCAATCGGAGGGGCACCGTGCGGCACCACCGGTGAAGCTGGCCGAAGCCGCTGATGGTTTGAGTTACACCGGGCGCATGGCGGCTGTCACAGCATTGCACTTGCTGCAGGAAGAGCAGGAGAAGCGGTTTTTGGTGCATGCCCGCGCGCTGGTCCAGGATCGACCATTTCGATCTGGGCTGGTGCAGACCGTGAGCTATGCCTACGAGCGGGGCAAGATCGTGCCGCTGGAGGCTGATCGGGTCAAGCCTGGCGGGTCGGATCGGGATCGGTAGCGTTCAGGTGGTTTTGTTCATTCGGTGTGGGTGTTGGCCAGCTGCGCACTTGGCCCCTTCGGGTGGCGCTGTGCGCCAGGGCTGAGCGCCCGCTGCAGCGCTTTTGACGGGTCGGTGCACTGTTCAATATGGAATGCTTGGGCTTGTTCCGCAGAACGTACTGGTCGTGATCCAGCTGGTGGGGCGTTTCCCGTGGGAAACGGATTCTTGAAGCTGCTTCGCTGCTGGTGGTGCCGGCTCGGCGTCTACCGGCACCACCGTCTGAGAAGGTACGGCAGTGTTTTTGGAGAGATTTCGGCGGAGGTAGATCGATGGCGACCAGGCGGGT
>DNXB01000604.1 GCA_003506995.1 Verrucomicrobiales bacterium
GCGGGGCCTCGCTGCCGACGATGCCGAGCAGCAGGCCGATGCCCTCGGTGTAGCCGGGGGCCGCCTTGATGGCCTGTACATACTTGAAGAGGCGGGCCAGCGCGCCGGGCAGCACGGGGGTGAGTCCGGCGGGCGGTGCCGGCGGGGTAAAGACCGGCAGCTCAAAAGGGGTGAGACCGGTGCCGAAGCGGAGGGTTTCGAGTTCGCCGGTGGCGCCGGGGCCGAACTCGCGCACCTGGGTGAGCCAGGCGCCCAGGGCATGGCCCAGGTGGCGGGAGTCGTTGACGCTGGCGGTCACGGCGGCGGCGACGAGGCCGAGATCGGCCCCCTTTTCGGCGAGGCGGTCGGCGTAGTTGAAGTGCCACTCCGGCTGGTCGGCCAGGCGGGTGGGATAGTATTCTTGGCGTTTCATGGGTGGGTGTGGGGTGGGTGGTGTGTTGGGGATGAGGGGCGGCGGCGGGCTGGCAGGCCCCCAAAGGGCGCCGGAGTTCCAGGTGCTGCCGCTGTTCCAGGCAGGCATCAGGCGCTCCTCCAGGGGGAAATGAGTGAAACAAGGCGGGAAGGGCGTGAGCGACCGCTGGCGGTGAACGGGCCACCGCTATCGTTGAGCGAGCCACCGCTTTCAGTGAACGAGCCACCGCCTTCGGTGAACGAGCCACCGCCTTCGGTGAACGAGCCACCGCCTTCGGTGGATGAGCGTCCGCTTTCGGCGGATGAGCGACCGCTTTCGGTGAACGAGCCACCGCTTTCGGTGAACGGGCCACCGCTTTCGGTGAACGGGCCACCGCTTTCGGTGAACGGGCCACCGCTTTCGGTGAACGGGCCACCGCCTTCGGTGAACGAGCCAACGCTTTCGGTGGACGGGCCACCGCCTTCGGTGAACGGGCCGCCTATTTCGGTGGACGAGCCACCGCCTTCGGTGAACGAGCCGCCGCTTTCGGTGAATGAGCGACCGCTTGCGGTGGGGCGGGTTCCGGTCCGGCTGGCTGGGAGTGTGAGCCGCGCCGGGCGGGCGGGAGTTGTGCTGGCAGGCGGGGCCGTCGCGTTCATGGGAGCGAGGGTAGGCGCTCCGGCGGCGGTTAGAAGCCCGGCATGCCGTGGCAGTGTTGGCATGCGGGCTGCTGCCAGGGCAGGGACGGCTTGTGGTGCGGCTCATGCCGCTGGCGGGAGAGTTCGCGGCGGCAGTATTTGCGCAGCCAGCGGCGGGTCAGGGCCACCACGGTGTCCGGGTGGCGGCGCAGGGCGTGGCAGAGCTGGGCGATGGTGCTCCAGAAGCACTGCTTGTAGCAGGCCTGCTCAAAGTCGCGCACGGTCTGCTCGCTGAGGCCGGCGCGTCCGGCCAGTTGCGGCACGGACCAGCCGTGGCGCAGGCGCAACTGCCGCAGCACCCAGGCCAGCGCCCGCTGCATGAGGGGCACGGGCGCCGCGTCACGGAGCCGGGGCAGCCGCCTGCCAGGCGTCAGGGCGCTGCGGGGCTTGCGGCTGGCATCCTTCGGCATGATGACGCGTGGGTCGGAGGGGGGCAGCATGCGCACGGTTCGGAGCCTGTCTATTGGTCGAAGGGCCAATGATCATCTGAACGCCTAGGTGGCGGTGCAAAGTCTGGCTTAATGCCCTGCGACGATCTTTTTTGATCGGCCTAGGGGTGGATGGATGAATTAGGCTTGATCTGCCGGGTGGTTTTTCGTTAAAAAGCTGAAAAGGGAAATGAATTCCCGAAAATTCACGCCCACCCGCCTCTGCCATGAACGCTCTCCGCCGCTTCTCCCGTCGTGCCTGGCTGCTGCACGGGTATTTGATCGCCTCGCTGGTGCTGCTGCCGGTGCCGTTTGTCCACTCGGGCTGGATCGACACGGACAGTGACGCGGTGAATGACACCTGGGAGGACACGGCGAACAGCACCACCTACACGCTGGCGCAGCTCGACGCCATCAACCCGTCCCTCGACATCGACGGCGACGGGGCCACCAACAGCGAGGAACTGGCGAACGGCTCCGATCCCTTTGTCCTCGACACCGACGGTGATGGGCTCAATGACGGGGACGAAATCCATCTGGCCAACGAGCAATACAACCGGGGCTACTCGCTGACCGCCTGGGACAGCAACGGCGACGACGTCAGCGACCACGATGATTTTTACGGCTGCTTCAGCGTCACCTATCCCGGCGGACAGCTCCCGGCCTTCAGCGGCGCGACGTATGCGGACTACGACGGGGACGGCATCAAGAACCCGTTTGACCCTTATCCGACCGACCCGACGAACAATGATGCCGATGGGGACGGCATCGACGACAGCACTGATCCCGCGCTGGGGGATGCCAGCAACCAGAGTCCCTACAATGGGATGGCCTGGTATGGCAACGCCCTGGGGGACGATGACGGGGACGTGATCCAGAACTACTGGGACGACACGCCGCACGACTCCTCCAACGGCAGCAGTGACTCGGATGGTGACGGCATCGAAAATGGCAGCGACCCGTTCCCGGATGATTACTCCAACTACAGCCCGGTCAACGGCATCTACTGGTACGGCGACGTGTTTGGCGACGCGGACTGGGACGGCACCTCCAACTATGCCGACGCCTGGCCGTACGATGCCAGCAATGGGGCGGGCACGCCAAGCGACGACCATGACAACGACGGCATCGAGAACAGTCTCGACCCGGCCCCGGAGGACATGGACAATTACAGTTCGTACAATGGCAGCCACTGGTATCACTACCCGCTGGAGGACGCGGACAACGACGGCCAGGCCAATTTTTATGATCCCTATCCGTACGACACCTATGACAACATGCCCGACTATGACGGGGATGGCTGGCCGAACGAGGACGACCCCTTCCCGAAGGATGCTTCCAATTACAGCAGCCTGAACGGCACAGCCTGGGGGGCGGCGATGTTTGAGGACGGGGATGAAGATCTCATCCCCAACTGGCAGGACGAGTTTCCAGACGACCCCTACAACAACAATGCTGACTTTGACGGCGACGGCATTGCCAACGGGGACGACCCGTTCCCGACGGACGGCGCGAACCACAGTGAAATCAATCAGATCAGCTGGGGTTCCAATGTCCTGGGAGACGATGATTTGGACGGGATACTGAACTGGGAAGATCCGACGCCGTCTGACACCACGACCAATGATTCTGATGCGGATGGTTTGGATGACAGTGTTGACCCGGCTCCCTCAGACTCCTCCAACTACAGCTCCTCCAATTACATCAGCTGGTTTGGGAACGCCCTGGGGGATGACGACTCGGATGGCACCCTGAACTTCTGGGACCAGTGGCCCAATGACCCCACCAATGGCAGCCCTTACACCTATGACGGCGATGGTGACGGCATCCTGGACCATGAAGACCCGGCCTCAGGGGACTCCTCCAATTACAGCCCGCACAATTGGATCGCCTGGTATGGCGCCGCGAACGGTGACGCGGACAACGACGGCATCACCAATTTCTACGACTACCAGCCCTATGATGATCCGAATGCAAACTCCGATGGCGACGACTATCTTGACAGCAATGATCCCGCGCCCAACGACTGGAGCAACTTCAGCCAAGTCAACGGGCAGTGGTGGTACGGCTCCGCTCTAAACGACGACGATGGTGACGGCACGGCGAATTTTTATGACGACACGCCCTACGGGCCGCAGCCTGCGGACGAGGACGCGGACGGGCTGAACGCGGACGAGGAGGCCTATCACGGCACCTCGGACAACGATGTGGACTCGGATGGCGACGGTCTCACCGACTACGAGGAGGTTCACATGTTCGGCACCAATCCCGCCAACGCCCACCATCTGAGCCAGCAGCGCTTTGGCAACAACCTCTACACCGACTGGCAGCTCGTCGATCTCATGGACTCGGACGGCGACCTGATCCCCGACCGCATCGAGCAGCACTACGGCCTGAACCCCGGCTGGGCCGGGGACGCGCTGCTGGACCGCGACAACGACGGCGTCAACAACCTGGACCAGTTCAACGCGGGCCGTGCCCTTAACGCCAACCTCAGCACCTATGACGCGGATGGGGACGGCATGACCGATGTGTTTGAGGATGCGCACGCGCAGGTGCTCTCCAAAATCAATCCCGCCGACGCGGTGCTGGACGCGGACGGTGACGGCGTGCTCAATTACGAGGAGCAGATCCTGCTCATCTCCCCGCAGAACGCGGACACGCTGCAGCAGGGCGGGCTGGGAGACCTGCAGGTGCTCATGCTCAGCGTGCGCTATCCCGATGGCAGCAATCCGCCTGCCGATGATGTGAATCCGCAAAACGGCATCCCCGACTGGGCGGACGCCATCCTGAGCACTCCCACCGCGCCGGATTACTACCAGTTCACGCGGCAGGCGGCGGGAGATCTGGATGGCGACGGCATGCCGGATGCCTGGGAGCACAAATACGGGCGCTGGAAGCATCCCGTCGGCGGTCTGAACCTGCGCAGCGCTGCCGACGCGGGCCGCGACCCCGACCAGGACGGCTTGACGAACCTCACGGAGTATCGTTTTGGCACCAACCCGCTGGCCCCGGAAACGCAGGCGGGGGTGAAGGACCGCGAACAGTTTTACAGCCAGGGCCGTCCCACCGGCAGCACGACCGGCGGCGGTCTCATGAACCGTTACCGCGCCCAGGTGGCGGCGGATTTGGGCGTGGGATCGCCTGTCTCGAAGGCGCTCAACTTGTATCTGACCCCTTCCCAATCCAGCGTTCAGCCGCAACTCAGTGTCATCATTCACGCCACAAGCACACCCGGCACGACGCAACATCGCACCTCGAGTTTGCCTGCCAGTATCGCTTCCCGCGTCAGCCACAGTGGAGGGAGCGGAGGAGGTGGCTGTGGCTGCCAGTGGCCCTCGGAAGTGCCAGTCACCTGTGTGCCATGCATGGGAACCGGCAGTGTTGAGGCAAGCAGCACGCCTCAAACAACCACAATCACCTGTCCTCTATGCAGCGGCGTTAAGTCTATTTCTTGCAGCAACTGCCAAGGCATCGGTGCTTTTGACTGCCTGAATTGCTCCGACGGTTTCACAGGGGTGGATGCGATCACGGGACAACCTGTGCCCTGCGTGGAATGTCTCGGCTTGTCTAATCTGACCTGCCACACATGCGAGAGAAGCACACGGGTTGCCTGCACCAGCTGCCATGGCAGCGGCAGTGTGGAGGTTGAAATCCCCCCTCTCCCTGGTGCCGTAGATTGTGGCCAATGCGGGGGCACTGGCCATACACTCGAGTCTGTGGGCAGCTATGTGCTGGCCGCCGGTTGCCCGATGCATGATCCGCTTCCCTGCCTGGACTGCACCGGAGGCACGGTTTTGACCACGGATGCCAATGGTGATGAAGTCTTGGAAACATGCTCGACTTGCGGCGGCACCGGAGTGGCCCCTCCCCCCAACACAACGCCCACCGGCCCCAGCACCACCCTCACCGAGTCGGCCGATGTGGTGCTGGAGTTCCCGCCCGGCAGCGAGAGCCATCTCGGCGAACAATACCGTATCTATGTGGACGGTAATTTCGTTACGGAGCTGTCTGCCACCAACCGGCAGTATTTTGTCACTCCGCCGTCCATTGGCAGTTCCAGGACGATTGACGTCGAGTCTAAGCAAAGCTGGGAGGCCTCCATCATGGCCAATGACAGCGCCGGGCCGCGTTACCGAAAAATCGGCCTCGGCGGCATGCCGCTGTCCGACTCGAAGCCGCAGGCGCAGGACGAGTCCGGAGAGAACCCGGAGGAGACTTACATCGACGCCTACACGCGGCAGTTGCGGCATTCGGTGAGCGATGTGTATGCGAACGCGGACGGCAGCCTGCTGCCGCTGATGGTGCGGCGGGATGTGCAGCCGGAGTGCTGGAACAACCGCTCCGGCCTGCGGCCTCATGAACGTGCGGACACGCCGTTTGGCATGGGCTGGTCCTCGAACCTCTGTGCCTTCGTGCGGTTTGAGCGGCTGGGCGCGCAGAGCGCGGCCTCCTTCAAGGCCACAGTGGGAGATGAGATGGGGGCCAGGCAGAATTTCTACTGGCTCGGAGGCGCGTGGGTTCACTCGAAGGAGGAAGGGCTGGACGCCAAGACCGCCAAAAACACCTTCATCGCCTCTGGTTACGGGGAGATTTTCAGCAACATCGTGCTGACCAAGAAGTTTGGCACCACCTGTTATTACGAGATGCTGCCAATGCTGCGGCAGAGCATTCCACAGGACCGGGAGTTTGGCAGCGAGACACAGGAGGAGTATTTTTACGCCCGGCTGGTGGAAGTGCGGGACCGCCTGGGCAACCGTCTGGTTTACACCTACCCCTCGGTCACCACGCTGATCCCCTCCAGCGTCGAGGATCCGGATCGTCCAGGCCGCAGGCTGACCATCACTCAGCAAAACGGGGTCATCTCCGCAGTGAGCGGTCCGGCTGGCGAAACGATCAGCTACGCCTACACCGCGCTGGGAAGCGAGGGAGCGTTCAAACTGCAGAGTGTGAGCCGTGGTGAAGCGATGGTGCGCTATTCCTACAGCCTGGCGGTGGAGCTGGACCCCACACCCACGGAAATAGGGCGGCTGCCAGGAAGGTTCCTCCACCTGGAACTCAGCTCCATCACCGACGAGCTGGAGCGGCAGTACGGCTTCCTGCGGGGCGGTTTTGAGCATGGCCTGACCTACCAGCAGGTGACCAACACGCTCGGCACGGGCCAGGTTTACACCTCAAGCATCATCAACCGGGTGCAGACCGGCCTGCCGATGCCGGTGACGGAAGTCAGCCTGCCCAATGGAAAAACAGTGGAGCTGACCGGCGGGCGCAGCATTCGCGCCACAGTGCTCTTACCGTATGCGGAGGTGCTTACAGAGCCGTGGACGGAGGTCAGCGGGCCGGCGGGGACGTACCGTTACGACTTCTCGCTGGGGGTGCCGGATCTCGCGGTGTTTTCGCGCAACAACCACGAATTAGGCGCGAACTTGGCGGACGAGAATCTGAACGCAACCACGGTGGCGCTGAACTTCACGCGCATGGACATCACCTCCGCCGCTGGCACGGAGAGCTATGATTTCAATCCCAACGCGGGCATGGCGCTTGCCGCCGCCACCGACCTCAGCGGCAACACGACCACCTTCACCTACGGCACAGACGGCTATGACGATCCGTTGACGGAAAGTGTGCACGGGCACACGAAAAGGTTTAGCTACGATCCCTCCACGCGCATCATGGCCAGCATGACCGACGCCCTGGGCGCCGTCACGGCCTATGGCATTGAAAATCGTGTGATCGACGGGCAGAGCATCCTGGGATTGAAGGTTTCCGAGGTGGTCACCGGCACCGACGGTTCCTCCCGGTCCGTTTTCTACAGCTACGATCATCCACTTTTCAAGGGCTTGGTGACAAAGCAGTGGACCGTCTCCCCCAACCCGACGGCCATGCCTTCCAGCGTGACGACGACCACGCTCGGTGCGGCGCAGGACGCACTGGGGGCCAATCCGGGCTGGTGGTGCGAGGTCACGCAAACCACCGGCACTGCCACGGCGCAGGGAACTTTGGGCGCGGCGATCACCTCCACGACCACGATTCACGACTTCAACGGCGGCAAACGCAGCGTCATCGACGGACGCGGGCTGATCACGAACTTCGATTACGATGAGACCGGACGTCTCATTGAAGTGGCGCACCCGGACCTCACGCACAAAGACCTGGATTATGATGCGCACGGGAACCTCACCGCCGAGACGAATGAGAATGGCGTGAAGACTTTCCATGAATACGATGATTTGAACCGGCGGGTGAAGTCCACCCTCGACCTCAACGGCAACGGCGTGGCGGACGCCGCCTGCACCACCCTGGACAGCGAGCCGGGAACTGCGAACAGCGCGCCGGTTTATGATGGCGACCTCGTCACCACCACGACCTACAATGATTTCAATCAGCCGGTCAATGAGACCAACGCGCGGGGCGTCGTCACCCACCATGACTATGACAGCGCCGGGCGTCGCATCGCCACGGTGGTCAATGCCAGCGCGCCGGTCGCCGAGCAGCTTGTGACGTTCTACACGGACGAGAACCCCGCCACGCCTGACTTTGTGGGCGGCAGCGTGTTTGACTCGAGCGGGTTCAAGCCGCTGCGCGTCATCAGCCCCGCAGGCTACGCCACACATTTCGAGTATGACGAGTTGTACCGTGAGGTTGGCCGCCGGGTGTTCTACGGGCACGAGCTGGCCGTGAACCCCCGCTATCTGGCCCATCAGGCAGCCCGCGCCCAGGCGGCCGCCCAGACGGCTGCGCAGGCAGCCAGTGCCGCCACCGCCGCCGCGCAGAGCGCGTCCGCCGAGGCCGCGCAGGCCGTGAACGCCGTTGCCTCCGCGCAGCAGGCTCTGGGGAGTGCCACGGCGACGCTGGATGCCAGCCTGACGGCCCTGGATGCCGCCGTGGCGGCGGCGGGAGATGCCGCGCCCCATTTGCTTGCCATGGCGGCGGCGCAAACAGCCGTGAGCACCGCCGCCGCGACGCTGAACACCGCCACGACCGGGTTGGAGAACGCGCAGGCGGCCCTTGCGGTGCTCCAGGCTGCCGACCCCACCGCAGACACCCTCAGCGCTCAACTGGCCGTGGAGCAGGCCCAGGCCGCCGTGGACAACGCGACGACCGCCCATGACGACTCCCAGACCGCGCTGGCCGCTGCCGAAACCGCCTTGTTTGACCACTGCCAGCCGCTGCGTGATGCCGTGGAGAACGCACCNNCCCGCCGTGACGCAGGCAGAATCTGATCTCGCGACGGCCCAGGCGGCTCACGATCAGGCGCTCCTGGCCTTTGAAGCCACCACCGAGGGCACCCCGGAGCATCTGGACGCCCTGGGCGTCTTGGAGGCTGCCGCCGCCGCCGTGCAGGTCCAGGAAGGAAATCTTGCCAACGCCAATGCCGCCGTGAGCCAGGCGCAGCAACAAGTCACAGAGGCCAGCACAGCCTTGGAGAACGCGACCTCCGGAAGTGTGGGGAGCGCCAAAGCCGCATTCGACAGCGCCACCCAGGCGCAAGCGGACGCACAACAGACCGTGCAGACAGCGCAGGCCTATTCGGCCACCGCCGCCGCCCAGGCGCAGAACAAGCAGGCCGCCGCCGCCGCCGCATCTGCGGCGGCCACCGCCGCCGCCACTCACTCGGCTGACGCGGCGGCGGCGAAAACGATCCAGGAGGCGGATCAGGCCGCCAGCGCGGCCCTGGCCCAGGCGGGCATCGCCACCACACAGGCCGGGCAGCCCCCGCCTTCGGCGGGCTCTGCTCCGCCGCCCGCCATGGCGCTGCCGGAGGCTGAGACACGCACCACCTACGACGCCGTGGGCAAGCCGCTCACCGTCACCGACCCGCTGGGGCGCGTCACGCGCAACACTTACGACGGCCTCGGCCAGCTCATCAAAGTCACCGAGCCGGACACCACCGCCGACCTGACGGACAATCCCACGGTGACCACCACGTACACGCACCATGGCAAGCCGTGGCAGGTGACCGACCAGATGGGGAACGTGACGACGACGACGTATGACGCAGCGGGGCGGGCGGTGCAGGTCAAGGCTCCGCCGGTCAATGGTCAAGGAGGTCAAGCGGTGCATGCCATCACGAGCATGGAGTACGACGCGGCGGGGAACGCCATCCGCGTGACGGACGCGCTGG
>DNXB01000224.1:0-11595 GCA_003506995.1 Verrucomicrobiales bacterium
TTATTTCTGGCCGTGTGCCTAAAACAGCACTCGCCCTTTCCTCACATGGGCAGACAGAATCATCTTACTGAGACAAAGAATTAACGTCTTGAACGTTATTTGTTGAGGCTGAGTGGGCGCACTTACCTCGCAGACAGGAATGAAACCAAGGAGAACGCTGCTCATCTCTCGGATCTCCTTCCACCACTTCCATGTCGCTTGCTCAAGGCCTCAAAACAACGCATTAACCGTTACATTTTAACTCTTTCGAGCTTCTGCTCCATCCCTCTCAAACGCCGACCACTCATCGCCACTCCACCACGAGATTGGAGTGCTGCGGACTGCGGCACTGAAAGTGTGGCTGGAATCGAGTCGCCAAGGTCTGATCTCTGGCGTATTTTTGAGTGAGAGATCCCCGCTGCCGCCGTGAATGCAGGACGCGAACCGACCGGGTGAACGCCCCCGTCAAAAAAAACGTCCCAGCACCTCACGGAGTTTCCGGGTGAACTCAAACCGCCGGAACCGCCCCCATACGGTTCCCCGGTCATTCCAACCTTTTCCCTCCTTCGACGATGCCAACCAGCCCCATGACAGCCCCCTTCGGGTTCTCGCCCCCTCCGCCCTTGTCATCGAAGCCTGGCGCTGATGCCGCACCCGCCTCGCGCTTTCCCACCGTGCGCGAGTGGAAGGCCATCGTGACCGAATACCAGCAGCCTTCTGTCTGGCGTGCCATATGGCAGTTGGTGAACACCCTTGTGCCCTATGCCGTGCTGTGGGTGCTGATGTACCACTTCCTGAGCGTCTCATGGTGGATCGTCGTTCCACTCGCCGTGCTCGCCGGAGCGCTGATGGTCCGCGTCTTCATCATCTTTCATGACTGCGGCCACGGCTCCTTCTTTTCCTCCCGCCGGGCCAACGACATCACGGGCTTCATCACCGGCATCCTGACCTTCACCCCTTACTACCAGTGGCGCTGGGAGCACTCGCTCCACCACGCCACCACCGGTGACCTTGACCGTCGTGGTATCGGCGACGTGTGGACCATGACCGTCCAGGAGTACCTCGAATCCTCGCGCTGGAAGCGCTTCGCCTACAAGCTCGCGCGCAATCCCGTGGTGCTCTTCCTCATCGCCCCCTTCGTTCTCTTTGTCCTGCTCCAGCGCATCCCCAACAGCCGGGCGGACACCCGTGAGCGCCGCTCCGTCTGGCACATGAACCTCGCCCTCCTCGGCATGATCATCGCCCTTTCCTCGGTCTTCGGGCTGGGCGCCTATCTCATCCTCCAGACCATCATCACCAGCGTCGCAGGCGTCTTTGGCGTGTGGCTGTTCTACATCCAGCACCAGTTTGAGGACGCCTACTGGGAGCGTCATGAAGACTGGGACTACACCGCCGCCGCGCTCCAAGGCTCGTCCTTCTACAAGCTCCCACGCATTCTCCAGTGGTTCTCCGGCAACATCGGCTACCACCACATTCACCATCTCAGCAGCCGCATTCCAAACTACAACTTGGAACGCTGCCACCACTCGCACCCCGTCTTCCAGCAGGTCAAGCCCATCACCATCCGCACCAGCCTTAAATCCCTGGCCTTTCGCCTGTGGGATGAGAAGCTCAACAAACTCGTCGGCTACCGCCGCATGCGCGAGGTGCGCCGGGAACAGGCAGCGGCAAAAACCGCGCCGGACAAAAATCTGGCAGTGCAAACTTTCGAGAACGAAGGCGGTCACGTCCCCCCGCCGGACACTGCCAAGTTGAGGGATGACAAGGCCCCCTAGCGCACGTCAAACCGCAGTGTCGTGGCTTGCGGGTGCGACACTGGCTGGTCGCGATCCACCTCGAAGGGATGCTGGAGGTTGTTTCCCGCCAAGTCTTCGAGCAACGGGTCGATCTCCAGCGTGTGTGGGCCTGGCTGCCATGATGCGGCAGGGGTGAAGGACCAGGATTTTGCCTCTGCGGCGACCTGGACGGTGCCTGGGACGGTTTCAGCGCCCGTTTGAATCCTGAACGCCGAATGCAGCATGGCGGGGTCGAGCGCCTCGTCGAAAGTGAGCGTCAGCGCGTCGCGTGTGCCGACCTTGGGAACGGTGATTTGCCAGCGCTGAGCATCGGGACAGGTGTGGTCCGGGGCGGTGGCTGTGAGGGCGAAGACGGTCTCTTTTCCCAACGGCACTCCAGCGACGGAACGCCACGACGCGGCGATTTTCAGCGTGTGCGTCTCCCCTGGCCTGAGCACGGGGCCTTCGTCGATGTTCAGGTTCACGCCGGTTTTTTGCCGACCGGGATGCAGCCAGAGGGTGAGGCGTTTGCCATCGGGCGACCACAGTTCAGTCTCACGGAACGCGCCGTGGACGAGGCTCTCGTCCTGCCGGTGCAGGGTGATGCGGTCGAGGAACACGCCCTGCTCCATGGGGTGGCTGAAGTGGAGGTATATTTTCAGCGCGTTGGCGGGCAACACGGCAGGCGAGGACAGGCTCACCGTGGGTTTCTCAGTCTTCGGCCTCTCAAAACGCAGGCGCTTTGTGCTCCATGTGCCGTCGGCAGCTTGAAACTCGACGCGGTAGCTCTCTCCGGCGACGAAGGGCAGCGTGGGCGCGAAACGCACGGTGTCGTGATCTTTTGAGACACTGCCAAAGAGCGGCGCAGCGGCCTCGCCGCGAAACACGCGCACGTCCGCGCCAGGGGCCTCGATCTGGCCTTGGTCGTTGATACGAACCTCGGCGGCGTGAAGCAGCACGCCGCCGAGGAGGCAGAAAACCAACCAAGGTTTCACGGCAGCGCGGCCACTTCGAGGCTCAGGGTGCCTGCGTTGTCGCGCAGGACGACGATCTCGGTGTTGCTGAGCTTGTCCACCTGCACCGCGCCGAAGAGCGCATCGACGACCTCGATGCCGTCGGGGCCTTTGGCTTCCTTTTCATTACGGCGGGCGGCGTTTTCGTTCGTCTCGGCGGCGTTGAGGTAGTCCATGCTGATGCGCGCGCCCCACATGGCGCTGGGGCCGAAGAGGTTCTGCTTGAAGCGCTGGGTGTGAACGACGAGCCACTCCTTGCCGCTCTTGTCGGTGTAGCTGAAGAGATCGAGCGGGCGGTTGCCGCTGCCGAGTTCCACCATGCTGACGCCTTTGACCTGCGCACCACTTTCAAGGTCATCGACTTTGAATTTCGCCACCGGGGTGCAGGCGAAAGCGCCGACAACATAGGTGCCTTCTTTGGACGAATACGGGACGAAGCTCTGGATCGGTGCCTTGGTCTCCCACTTGCGATGCGCGACGTGGTAGGTCTCCGCGCTGAACCCGCTGGCGGTCGTGCCGTGTTTGATGGGCACGGGGATGGTGAAGATGCGGGAGGCGAATTCCTCGTTGCAGGAGCCGGTGGCGAAGACGCGGTCTTTGTCGAAGGCGACGTCGGTGACTTTGGTCACCTTGCTCTCGGTGCCGCCGGGCAGCGTGACGCGCGCCCAGGACAACGGTTCGAGATTGAGCGGGGCGACCTTGCCCGCAGCATCGACGGTGAGAATCAAGGCCGCGTTGTCCGGGCGGCGCTGAACGGCGAGGTAGATGCGGCCGCTGGCGGGATTCACCGCGAGATCAAGGACGGTGATGTCTTCTTTCTTCGCGCCGAGACCGTCGGCGATCACTGCGCCGATGTCGGCCACCGGCTTTTCCAAACGTGCCTGGGCCGGGCCGACATCGCCGGTTTGAATGGCGACGATGCTGGCACTGGCCGATTCCGCGACGAGCAGCAGCCCTTCCGGGCCGAAACTCAGCGAGCTGAGGGATTTGATCTGCAAACCGCCCTTTTGGGGCGATTCGATGAGGGCGGCGGACGCGCCGAGCGTGGCGGCGAGGAACAAGGTGAGACAGAGTGGTTTCATGGTCGGTTGGAATGGAGTTCGCATGGATGGTACGAGATTGGCCGGAGGAATGTCACGCACAAAGTAGGGCAGTCGCGCCGTGACTGCCTCCCAGGCCGCCAGTTGCGGCGCAACTGGACTGCTTGGATGTGAAATTGAAGTTCACACCGAGTTCATCGTCTGAGGCTTGATCTTTCGCTTAAAACAGCGACCCGATGTCTGCCGCATGAAAAAAAAGCCCCCTGAAGACCGCAAACCGGTGAAGCGCACGCTCACGCGCTGGCAATCCTTCAAGCGGCTGTCGATCATGCTGCTGATGGGCGGCTCCCTGCTCTGCACACTGACGGTGGCGGTGGTCATCGGGGTGTACAGCCATCTGGCGAAAGATTACGACCTCACGCAGCTCGGCCAGATGCCGGAGCGCACCATCGTGATGGATTACAAGGGCGAGATCCTGGGCCGCATGCACGGGGAGAACCGCATCATCGTGCCGCTGAGCGAGGTGTCGCCGTGGTTTGTGAAAGCGCTGCTGGCGCGCGAGGACTCGCGCTTCTACAGCCACAGCGGCGTGGACTTGAGAGGCGTGGCACGCGCGGCGGTGCGGAACATCAAGGACATGCGCATCGTGCAGGGCGCGAGCACGCTGACGATGCAGCTCGCACGCAACAGCTTTCCCGATCTCGACGACCGCAGCATCCACCGCAAGCTGGTGGAGATGATGCTGGCGCGGCGCATCGAGAAGGCGGCGTCGAAGGAGCAGATCATCGAGCACTATGTGAACCGCATTTTCTACGGTCCCGGCATCTACGGCGTGCAGCGGGCCAGCCAGGTGTACTTCGGCAAGCATGCCAGCCAGCTCAATCTGAGCGAGGCGGCGATGATCGCGGGCATCATCCGCAGCCCGGTGCGCTTCTCACCCTTCCGCAATTACGAGGGCGCTCTCAAGGAGCGCGACACCGTGCTCCAGCGCATGCTGGAGACGAAAGTCATCACGCCGGAGGAGGAACTGGCCGCGCGTTATGCGGACATCGCGCTGCATGCGCAGCCCGCGTTTCAAAGCCAGGGCGGTTACGCGCTCGACGCGGTGCGCCGCGATCTCGATCTCATTTTGGAGCAGCAGGAGATCGAAGACGGCGGCTTGCAGGTCTTCACCACGCTGAACAAGGATCTGCAGGACGCGGCGGAGCAATCGGTGGAAAAACGGCTCGCCGCGGTGGAGAAACTGAAAAGCTATCAGCACCCGAAGAAGGCCGACTTTGACAAGACCTGGGACGGCACGCAGGAGATCTCATCCACGCCCTACCTCCAGGCCTCGCTCATGATGCTGGACAACGAGACCGGCGCCATCCTGGCGGTCGTGGGCGGGCGCGACTACCGCCACAGCAAGTACAACCGTGCCACGCAGGGCGAGCGGCAGATCGGCTCGACCGTGAAGCCGTTTGTGTATGCCGCCGGTGTCGCCGCCGGCTTCCTGCCGGGCACGCTCATCAATGACGCGCCGATCCAGCCCGGCGAGATCGACGAGTCCGATCCTGGCTGGAGTCCGCAGAACTCAGACGGCAAATTTCTCGGCCTCGCCACCGTGACCGACGGTCTGGTGAAAAGCCGCAACACGATGACCGTGCGCCTGGGCAACTACGCCAGCCTCAACCGCGTGATCGACCTGCTCACCAACGCGGGTTTTGGCAAGCCGCAGCGCACGCCGCAGATCTTCATCGGCAACCTGGGCGGCAACCCGCGCCAGCTCACCAGCGCGATGAGCATTTTCCCGAATCAAGGTCTGCGCCGTCGCCCTTTCCTCATCGACCGCATCATCGACAAGGCCGGGAACGTCATTTACCAGACGCCAGTGCTCGAATCCGAGGTCATCACGCCCAGCGTGGCCCACATGATGCGCCTCATGCTCGCGCAGGTGATTGATCGCGGCACGGCGGCCTCGCTGCGCAGCGAGCACGGCTTCAAGGAACCCGGTGGAGGCAAGACGGGCACCACGAACGATTATAAGGACGCGTGGTTCGCAGGTTACACCGACCGCCTGACCTGCGGCGTGTGGGTGGGCCTCGACAAGCCGCAGACGATCATCGAAGGCGGCTACGGCGGCACACTCTCCCTGCCAATCTGGGCGGATGTGATGAAGAAAGCAGTCGCGCTCGGCTACAAGACCGAAGTGCCAAAGGTGCTGCTGCCGCTGACCAAGGTGACGCTCTGCCGCGTGAGCAGCCAGCTCGCCACCGACGGCTGCGGTCGCGCTGGCACCGCGTATGAGGACGCCCTGCCCTACGATCTTGTGCCGCAGAATTTCTGCATGGAGCACCAGGGCTACGCCGCCCCGCCGCCGCAGCGCGTGCAGCAGCCTGGACAAGGCCGCGGTTTGTTTGACCGCATCAGGGGCTGGTTCAGGTGAAGGCTCGACAAACCCGGCGCGATTCATTACTATCCGCCCATGACCGCCGCCGTTGAACGCATCAAAAGTGAAATCCGCAGCCTGCCCAAGGACGAGCTGGACGATCTGCTGCGCGACATCCAATCGGAGTATGTTCTTCCCGCTGTAGATGAAGACGAACGCTCCGTGGAGGCCGCGTGGGACGAGGAGATCAACCGCCGGGCGCAGGAGGTGATGGATGGCACGGTGGAGCTGATTTCGGGGGAGGAATCGGATCGCAGGATGGACGCCCTTTTCGCCAAGCATGGTCTCCAACGAAAAAGAGTCGCATGAAGCCCTGGCGCATTCACCCGGCAGCTCAAACGGAGCTGGAGGAAACTGCCGGGCAATACCTGATGATTGATCAAGTACTCGCAGAGTCTTTCAATCATCAATATCTGACTTACCGGCAGCAGATCTGCGAGAACCCGCTGCTCTTCAACATCCGCGCGGGAATCGTCCGCCGGGTGAACCTGACGCCGCGGTTTGGCGAGTACTACCTCGCCTACATGCTGTGGCATGAGCAGGTCATCATCCTGGCCGTCGCGCATGCGAAGCGCCGTCCGTATTACTGGCGGCATCGCATCAGCGAGTCGAAACAGATGTTCTGAGGCGGATCACTCCGCCGCCTTCTTTTTCTTCTTCCCTTTGCCCTCGCCTTTCTGCTTCTCGCCGGAGGTGGGCTTGATCTCGGTTTCGGCGGCGGGGATGGCGGCGGCGAGTTTTGTTTTAATGTCGCTCATGCCGGCCTCAGCGGCGAGATTGGTCCACTCATACGGGTCTTTGCTGTGATCGTAGAGTTCTTCCGTGCCGTCGGCATAACGGATGTAGCGCCACTGGGCGTCGCGCACGGCGTGGTGGCCCTTGCCATGGGTGCAGACGGCCACGCCTTCCCACTTGGCGGCGGGATCTTTGAGCAGCGGCATCAAACTCGCGCCTTTGACATGCTCCGGCATGGGCAGGCCGGTGATTTCGCAAAGCGTGGGATAGATGTTCATGTAATCCACGGGCGCGTTGGTTTTCGTGCCTGCTTTCGTCACACCGGGGACGACCATGGCCATGCTGGTGCGCGTGGCCTCCTCCCACAGGCTGAATTTACGCCAATGCTCCTTCTCGCCGAGATGCCAGCCGTGGTCCGTCCACCAGACGATGATGGTCTTGTCCTTGCGCGGGCTTTGGTCAAGTCCGTCGAGCAAGCGGCCCACTTGATCATCCAGGAAGGAGATGGTGGCGAGGTAGGCCTGCACCGCCTGCTGCCACTGGTCGCCTTTGAGCACGGCGGCGTGATCGCCCTCAGGCCCGGCCATTTTCACGCCCTGCGCCGGCACATCGGCCAGATCATTTTCTTTCGTCACCGGCAGCTTGATGTCGGACAGCGGGAAGCGGTCGAAATACTCACGCGGCACATACCACGGCAGGTGCGGTTTCACATAACCGACGGCCAGAAACAGCGGCTTGTCAGCAGGCGCGGTCTTGAGGTGGTTGATCGCCCAGTCGGTCAGCTTGTAATCGCCCATGTCGGCGGGCTTGGCATCGACCGGACCCCAGTCAAAGTGACCACGGTTGAGGCCGTTGAAGTTTTCCTCGTGCCCTTTGATCGAAGGAAACAGCCCGTCCCACTTCGTCCACGAGTCCTGGCGGCCCTCGGCGTTGAAGTTGTGGTAGATCTTGCCGCCACCGAGCGTGTTGTAGCCGTTGGCAAGGAAGTGGCGGTTGATCGTGCTCACATCCTTGAGCACGCCCTGCGCCGGATCGTTGTTGGTGTAAACTCCCGTCTGCCAGGGCCGCAGGCCGCTCATCAAAGCAGCACGCGAGGGATTGCAGGCGGGCGCGGCACAGTGCGAGTTCGTGAACGCGGTGCCGCGTGCCACGAGTCGGTCGATGTTCGGTGTTTTCGTCTGTGGATGACCGCCGAGGTAGCTGGTCCAGTCGTTCAGGTCATCGACGGCGATGAAAAGCACATCCGGCTTCGAATCGGCAGCACAAACAGCGGTGGCAAGGAGGAAAAAGGCGAGAAGACGTTTCATGGCCCGCCTTGAACGCGGGCATGCACGCACTCTTGCAGCACGATGCGTCTCGTAGAAGAAGGCACCAGCCTTCCATCTGAAGGAACTCTCACGAGTTCTGCTACTCCTGCGGCTCAAGCCGGTACAGCGCCCCTTCCTGCGACAGCAGCACAGGTTCGCCCTCTGCATCAGATGTAACGAGCGTGGGGTTCAACTTATGCTCGGCTTCCTTCCGATGCAGCACGCCTCGGCTCACCGGCAGGCCGCTGGCGGAGTCCATCATCAGCGCCCAGACCGTGCCATAGCCCCAGTCGGCAAAGACGAAGGCCCCATCGAGCTGCGGCAGCTTTTTCCCACGATAGAGCAGACCGCCGACGATGCAGATGCCCTCGCCGCGCATGCGGGTGTAGGCATGCACGGGGTCCGTCGTGGCGAGGTTCGGAAGATACGGGTGCGCATGAAAAACGCTCTGCGCCGGGCCGTCGCGATCGCTCCAGCCATAGTTTGCACCCCGTTCGACACGATTGATCTCCTCCCACAAGTCCTGGCCCACATCAGCGCACCAGAGCTGGCCGGAACGCGCGTCAAACGACAGCCCCCACGGATTGCGGAAGCCGAGCGCGAAGATTTCCCGCCGCACCGCCTGATCATTGGCAAAAGGATTGTCCGCCGGAATCGCATACGGCAGCACCCCGGTGCGACCATTCACATCAATGCGCAGTATTTTGCCATGCAGCAGCCACGGATTCTGCGCCAGGCGATACGGATCATCGCGCAGGCCGCCGTCACCGAGTGCGATGTAAAGACAGCCATCCGGCCCGAAGGCGATGTGTCCGCCCCAGTGGTCCGCCAGCGGCTGCGGGACTTCCATCAAGACTCGCTCCGTCTCCGGCAGCGCCACCGGCGCGGCGGCATCGCTCGCGCGCATCTCGCTGATCACGGTGCGGCGCGGCTCGTTCTGCGAGTAGCTGAGGTAAAAGGTGCGGTTCTCCGCGAAGCGCGGATGAAAGGCGATGCCATGCACGCCTTCCTCGAAAAGGACGATGCCCTTCATCTTCTCGCGAAAATCGAGAAACGGCCGCCACTGGCCGCTGCCATCGAGCCGCACGGCGCAGAACTCACCGCGCTGCATGGCGATGACCTGCTCGCCGCTTTGATCCGGCAGCGTCGCCAGCATCACCGGCGAGTCGAACTCGCGGTCAAAGGCCAGTTGGCGCAGAATCAGGCCCGGAACGGGTTCCTCCGGGATCTCCAGCGGCGGAATGACCAGAGCCGCGGGCAAAGGCTGCGGCGCTTGGGTTTCAGGAACGGCCAGGCCATGGGAACTGGCCGCAAAACAGGCCGCCAGCGTCAGCGCAGGCAGCCACCATGGAAGAGTGAGTGATGTTTTCATTGGGGGTGCCAGTGTTTGCTGCATGGACCATGCCATGCAGACCGTCAGCGCCCACGAATCGCTCAAAACACTTTCGTTGCAGACCACGGCAGACAATTCGGCCTGCACATTGAGATGTCGGACGGTTTGCGGCGTTTTCACTCCGGCATGACTCCCCTACTCCGCTCCACCCTGCACGGCTGCCTTGGCTTTGGCGCCGTGAGCGTCGCCGCTTATTCGATCTGGGCTTTTGTGCCGCGCCTCGCGGGCAGTGAGATCGGCATGTATGCGCTGATCGCGCTGGTGTATCTCGGCGGGGCCGGTCTGGCGCTGTGCGGGCTGTTGCAGGGAGAACACCGGCTCGGGCGCTTTTACCGCATGTTTTTGCCCGCGTTCCTCGGTTACGCGCTGCTGTGGAGCCTGGCGTGGTTTGTCATCAAAGGCCGGCCTGGGGAATGGGTCGGCGCGGCGGCGGGCACGTTGTTTTTCTCGTTCATGTGCTGGAACTCGCTGAAAAGGCCGTCCGGCTTCTGGATCGCGGCGCTGGTGCTGTTTGCGCTGCACACGGCGGGTTATTTCATCGGTGGCAAGTGGATGTACGGCGTTCTCGGGTCGGGAATCGAGGGCTGGGCGAAGCCGCAGGTCGCCATCGCGGCGAAACTGGGCTGGGGATTGTTCCACGGGCTGGGTTTTGGCGCGGGAATCGGCTTTGCGCTGGGCTGGTGGCAGCGAAACCAGCATTGAGAATCTCATTCCACCGGTTGCACTCCTTCCACCGCCTGCCAAAGGTGGGTGCTCCTTCCTGATGAGCGACCCAATCGGACACGAGTGCGGCATAGCAGTGGTGCGGCTGAAAAAGCCGCTTGGATACTTCTATCAAAAATACGGCAACGCCTTGTACGGCCTCGACGCCCTGCAGGCGCTCATGACCAAGCAGCGCAACCGCGGCCAGGACGGCTTCGGCATCGGCTGCAGCAAGCTCGGCATGCCGCCCGGCCTGCCCTACATGTTCCGCGAGCGCAGCACGGAGAGCGTGGAGCTCATTGGCCAGGCGTTTGAGGAAATGCGCAAGGACATGAAGCGCATCGCCCGCCGCATCGACAAGCAGCGCAAGGACGAGCGCGACCAGGAGGGCAAGGAGTTCATCGCCTTTGAAGAAGACCCCGAGGCCATCAAGCGCGAGTTTGAGATGGCCGGGGAGATTTACATCGGCCATCTGCGTTACGGCACCAGCGGTGATTTCGGGAAAGGTGCGCTGCACCCCTACATGCGCCGCACCACCTGGCCCACGCGCACGCTGATGGTGATGGGCAATTTCAACCTCACCAACACGCGCGAGCTGAACCAGATCATGATGCAGCGCGGGCAGCATCCCGTCTTTGGCACGGACACGCAGAGCGTGCTGGAGGAGATCGGCTTCCAGCTCGACGAGGCGCACACGAAGCTTTACCACGAGTTGCGCGACTCAGGCATGCCCGGCACGGACATCCCGCAGCACATCAGCGAGAAGCTGGATGTGACCGAAGTGATCCGGGACTCCGCGAAGCGCTGGGACGGCGGCTATGCCATCGTCGGCGTGATCGGCAACGGCGACCTCTTCGTCATGCGCGACCCCAGCGGCATCCGCCCGTGCTATTACTATGAGAACGACGAGATCTTCACCATCGCCTCCGAGCGTGTGGCGCTGATGTCCGTGTTCGGCGTGAGCGAGGAGGAGGTCAAAAAACTGCCGCCCGCGCATGTCGCCGTGATCAAGGCCGACGGCGGCATGACGATCAAGCCGTTCACCGAGCCGCGTGAGTTCAAACCCTGCTCCTTTGAGCGCATTTACTTCTCCCGGGGAAACGACTCCGCCATCTACCGCCAGCGCAAGGCGCTCGGCGAGCAGCTCGTGCCGCAGGTGGTGAAGGCCATCGAAAACGACTTCGAGCACACCGTGCTCAGCTTCATCCCGAACACCGCCGAGA
>DNXB01000224.1:11655-11806 GCA_003506995.1 Verrucomicrobiales bacterium
AAAATCGCGCTCAAGGACATCAAGATGCGCACCTTCATCGCGCAGGAAAACGGGCGCGACGCGCTCGTCTCCGGCAGCTACGACATCACCTACGGCGTCGTCACATCGAAGGACAATCTCGTCGTCATCGACGACTCCATCGTGCGCGGCA
>DNXB01000234.1 GCA_003506995.1 Verrucomicrobiales bacterium
GTCACCGCGACGATCTTCAGCGATGATCAGGGCAAGACCTGGAAGGCGGGCGAGATCGCCGTGCCCTGCACCGACGAATGGATCAACCCAAATGAAACCGTCGCCATCGAACTCAACGACGGCAGCGTCATGCTCAACGTGCGCAGTGAATCGAAGGCCCATCGCCGCCTTATCACCGTCAGCAAAGACGGCGCGACCGGCTGGAGCACGCCGATGTTCGATGATGCGCTGCTCGAGCCCATCTGCATGGGCGGCATCGTGCGCTACAACCATGGCGATCAAAACCTCATCCTCTTCTCCAACCCGCACAACCTCGAAGGCGGACGCGGCGGCAAGCCTGAGCCGGGCAAAAGCCGCGACCGCCGGAATGTCAGCGTCAAAATCAGCCGCGACGAAGGCCGGACCTGGCCCGAGAACAAGCTCCTCGAAGACGGCCCCAGCATGTACTCCGACATCGCCGTCACGCAAAGCGGCACGATTCTCTGCTTCTACGGACGCGGCACGAAGCCCGGGTTTGCAGGAGCAGGATTGACGCTCGCCCGCTTCAATCTGGAGTGGCTCACCAGTCCGTAGCAGCCAGCGTCAGGCTGCAAGCGCCCGCCCCCAACTCCAGGCCGCTCATTTCAGCCTCAGCACCAGCCGCACGGCATCCAACCGCAGGCATGTGGCGACCATGGCCTGGGCCAGGGCCTCGCGCTGCTCTTTCAGCGCCTGGATCTCCTCCGACCGCACATGGGGATTGCGGGACTGCAAATCTTCGAGGCGGATGATCTCCTCATCCAGGTGCTTGCGCATGGCCTTGAGGCCGCGCTCCTTCAGCGCCTTGAGCTGCGCCTCTGCGAGCTGCTGCGCCTTGCCGAGCATGGTGGGCAGGAGCTTGTGGCGGACGGTTTCGTTTTCGACGGTGCGGCTGGGATCGCCGGGGGTGAGCTTGGCACGGGTGAAGGCGGGATCGGTGGTGAGATCGCGGCCTTGATGGTCGATGGCGATGCGAATGGGCGTGGCGGGCAGGAAGCGTGACGCGTGCAAGACTGGCGGGGCGATGCATTCGGCGATGAAGCTGGCCTGAAGCACCAAACCTTCGCCACTGGAGGCTTTCCAGAAGGCGAAACCGGCGTTGCCAGCTTGCGAGCCGAGCAGAACATCGAGCGCACCACACACGAGCGGGTGATCCCAGGTGAGGAAGGCTTCGTGCTCACGGGAGAGGGCGCGTTCGCGGTCGAAGGTGAAGGTGAGGCCTTCATCGGGCAGCGCGGGCAAGGCGTCGGTGATGAGATTGTCGGGACGGATGAACCAGGTGCGGTTGGTCATCTCCTCGACGTGCATGCCGAAGTGATCGAGCAGGCGGATGAAGAAGCGCTCGAAGTCGAGGCCGGCATCGACATCATGGATGCGCTCAATCAAGCGTGCAGCGAGGCGTGGCTTGCATGAGTTGAGTTCGAGGAGGCGGTTGTGGCCGCGTTCGAGCTTTTTGCGCACTTCGAGGCGCAGTTTGGCGGTGCGCTTGATGAGATCGTCGAGCTTGGCGGCGTCAAAGCTGGCGCAGAGGGCTTCGATTTCGGCGGCAAAGCTGTGGAGGAGCTGCGTGGCTCCTTGCAGGCTGTGTTCGAAGGCGTCGAGGCCTTCGTGATACCAGCGGGCGAGGATTTCGCCTTCGGTGCCGGCGATGAAGGGCACATGGATGTTGATCGTGCCTTTCTGACCGATGCGGTCGAGGCGGCCGATACGCTGTTCGAGCAGGTCCGGGTGAGCCGGCAGATCGAACAGTACCAGATGATGGGAGAACTGGAAGTTGCGCCCTTCCGAGCCGATTTCCGAGCAGATTAGCACCTGGGCCCCGAACTCTTCGTCGGCGAAATAGGCCGCTGCACGGTCGCGCTCCAGAATGCTCATGCCTTCGTGGAACACCGTGGCCGGGATGCCCTTGCGCACGCGCAGGGCGTCTTCCAGGTCCATGGCGGTTTCGGNNGGCAAAGGCGGCGGCGTGGCGGTCGCGCTGCATGAGATTGAGCCCTTCGTGGAAGAGAACAGCGTGGACGTTGATCTCGCGCAGGAGGCGCTCGTGGATGTCTTCGGCAAGTTTGCGCGTGCGGCAGATGAGCAGAACCTTGGCCTCGCCAAGTTCGCGCAGCGTGGCAGCGAGCCAACGGATGAGGGTGTCTTCCGCCGTCGAATTTGGCTNNTTAGCAGGCAGGCATGGCATTGGCGAGGTGGGAATCCCTGGATGACGGCACGGGTGTTCCGAAACATGACGCGACCGGTGCCGAATTCGTCGAGCAGATCGCTGACAAGACGCTGGCGGGCGGATTCATCGCCTGCGCTGAGTTCGGCGATGTGCTGTTGGACGCGTGGGGAGTGGCTGGCGAAGAGTTCGCGATCATCTTTGCTCATGCTGCCGCCTTGCAGGATGAGATCGACGACACGGGCGACTTGCTCGTAGCGATCTGATTCGGCGAGGAACTCGTTCAGATCGCCGTAGCGGTCGGGATCAAGGAGACGGAGACGGGCGAAGTGGCCTTCGGCTCCGAGCTGCTGCGGTGTGGCGGTGAGAAGCAGGACGCCGGGGACGCGTTGGGCGATGGTTTCGACGACTTGATAGGCAACGCCGGGTGTTTCGACGGTCCATTCGAGGTGATGGGCCTCATCGACGATGAGGAGATCCCAACCGGCGTCGGCGGCCTGTGCGGCACGTTTGGACGAGCCGCTGAGCAAGGAGAGCGGGCAGAGGACGAGCTGGCTGTCGAGGAAGGGATTGCCCTCAGGATCGCCGCCTTCGATGGCCGCGCAGCGTTCTTCATCGAAGAGGCTGAACATGAGATTGAAGCGGCGCAGGAGTTCGACAAACCACTGGTGCGGCAGGGCATCGGGCACGAGGACGAGGATGCGCGACGCACGGCCCGTGAGATTCAGTCGATGCAAGATGAGGCCGGCTTCGATGGTTTTGCCGAGGCCGACTTCATCGGCGAGCAGGACGCGTGGCAGGAGGCGGCCCGTGACATCCGCCGCGATGGACATCTGATGCGGGATGGGATCGACACGGCCGCCNNCCGCCGATGAAACCACGCACGGGGGAGGCCTGCATGCGGCAGCGCCATTCGACGGCTTCAGCGCGGAGGGCGAAGGCTTGCAGGTCGTCGATATTCGCGGCGAGAAGGCGCTCCTGCGGGCCGCCGAGGCTGAGGGTGTCGGCGAGTTCGGACTCAGGGATGCTGCGAGAGCCGCAGTGGTAGGTCAAAACGCCGTTTTGCGCGGAAACGGTGTCGATGGGGTGCTTTGAACCGTCGCGATGCGAGAGGGTGTCGCCTGCGTGGAAGCTGGCGCGGCGCAAGGGAGCGCCGTGGCGGGCGTAGCGGCGTTTTTCACCGGCGGCGGGAAAGCGCAGGTCGATGAAGCTGCCTTCCACGGCTGTGACGATGCCGAGACCGAGTTCGGGCTCGCTTTGACTGATCCAGCGCTGGCCGGGTGCGGGTGATTCCATCCGGGCGGGGCGCTACTTGTCCTTTTTGCCGAAGAGACGGCCGAAGAAGGATTTTTTCTTGGGCGGCTCGGGCGCGGGGGCCTGGGGCTGGGCGTACTGGCCGGGGGCGGGCGTGCTTTGCGTGAAGTCGATGACACCGGGCTTGATGGAGGGAGCGGCGCGAGGATCGACGTTGATGACCTTGGGCGGCTTCGCCTTGCCGTCGGCCCCGTATTCATAGACGACCTGCTGGTAGCACATGCCCTGGAGGTTGAAGGAGCGCATTTCTTTCGCGCGGCCGAACTCGTCGAAATAGACCTGGGAGCGGGCGACGAGGTTGCCACGGCCGTCGTAGATGTGGCCCTGGGTGGGCAGGCCGCGCTCGTTGAGCAGATAGTGCTTCTTGCTGAGGAGGGCGCCGGCGGCGCTGTAGGTGGCCTCGGTGAGTTCGTTGGTGGTTTTGTCCACGACGGTCTCGGAATGCGAGTTGTCGGGGTGGTAGGTGCTGCGGGCGGAGATGGGAGCCACAGGCGAGGAAGGCTGTGCCTGGAGGGCAGATGCCAGTCCAAGAACGACAAAAAAAGCGGAGCAGGTTTTCATGAAACAGACCAAGATGGCGGGAGAATAACTCCCCCGCCCTGCCGCGACAACGACAAATCCCAAATCCTGCCCTCCCGATGACCCCCACAGCCCCCTCTTGGAACGATTTCCTTGCGCAGACGATCGCTGATTTTGGCTGCACGACGGGAACTCTGCACCGGCTCGACCCGGCGGACAAACATTTGAAGCTGGTGGCGCACCAGGGCATTCCTGAGGCGCTGATGCCGATCATCCAGTCGATTCCCGTGGGCAAAGGCATCGCGGGCACGGCGGCGGAACGGCGGGAACCCGTGGAAATGTGCAATCTGCAAACCGACACCTCCGGCGTGGCGAAACCAGGGGCGAAGCAGACCCAGGTGCAGGGCACGCTGGCCGTGCCGGTGCTGGACGGCCAGCGGCTGTGCGGCACGCTGGGCATCGGCAAACTGACGCCGTATGATTTCACGGCGGAGGAAAAGGAGAAGCTGCTGGAGACCGCCAGCGGGATCGCATCCCGGCTGCTGCCGGGTTGATGTGGGCAGTTTCGCGCACTAAAAAGCCAAAACGGCATTCAGTGGTAACTGAATGCCGTTTAGGGACTCGGACAAAAATAATTCCC
>DNXB01000137.1 GCA_003506995.1 Verrucomicrobiales bacterium
CTGCACTGGAAGAGAATGTCGGCAGGGCGGTCGTCTTTGACGATGAAGATGATGTAGCTTTGCCAATACGGTTCGCTGTTCTCGGTGCGCTGTTCGCTGTTAGGAAGAGTCGTCAGCCGCCCCAAGTAAACGCCGCTCGGCCAATCCGCCGGAATCATGAGTGAAGTCGAAACATCCCACTGGCATTCGCGCAGACGTTTGTCGCCGATCTCGGGCACGGGCTGCTCTTTGCCATCGAAGGGGCCGAGCGTGGCCATCAAACGCGAGCCTGCGCCGTCGTAGTAGCCCATGCGGAAGATGTCGATGGTGAACTTGGCCGCAGGCTTCGTGCTGACGAAGAGGTCGAGCTTCTCGCCCGCCTTGATCGACTGACGCGAGCAGTAACCTTCGATGAGCGAGGTGCGGTAAGACTTCGCATTGTCCGGCATCATGCGAGTGAGCTGGAAGCTGGCACCGGCCTTGGCGTTTTCGGTTTTAATGAGATCAGGCTGTGCCGTGGCGGCTGCGGACGAGGGCGTCCGCGCTCCGGTGGCAAAGGCTGCGGCGGTGGTGGTCCTGAGGAAATCGCGGCGGTCCATGATGGAGCAATACGGGACAGAAGCAGCGCGTATAGCAAGCCATGCCGATTCATCTCACCTCCCGCCGCCAGTTCATCGCCCAACTCGGAGCCGCCGTGGCGTTTTCGAGCATGGAAACGTCTGCAGCCGAGGTGGATGAGAACTTGATCGCGATTCTGAACGACACCCACATCGGGGCGAAGCATCCGGCGAGCGCCTCGATCCCGACAAACCTGCGCAACACCATCGCGTGGCTGCTGGCGCTGCCGAAACGGCCTGGAGCGGTGATCATGAATGGCGATCTGGCCCTGAAAGACGGCCAGCGTGGCGACTACGAGCACTTCGCCAAATTGATCGCGCCACTGCGCGACGCAGGCGTCTCGCTGCATCTCACGATGGGCAATCACGATGACCGAGCCGTGTTTTATGATGTGATTAAAAATGAAAAGCCCGAATCGCCCGCCGTGGAGTCAAAACACGTCGGTGTGGTGAAGCTGGCGGGAGCGAACTTGTTCCTGCTGGATTCGCTGAAAGCCACCATGGTCACGCAGGGACTCATCGGCGACACGCAGATGGCCTGGTTGACGAAACTGCTCGACCAGCACGCCGACAGGCCCGCGCTTCTGTTCGCGCATCACAATCCACGTCTCGGGGGTGATCCGATACACTTCCCAGGCGGCCTCGAAGACTCTGAACCACTCTGGAAGGCCATCACCGAGAGAAAACACGTCAAAGCCTACATCCACGGCCACATTCATCACCGCGACTTCTTCCAGCACGAGGGAATCCACATTCTCAACACGCCTGCGACATCATATGTGGCGGATAAGAAGACCTCGACCACGGGCTGGACGATGCTGCGCCTCGCTCAAAACGGCGCTGAGGCCACGACGCACACGCACCAAGCGGATCACGCGTGGAATGGTGTGAAGGTGGACTTGAAGTGGCGAACTTGAGCAAGATCGACCACTCGCGCCCGTAGTTTGGCCCGTTGTGAGTTCCTTCATTCCACAGATGCGCGTTACGCGCCGCAGTGTTCTCCATGCCGGAGGCATGGGCATGCTGGGCTTTGGATTGAATCATCTGGCAGCGCTTGGTGCAACCTCGACCAAACCCGGCATCGGTCTTGGGAAAGCGAAGTCGGTCATCATGATCTTCAACGGCGGCGCACCGAGCCACATCGACCTGTGGGATCCGAAGCCGGACGCGCCGTCTGTAATTCGCGGCGAGTTCAAGACGATCAAAACCAACGTCCCCGGCATCCACATCACGGAGCTGCTGCCGCAGATGGCGAAGCGCATGGACAAGCTGGCGCTGATCCGCAGCGTGCATCACGGGCACAGCAGCCACAATGGCGGCATGCACTGGGCCACGGTGGGCAGGCCCTATCGAGTGGACAGCACGCTGATCACGCCGAGTCCGACGGATACTCCCGGTGTCGGCACGCTCTGTGGCTGGCTGGCGCAGCGGGATGGTTTTTCCAAAGGCGTGCCGCCGTATGTCATCACACCGTTTCCGCACTGCGACAGCAAGGTGTATCTCACGCCAGGTCAGTTCGGCGGCTGTCTGGGCACGCGCTACGATCCTTTCGTGCTCGATGACGATCCGAACGCGGCGAGCTTCCGCGTGCGCAACATGGCGCTCGACTCCAGCCTCACACCGTGCCGTTTCCAGGAGCGTCTCGCACTGCTGAATCACATGAGCGCGGCCTCTATGCCCATCGCTTCATCCCAGGTGGCGCAGATGGACATTTTCAACGAGCAAGCCACCCAAATGCTGCAAACCGGCAAGGCGGCGACGGCCTTCGACCTCTCCAAAGAGCCCGACAAAGTGCGCGAACGCTACGGCAGGCACAGTTGGGGCCAGTCGCACCTGCTCGCGCGTCGCTTGATCGAGTCCGGCACGCGATTTGTCACCACGGTGAATGGTCCGTCCATCACCTGGGACACGCACAAGGACAACTTCAACGGCCTCAAGAACCGCCTCGTGCCGCCGATGGAACAGGCTTACTCGACCTTGCTCGATGACCTCGAAGAACGTGGCCTGCTGGAAAGCACGCTCGTCGTCTGGATGGGCGAGTTTGGCCGCACGCCGAAGATCAACAACGACGCGGGCCGCGATCACTGGCCGGG
>DNXB01000299.1 GCA_003506995.1 Verrucomicrobiales bacterium
TATGAAGTTTCACTTCCTCTAAAACCATCTTTCCTCGGCCATACACCGTCTGACAAAGCGAGTTGGCGAGTTGTATTGGCAGAGCGGAAACGCCGGTGCGACAACGGTCTGAACTCATTTGTTCCCTGCCTGTTGAGCGTCGTACTTCCTCCAGAACTCTTGAGCGGTAGGAACGCGATCCCACCTATTGGCAATGTTCACCTTGTCGGTAAGGCGCTGCAGGTTCGGCAGGGTTCGAAGGAATGATATATCGGTAGAACTACTGGGAACCTCAAGATTCTCGAGGGTTTTACACTCTGCCAAGGGCCGTAGATCCTCCACCCGGCCACGAAGTATCAGGTGCTTGAGCGGAAGAGTCTGCAGGACGCTGATGTCGATGCCTTTCGTGTTCCATAGAATCAACTCCTCAAGCGGCATGCCTACGAGGGGGCTGAGATCGCTCACTGAAACCTTGTTCAGACTCAGAAAACGCAACGGCATGCCCCTCAACGGCGATAGATCTTTGATACCCGTGTTTGCAACACGGAGTGACCTCAAGGGCATGCCCGCGAGCGGTGCCAAATCCGTGACTTCCGTATGGCTGATATCCAACTCCTCGATCGCCATGCTCGTGAGCGGGCGCAGATCAGCTACTGGCGTGCTGCTCAATATCATTCGTTTCAGCGTCATCCCACGAAGTGGCGAGAGATCAGTAATGGGTGTGGAGATCAATATGAGTTCGGTCAACGGCATTCCCTTCAGGGGACTCAAATCTCTGATCTTGGGACGCTTGTCTCCATAAGCCGTGGAGGCGTCCAGTGATTCCAGAGGCATTCCGACGAGCGGGCTCAGATCGGAGACATGCGTGGTGTCAATATTTAGCCGCCGGAGGCGGAGGCCCTTCAGAGGGGTGAGGTCGGAGACCTTGGTATTGCTGAGGTCAACTTCCGTGATTGGCAGTCCATCAAGAGGAGGCAGGTCGATCACGGGTCTGCTTTTGAGGACAAGGCGGAAGGTTCCGTCTGGCAGACGGATCGCACCTGCACGGGGACCGGTGATGGCGATAAGCGGCTTCATCCTTGCCTTGATGGGAGCCAATGCAGAATCCAAGTCCTCGCCAAGGAGGTTGTTCAGGGGCGCGGCTTCGACGGCGCGGCCTTGCTTGATCATGGCGGCCACTAGTTCTCCCTGGCTGGAGCGTTTGAGTTCAGTGCCGCCTTGATTGTCGCGCAGGAGTTTTTCACATAGTGCCAGATTTGTAAGCGCTCCGGCATGATCTGGGCGGAGGACGAGCACAGCACGATAGCTCTCTGCCGCATTGTCGAGTCTTTGGGTGGCCTGCAAGAGATCCGCCTGCAGGCGCAGATAGTCTGAGTTGCGCGGCTCCAGCGAAACCGCGTAGCCGATCTTTTCCAGAGCCTCATCGAGTTCCCCTTGCTCAACAAGGTCGCTGGCCTGAGCGGCGAAGGTTGGCGCGGTTTTTACCAGATTGCTCAGGGCAGCATTGGCGCGCACCGCTTCGCGCCGGGCTCGCTTGCCCTCGACGATCGCTTGCGTGCCCAGCACGGTGCCGACCAGCAGCACCGCCGCGACTCCAGTTGATGCGGCCTTATTACGCTTGAGCAGCAGGGTAAACTGTTTCCATGCGCCCGCACGCTCTGCCTGAGTGGCGAAGCCGCCTTGATAGGCTTCAATGTCCGTGTTGAGCGCCGCCACATCCTGGTAGCGCTGCTCTCGCTCGACCGTCAGTGCTTTCATCACGACGGCTGAAAGTGCCGCAGGGACGCGGCCGCTCGGGCAATGCGGCAACGACTTCCGAGCCTGAGGGTCTTGTGGCTGGAGCTTGGGCAGGTCCTTGCTGGCCTTAGTTCCGAAGGTGGTCGGAGAGATGATTTTTCCAGTGGCGACATTGCGCAGGATCTCGTTGATTGTCTGGCCCGTCACAGGAGGGCGTAGCGTCAGGATGGTATACAGAATGCTACCCAAGGAAAAGATGTCGGAGCGCGCATCCATGTCCGCAATGCGGCCGTCCGCCTGTTCAGGGCTCATGTACTGTGGGGTGCCCATCACGTCTCCCTCCAAGGTAATGCTGAAGTTCGCGTCGCATGAATCCAGCGCAGCCTGCTGCTCTGGCGTGGGTTGCATTGATAGCGGGCTTGCCGGTGAGGGGTCGCCCTGAAGAATCTTTGCCAGGCCCCAGTCCATGACGAGCACCTCGCCAAACTCACCGACCATGATGTTCTCCGGCTTCAAGTCCCGGTGTATAATGCCATGCGAATGGGAGAACGACATGGCGTCGCACACCTTGCGAAAGATCGTAAGCAGGCGGTCGAGGGTGTAGTGCGTCGTTGTCTCGGGATCACCGTCGCGAATGGCGTCGAGGATGTCTTTGAGAGTGTGGCCCTTCACCAGCTTCATGGTATAGTAGAGTTCGCCGTTGCTGGTGCGCCCCAGGTCGTGGATGGGCACAATGTTGGGATGCTCTAGTCGGCCAAGTACGGCGGCTTCGTTGATGAAGCGCTGCTTCTGGTCCTCATTCACATTGAGCTCGGAGAGCATAAGCTTCACCGCGATGGTGCGCCCGATCTTACAGTCCTGCGCCTCCAAGATGGCCCCCATGCCGCCTTGCGCGATGCGTCTGCCAAAGATTAGGGGCACCGCCGAATCTGGATTGGCGTCACCCATGCCTCCAGCTTTCTGTGTCGCAGCTTCCGGCCTTCTGGTCAGGATCGTGATATCGCCATCTTCGGGTAAATTCATGATGTATGCGCAGCCAGACTGATGGCTGGTACAAAATCTAGGGAAGAGCGGCTGTGGAGCAAGCATGGTTTTTCTTCACAGATGATCGTAATGTCCGGTGAGCCTCTTCTCGGTCTAGGATTTCACGAGCCGTCGATAGTTGCGAACGGCTTGCCATTCCCTCGTCACATTCTCATCGGGCGACAGGTGAACGGATGGTATGGATGCGCTGCACCGCGTTCGAAAATTCGCGGAGGAGTAGAAGGGAGGCCCCGCGCACGTTTTGCCTAATGGGCCTGACGCGGACTCTGCGTCACCCGCCACCTTCGTCCTCCTCAGGCAGATGGGACGCGGCGCGTCCCTACCGTCACTCACATCTTCATCATCTCGGTCAACTGCTTCGTCGCGATCCCAATCGGGCGGTCGAGCGGAACGCCAGCACAAGCGAGCAGCGTGGTGAGGAGGTCGCCTTGATTGCCCTTGGTGTTGGCAAAGAAACGTCCGGTGTTCACGGAACCGCCGCCCTTGCCAGCGATGATGAAGGGAAGGTTTTCGCGGGAGTGCTTGTTGCCATCTTCAAGGCCCGAACCCCACATCATGATGCAGTTGTCGAGCAGGGTGCCTTCGCCCTCACGCAGGCTGGCCATCTTCTTCACCATGTAGGCAAACTGGTCGATGTTGAACTTCGTGATGGCGGCGACTTTGCCAGACTTGCCTGCCTCGTTGTTGTGATGGGTCTGGGAGTGATGCGTGTCCGTGAATCCGAGCTCAGGATAAGACACACCGTTCGGCGTGGAGCCGATGTAGGTGCTGACGCGGGTGGTGTCGGTCTGGAAGGCCAGCACGTTGAGGTCGCACATCACCTGCATGTATTCGCTGCGCTTGTCGCCCACGGGAATCTTGATCTCGATGGGCGGGGAGTCGGAGGCGTTGCGCTTGCTTGAAGAGACGCCCGCTTTTTCCAAAGCGGCCTCTTTCTGGCGATACTCGATGGCGGCGATGCGACGCTCGACGGCGCGGACGCTGTCGAGGTATTCGTCCAGCTTGTGCTGATCGTTCTGCGGCAGCTTCTTTCGCAGGTCCTTGGCTCCACCGATGACCAGGTCGAGCATCTGACGATCCAGCGGGTCGGTTTGGCCCGCCTTTCCGGGCTTGTCAGACTTTCCAAACAGGCGGTTCAGCACGTTGCGTGGATTCGTCTCCGCCGGCACTGCCTGCGTGGGCGATCGGTAGCTGCAATGCGAGTAGTAGCCCTCATTGAGACCCTCCTGGTTTTCTTTGTGCGTCTGCGGCATCGTCGCGAGTTCCAGCGAGGGCAGGGACGTGAGTCCGCCCATGTAATTCGCGGCGATCTGGTCCGCCGAGATGGCGATGTTGATCTGACTGCGCCTGTCCGCATCTGGCAGTCGAGCGGTGAGCCAGGTGGAGAGTTCCAGCGCATGCGGTGCTCCATTGAAAGGAGAGATCGGCACGCCTGAGATGCCTTTCATCAACAAACACTGATCCAACACGGGACGCAGCGATTCGAGCGCTGGCGGCGGCGACTTCAAGAAGCTCTCCGCTGTCGCGGGCCAGAACTGATCCATGATGACGCCGTGCGGCATGTACATGAAGCCGATGCGCACCGGCGGCTTGACCATCTTGCCTTTGACGACTTCGGCCCAGCCCATGGTTTCCAAAAGCGGCAGCGCGAGCGAGGCTCCGACACCTTTCAGGCAGGCGCGTCGATCTATGAGGACGTTGTTTCTCATGGGACGTGTTATTGGATGCGACGGTTCGTGAAGGGATAGCTCGTGACAATTTCGGTGATGAGCGTCTGCATGCGGAAACCATCTTTGGCGATGGTTCCCATGAGGCGGTCCACCACGATCTCGTCGTAGCCTCCCAGCTTTCGGCACAAGGCGTAGGCCAGAAGTTTCTCCGTGAGATTACGCGCCAGATCGTCTTTTCGTGCGGCGATGATGGTCTTCAGTTCCTTCGGGGAGGAGAAATGCTTGCCGCCGGGCAGTTCCCCTGCTGCGTCGATCTTGCCGCCGCTGTCGTCCTGATCGCGCCAACGGCCGATGGCGTCGAAGTTTTCCAGGCCGAAGCCGATGGGGTCGAGAATCTTGTGGCAGTTGTTACACACGGCATTCGTGCGGTGCAGCTCGGTGCGCTGACGCAAGGTGAGATTGGCGACCTTCTTCTGGTCCTGCTTTTCCAAGGTCGGCACGTTCGGCGGGGCAGGAGGGACATGCTCGCCGAGCACCTGCTCCAGCACCCATACTCCGCGGTTTACGGGACTGGTGCGGTTGGGAAACGAGGTTGTTGCCAGAATGCCAGGCATGCCGAGGATGCCGCCGCGATTCGCATTCGTCAGTTTCACCTTCCGCATCTCCGGGCCGGTGACAGTCTTTTCCATTCCGTAAAGCGCGGCCAGCGTGCCGTTGAGGAAGGTGTAATCGCTGTCCACGAAGCCGACGACGCTGCGGTTCTCCCGCACGATGCTGTCAAAGAACAGCCGCGCCTCGTCATACATCGCTGTGCGCATCACATCGGTCATCTGGGGGAACTTCGCAGGGTCAAAGGTCTGGTTCTTCAGCTCTCCTACTCCCAGCCATTGCGCCCCAAACCCATCGAACAACGCGCGAGAACGCTGATCCGCGAGCAGGCGCTTCACCTGCGCCTTGATCACCCCTGGCTCGTGAAGTTTTCCGGCATCGGCAAGCTCGGATAATTCGGCGTCGGGCATCGTCGCCCAAAGCAGATACGACAAACGCGAGGCGAGTTGGTAATCATCAAGCGGGACGATCTTCTGGCCTGCTTCCGCCTCTTTCGCCGGTGTGATGAAGAGGAACTGTGGCGAAACGAGGACTGCCTTGAGCATCAGGCGCAACGACGCCGTGTAATCGAGCTTGTTTTTGAGTCCGAGATCAAAGACGGCCAGCAGCGTGTCCACCTCTGCATCCGCTGGCGGGCGACGATAAGCTTTGCGTGCCAGCGAGCGGGCAATTTTGCCCGCTTCCACGCACTGATCGGCTCCCTTCGCCGGTGTTTCGCCCAACAGACGATTCTGCCTTTCCTTGGGCATGGAGATGAGCGCCTCGTTGGCGATCTCCAGATACTGCTCCGATTGCAGCGGCGAGAGCGAGTTCATGAAGCCCTCGCCCGCCACCTCATCCGGAAGTTCAGCGGCCACTGATGCATCCACGCCGAGAAGATCATGCAACGTGTTGCCATACTCCACCTTCGTCAGGCGGCGGATCACAAAGGGGCCGGGATCGCGTGCGCTGAGGTATTTCAGCTTGGCGAGGGCGTCGAGGAAGCGCTGGCGCTCGTCGTCGGAGGGCTGGTCGGCGTCGTCAGGTGGCATGTCGTGCGCGTTGACGTTGGCGATGCACTCCATCCACTTGCGCGAGAAGGCCGGATCACCCGGCTTGCGCACTGCGACGCGCAAATTGAGGCCCGCTTTGGGACGATCTCCATGGCACTCCACGCAGTATTGCTTCACGAAGGGCTCGACGTGCTCTTTGAAAGACCTCTTCGCATCGGTGAGCATCTCCTCCGCTTCCTTGTCCTCCAGCGTCTGTGCCGGGCACGGGAGAGCCCAGGCAAGTGCCAGGCACAGCAAAGGCAGCGTCATCACGCCACGACGAGGGATTCGGGTTTTGGGGTTTTGGGGCTTCAAACGGGGGCATTATATGACGGGCGATTGGCCGTGGCTCTATCGGCTTTGGAGCATGCGACAACAGAAGGCCGTTCGGGTTTGCCGCAGAGCACCGGAACGCCGGACGGGAGTGTGAAACAACGAGTGACTTGAAGAGACATCCACAAATGACGCAGATTTCACAGATCGAAGCCCATCTGAGAAATCTGTGGATCAAAATTCAAGCTATTCAGGAGAGGCAGAGGAGCAGAGGGAGAATATTGATGCCAAGGAGGTGTCTCGTTTCCCAGGGTGTGATGGCTCCTGAGCTTCGCGTTCGCATTTCCCCTTCTGAGCCATAGCATGCGCGTCCCCATCATGCCTGCCTCCACCGCGCTCCCCATCTGGAAAATCCACGCTGACATCTTGCGCACGCTGCGGGACGGTAATCGTTTGGTGCTTGTCGCGCCCACGGGGTCGGGCAAGACCACGCAGGTGCCGCAGATGATGCTTGATGCGGGAATCGCGGGGGAGAAGATGATCGTGGTGCTGCAACCTCGACGTGTGGCGGCCCGCACGGTGGCCACGCGGGTGGCTTGGGAGCGCGAGAGTCGGCTCGGTGCGGAAGTGGGCTATCAGATTCGCTTTGATGACCACACCAGCGTCGGGACTCGCATTTGTTTTGTCACGGAGGGCATTCTGCTGCGCTGGCTTCAGGATGATCGCTCGTTGTCGAAGATCGGGGCGGTGGTGTTCGATGAGTTCCACGAGCGGAACTTGCTCAGTGATGTGGCGTTGGCGTTGGTGAAGCACTTGCAGCAGACGCAGCGGCCGGATTTGGCCATGGTGGTGATGTCGGCCACGCTCGATACGGAGCCGGTGGCGGCGTATTTGGATCAATGCCCGATCTTCATCTCCGAAGGGCAAAGTTATCCGGTGGAGGTGGGCTATCTTTCGATGCCGGATCAGCGCCCGATCACGGTGCAGGCAGCGGAGGCGGTGGAGCGCATCATCCATGACAATGAGCCCGGCGACATCCTCGTCTTCATGCCTGGGCGCGGCGAGATCAATGGCGCGCTGGATGCCTTGCGCGGCCTGCGAACGCGGGAGCGCGTGGCGTGCATCCCGCTGCATGGCGAACTGGAGCCGCAGGAGCAGGACCGCGCTTTTGCCCCGAACGCGCTGCGCAAAGTGATCGTCGCTACCAACGTCGCCGAGACCAGCATCACCATCGACGGCATCCGCCACGTCGTGGACAGCGGCGTTGCTCGCGTGGCTCGTTATGATGCGGAACGCGGCATCGGCACGTTGTTGCTGGAGCCGATCAGCCGGGCCAGTGCGGATCAGCGCAAAGGCCGTGCGGGGCGCACTGCGCCGGGCACTTGTCATCGCTTGTGGACGGTGATCGGCCACAAGGACCGCGAGGAGCGCAACACGCCGGAGATTCAGCGCAGCGACCTCGCGGAGGTCGTGCTGCTGCTGCACTCGCTCGGCATTCGCGAGGCCGCCACGTTTGACTGGCTGGACAAACCCGATCCGCAGGCCGTCGTGCGGGCCGAGCGCCTGCTCACCATGCTCGGGGCCTTGCTCGATGCCGACCTCACGCCCATCGGTCGCCAAATGCTGCGCCTGCCCATGCACCCGCGCTACTCGCGCATGTTGATCGAGGCCAGCCAGCGCGGCTGCGTGCCCGATGCCGCCTTGTGTGCTGCATTGGTGAGTGGCCGCGATTTGCTCGCACGACTGGATCGCGATGATGCGCAAACCAAAGCCGCTCGCGAGATGTTCGAAGACAGCGCAGACTCCGACTTCATCACGCTGATGCGAGCCTACGACTTCGCCAAAGCGAACGGCTTCAGCTTCGAGCGCTGCCGCAGCTACGGCATCAACGCCCAAGTCGCCCGTCAGGTGGAGCAGACCTGCCAGCAAATCCTGCACACCGCCCACCAGCAGCGCCTCTACGACCGCGATGCCACGCCCGCCAGCCCGGCAAAAAGCGACGAAGCCCTGTTGCGTTGCCTCATGGCCGGCTTCGTCGATCAACTCGCCAAACGCCGCGCTCCCGGCAAGCCCGAGTGCGATCTCACCGACCAACGCCAAGGCCAGCTCGTGCGCGAAAGCGTGGTGACCGACGCTGCCTATTTCGTCGCTACGAATCTGCGCGAAACACCATCGCGCCAGACCCTGCTCAGCCTCGCCACCGCCGTGCAGCCCGCATGGATCGCCGAGATGTTTCCCCAGCATCTGAGCACCACCGTGGAGCACCTCTTCGATGCCCAAAACAAGCGCGTCGCCGCCATGAAACTCGTGCGCTATCGCGATCTCGTCATCGAGCAGAAGGCGCAGCAGCGCGACCTCGATCCCGTCGCCAGCGGACGCTGCCTCGCCGAAGCCCACCGCGCCGGAGCCTTCGACCTGCCGCTGATGGATCATCGGCTGAAGCAGTTCATCGCCCGCGTGAACCTCGTCCACGCCACCCTGCCCGAACTCGAGTTCTCCCCCTTCGACGAAGCCGTCATCACCACCAGCCTCGCCCGAGCCTTCACCGGCCTCTCCCTCGTCAAAGAAGCCCAAGCCGCGCCCCTCTCCCCCGCCTTCCATCAGCATCTCGACAAAGGCCAAGTCAGTTGGCTCGATGAGTTGGTTCCCCTCACCATCCCCTGGCCCAGCGGCGGCACGATCAAGCTCAGCTACGTTGCCGACACCCCCGAAGCCCAGGTAAAACTCCAGGAATGCTTCGTCCTCAAAGAGCATCCGACGCTCTGCGAAGGTCGCTTGCCTGTGGCACTCAGCCTCTGCACCCCTGACGGCAAACGTTTGGCTAGCACGACTGATTGGCCCACCTTCCTGGCCCGCGAATGGCCGAAGCATCGGCAGGCGGTGGCGAAGAAGTTTCCGAGTGTGATGTGGCGGTAAAAATGCGGCTAAAGCCGCAATCACATTGTGTTGCTGCGCAGCTAGAAGTCGGACGTAATAGACACTGGTTGAGGGAGCCATGCAGACGTGTTGCTGAGTCGAACAAGAGTTGAAGCGATTGGCAGGCTTTGCACAAAGCTGTGTGGGTTTACAGGTTCTTCCGCTTCATCCCAGATTTCAGCGACAAAAGCGACGCGCTGGGAAGGAGAAACCACATGACCAGCCGCATAAGCAGCTTGTTGTGAATAGCCAAGCTCAATAGTCCAGAGATCATCTTCGAGAATGCCCTTCTCGCGCGCTTTCCCGAGATTCCAATGGCGTTGAAACAAAGGATAGCCGTGAATTTGGCCGCGCGATCCATACAAAGCTTTGGCCTCTGGCCCGGGAAGGACTTTGACCTCAACGTCGCGACAAGACCACTGGCTCTCAGCCGCCGCATTGACAGGCGTATCCCACGCAATGCAGAGCCTGAGTTGTGGCGAAGCGGATTCAGCGATCCAGGCAAGGGGGATCGGAACCTGAACTCTCACAATATCGTCTTCATGCTCGATCACTCCTTGCCACACGAAGCGCGCCTTCTGCGCCTCTGGATTTTTGAAATAAGCCGCACGGGCAATTCCAAAGCCCGTCGTTCTCTTTGCCAAAGGCCGAAGAGGCTCACTGAGACGTGCTGCTACTTCGTCGGCGGTCACTGCGAGCACTGCTTTAGCTGTGCAAGCAAATGGACGTGAATCCCCTGGGCATTTCGAGCGCAAGTCGTCGAGAATAAAAGCCGCTTCTCTCGCTAACAGTGGTGCTGCAAACGATGTTCCAATAGTTTCGACTGCGAACCCGACAGAAGAAAGCCCCCAAATCCCACCTCCCGGAGTGGGGCGATAGTCTGCACCACTATCCCCAGCCGATTCACAAAAATCCGGTTTGGGGCTATTGGCAAAACCGGGGCCTACACGCGTGAACGGACTTGGAGCATCCTCCTCCGGTGCCAAGCCGCCTGGACTCGATCTCCTCGCAATCCCTCCACAAGTCAGTGCATTGAATGCACGAGGATAACTATGTAACTCCCAGCCGGGATCATCAAAATGAAGAGGATAAGGAGGAGCTGGCCTTATGCCTCCCTGTGCGTTGCCTGCCGCTATCACAATTAGCACATCATGATCAAAAGCGAGGTTGTCTATGTCTTCGATAAGTTTGAGTGTCTCCGCTCGCTGCTTTGTCGGCAGATCGTCAAGTCGTTGCTGACCATCAAAGCTCAGATTGAAGACCCGGACATCTGGTGCTGCGACTAATGCTGCGGCTATCGCATTCGAAACGCTTTCTGTGCGAACGATTCTTGGCTGACCAGTGCCCACGCGCACCTCCAAAAAACGGCAAGAAGCTGCAGGTAATTCGGCGTTGGCCCTGCCTAAATCGACGTCGCCGTAAACGACGCGTGTTGCGACAATTGAGCCGTGGTTATCCGTGGCTACGTCAGAACAATTGAGTCCGAGCAGAGCATTGCCTCTGCGATAATCCTTCAGCCATTCGTGTTCTTGTGGAATAGCGGTATCGACAACGGCTACACAAGGAAGCTTTGAAAGCAATGTTGAGGAGGCTGGACCGACGGCACCTCCAGTGCCGCCAATTTGTGGAGGAAGCGCCTCAGTGAACGCGAGGATTGGCGGATGAATAGACTGTATCGACGTGAATTCGTCAGCCAGTCTCCTGATCATGCTGGCATCGAGCGTGGCTCGGAGGAAATAGCGCCCCATATAGCTGCGGCCCTTACCTCTCAGCCTCATACCAGCATTCCCACGAAAGGCATCTTCCAGCGCCCTGAAAATAAGATCAGCTTCCAATTCAGTGATGAGCGGCTGTAGCTTGATATAGCCCTCACCTGATTTCTTCCCCAACTCGGTCAGCCACTCCTGGTCAAACTTCAGTTTTCCTGCGAGCCATTCAAAGGAGTCAAAGGCGACAAACCTTGCCTGCTGACGCGCGCCGAGATGTTCTAATTGTTGTGTCCTGGCTATCAACTGCTCCATGCGTTCTGGCGAAGCATGCACAGTTGCCATTCCAGACGGGTGAACCTCAATCAAATCCAAACCGATTCGCTCGAAGAGCTTGGACTGTTCCCCGCTGAAATGAACAGCCTCTATGCGCTTTCCATCAACCGCGTCTTTTGCAGTCGAAGATTTTATAATCTCTGAAGCCGGATCAGCTATCAGGTAGTATCGGCGCTGGCTCAGTGGGTCAATCGACTGAGCTGCACGGCGGCTTATCTTTTCAAGCGAGGCGTGAAGACGCTTGGACTTTTGCGTCCAATTGATGCCTGGATATTCGACATACCTGCCTCCACCTGCCTTTTCTTCGACAGACAGCTCGTGGCTCTCATTGAGAAAGTAGTTTTGAGGTTTGGTTGGCGAGGGCGGCATAGGAGGCTCATTTCGCGAGGACTCGGCGACGAGCTTCAGCGATTACAGCCTGCTCTGCTTCTGCATACGAGGATGACTTGCGGCACTGCGCCAAAATTGAAGCGCTAGCTTTGAAGCCAAAATCACGACTACGCTTCTGAGCAAAGCTCGCGAGCAGAACTGGGGTTGCTTTTGGAAAGGGCACGCGAAGGTCGAATCGACGCCAAAGGGCGTCATCAAGGGCTTTCGGCAAATTCGATGTTGCAACGATGAATCCTTCGCCTTGCGCATGTTCGAGTTCCTGCATGAACGCGATCACAATTCGATCCAACTCTCCAACATCCATTGGGCTGCCTCGACGTTTCGCCAAGGCATCTACCTCATCGAATAATAGGACGCAGGGGGTATGCGCAGCGTAGCTGAACAGCTCGCGCAAGCGGAGGGCGGTCTGTCCTAAATAGGCACCAATCAGTGAATCAAATCTCACCAAGTAACCTGGGAGACCAGTTGCGAGCGCTATTGCCGCTGCCGTCGCAGTCTTCCCACATCCAGATGGCCCGTGAAAAAGCAGCCGCCACCTCCTCGGAAGACCATGCTCGGCAAGCTTGGAGCGTGCATTCCATTCGGCAATGATGTCCGACAAGCTGCTCCGAATTGAAGTTGGCAACTCAAGTTCGAGCAAGCTCTTGACCGGCTTGATTGGCATTAAAGTGCCCTCAACACTCCAGGCGGCGTTTGGAGGAGCTCCGTTGGATTTGGGAGCAAGCTTCGCAGCACCATTGAGTGCGCCAAGGAGATCACGCTCGACACGAAAGTGACCACGACCGCCCTCGGCGACAGCGAGGCGACGAGAAATCTCCGCTGCGCGCGGCATATCGTGCGAACCAATCGCACGAAAGAGGTCGATCATTTCTCGGTTCTTCGGCATGGCTGAATAGTTATCGCTCGTTTTGGGGTTGGCCTAGCTTTTTCAGGGCAAGATTTTCGTGACGCTATCCGATTCACGCCTTCGCGTAAACCTCCGCCCCGCTCTCCACAAACTCCTTCGACTTCTCCGCCATCCCACGCTGAAGCGCCTCCTCCTCGGAGATGGCTTGCTCGGCCGCATACTTCCGCACGTCTTCGGTGATCTTCATGGAGCAGAAGTGGGGGCCGCACATGGAGCAGAAGTGG
>DNXB01000230.1 GCA_003506995.1 Verrucomicrobiales bacterium
AGATGCCGAGCAGGCTGAGGGCGCACTTGAGGCCTTTGATGATGGCGCTCTTATGACGACCGACGGTGTAGATGCTGCCGGCGATCTGCATGACCTTGGCGTGAAGCTCACGCGTGCGCTGCAAATCCTGCGCGGCGGCGGCTTGATACATCTGGACGTAGAGCTTCGGGTGCAAATTGGCACCGCCATTGATGCCACCATGGCCGCCGAGCAGCACAGCTTCGGCAGTAAGTTCCTCGGGGCCGACGAGCACGCTCCAGTCCGGGCGTTGCTTCGCGACTTCGATCAAGCGATGGAAATAAATCATGTCACACGAGCTGTCTTTGACGCCGCAGACACCGGGCATGTCGAGGGCACGGCGCACGAGGTCGATCTCGAAGCTCACCTTGGTCAAACCGGGCATGTTGTAGAGAAACAGCGGCAGCGGCATCTCAGCGACGAGATCCTGCACATACTCCAGCATCTCCGGCGGCGCGGCGGGGAAGTAATACGGCGGCGCGAGCACGACATGCGTGGCTCCAACCTCGGCGGAGTATTTGGCGAGATTCACGCTCTCGGTGAACGAAGTGTCCGTGATGCCGACGAGCACCGGAACGCGTCCTGCCGCCACTTTGCAGGCCCGTTCGATTAATTCACGTCGCAGCCGATAGCTCAGGCTCGGGCCTTCACCCGTAGTGCCAAGAATGAACAGACCGGACACGCCACCGCCGATGAGATGCTCGATCAGACGCTCCAGACCGGCGGAGTCGAGCGTGTCGCGATCACGCAACGGGGTGACGAGGGGCGGGATGATGCCGCGGAGGGGTTGGGACATAAGTGCCAACCAAGTTCAACGCGCGGACAACGCAAACCGCGTGTTCTGACCATCCTTGGCAGCTGCTTGACGATTCTTGACGGCCCTGACATGCTCCACGCCATGCCCGCCACCGACCAAGCCGACTACTTTTCGACGCAAGTCGTGCGCACCCGCCGCTTTTTTCTGCCGGAATGGGAGGAGCGGCAGCGTGATGCGGGCACGCTCTGCCTCGTGGGCGGCGGCTGCGAGTGGTGCGCGCCGGATTTTGTCGTGGATCGGCGGGACTTTCCGTTTCTGGCCTTCGAGTTCGTCTCGCGCGGCCAGGGCAGCGTCACGCTGGCCGATCAAAAGCACTCGGTCGAGGCCGGGCACGCGTTCTTTTTTGATTCCACCACACCACACGTCATCCGCAGCTCGTCAGAGGAGCCGATGGTGAAGTATTTCTTCAATTTCACCGGCAAACGGGCCGCGCCGATGATGAGCGATCTTGATCTCGCCCCCGGCAGTGTTTTGCGCGTGGCGGACGCGTCGCGGGTGGTCACGCTGATGGAGGAGGTGATCGATCACGCGCTGCGTGGCGGTCGTTTCGGCCTGCGGGCGGCCTGTGCCGCGCTGGAGCACGCGTTGGTTCTCTGCGCGGACAGCCGCCAACCGGCGACAACGAAGATCGACCCCGCCTACGCGACGTATCTGCGCTGTCGCGGCCACCTGCTGCGGAATTACCCCGTTTTGAGCAGCATCGAGCAGGCGGCGAAGGCCTGCCATGTCTCGGCGGCGTATTTCACGCGATTGTTCCAACGCTACGACACCGAAACTCCCCTCGCCTGCCTCACGCGCCTGAAGCTCTCCCAAGCGGCGATCAAACTGCGCCAGCCCGATGCCCTGGTGAAAAACGTGGCCGCCGAACTCGGCTACAAGTCCGCCGCGCATTTTTCCCGCGCATTTAAGGCGTGGAGCGGAAGATCACCTCGCGGTGATTAAAGTAGGCCGAGTGTGGCGACAGCCCGCTCGACTTTGGATGCGTCGAGCGCACAATGACGTTCGCACGTTCTTTGAGCCGGGCGGGCTGACGCCACATGGTATCTACGATTGAAATGTCCTCGCTCGTCTTGAAATGCGGCGGGGACTTCCCATCTTCGCGCACTCCCAATCCACACCGCATGCTCTCCTTCCTCAAAATCCGCAACTTGGCCCTCGTCGAAGATGTGACGTGGGAGCTGGCGGCGGGGCTGGTGGGCGTGACCGGAGAGACGGGGGCGGGGAAGTCGATCATTGTCGGCGCTCTAAAGCTGATCCTCGGCGAGCGGGCGGATCGGTCGCTCATCCGCAATGGGCAGGATGCCTGCACGGTGGAGGCGAGTTTTCATCTGAAGGACACGCGGGCGATTGACGCGGTGCTCGAAGAAGCGGGGCTGGAGCCTTGCCAGGACGGCGAATTGCTGATCAAACGCACCATCAGCACCAGTGGCGCGAACAAGCAGTTCGTGAACTGCTCGCCGGTGACGATTCAGGTTTTGAAGAGCCTGGGCGAGTTCTTGGTGGATCTGCACGGGCCGCATGATCATCAGTCGCTGAACTCGCGTGAGCGGCAGCTCGAGATGCTGGACAAATTTACCGGCATCGAGGAGCTGCTGGGCAAGTATCAGGACGCCTGGAAGCAGTGGCGCGCCGTCGTGGCGGAGCTGGATGAACTGGAGAACTCCGAGCGAGCCTCCAGCCAGCAGATCGACATGCTGAAGTTTCAGGCAAACGAAATCGCCGCCGCGAATCTCAAGCCGGGAGAGGAAGAAGAAATCGAAAGCCGCCATCGCATCGCCGCGAATGGGGCGAGGCTGGCGGAACTGTGCGGAGCCATCACGGGCCGCCTGAGCGAGGGCGAAGGCAGTGTCATTGATGGTTTGCGCGAGATCAGCCGCAGCATTCATGAACTGGAAAAGATCGACCCCGGCACGGCGGCGATGTTTGAGAGCTTCAAATCAGCGCAGATCGAGCTGACGGAGCTGGAGAGCAGCGTGGCGGACTATGCGGATGACTTGGAGACTGATGCCGCCGAACTGGACAAGCTCGAAAGCCGCATCCACACGATCCAAACGCTGAAGCGGAAGTATGGCCGCACGATTGCGGAGATTTTGGAGTTCCTGGCCGAAACGGAGGGCAAACTCGCGAAGATGGAGAATCGCGGTGAGGAGATCGAGAAGCTGCAAAAGCTCATGAAGGAGCGAGAGGCTGAAGTATTGAAGCTTGGGCGGCAGATTTCGAAGAAACGGGCCGACGCGGCGCCGAAGCTCGCGAAGGAGGTCGCCTCGCACCTCACGGACCTTGGCTTCAAACGCAGCGTGTTCGAGGCGCAGCTCGCCAACCTGCCCGCGCCTGAGAAATGCGGCCTGGAGGAGGTGGATTTCCACTTTGCGCCGAATCCGGGCGAGCCATCGAAGCCGCTGCGGTTCACCGCATCCAGCGGTGAGATGTCCCGCGTGCTGCTGGCGGTGAAAAGCGCCCTGGCGAAGCAGGACGCGGTTCCGCTGCTCGTGTTTGATGAGATTGACGCAAACGTCGGTGGCAACATCGCCGAGGCGGTGGGCCGCAAGATGGCGGTGCTGGGCGCGACACATCAGGTCATCGCGATCACGCATTTCCCGCAGGTGGCGTCACTGGCGAGAAGTCACTTTGTCGTGACGAAGGAGATCACGGGGAACAGGACGCGCTCACAAATTCAGGAGGTGAGCGCCGATGAGCGCATCGAGGAACTGGCGCGCATGCTCGGTGGCAGCGCGGCGAGCGCCCGGGAGCACGCCAAGAGCCTGCTCAAAGGCGCGGCACTGTAAGCCGCGCGAGTTTCACACCAACTGCATCGACAGGCGTGGCGGGCGGCCTTTGACACGTTTGAGCGTGGCCAGACGGGCGAGAGCGCCAAGCTGGGTCTGTGGATTCCAGCCCTTGGGGGCCTTTTTGCCTTTGCCGCTCCACTGCATGCCG
>DNXB01000406.1 GCA_003506995.1 Verrucomicrobiales bacterium
TTGAGGACAAGGACGGCGATGGCAAGGCGGAGAAGCGCGAGAAGGTCTTCACCGGCTTCGGCACGGGGCTGAAAATGCTCAACGTGCAGGGCTTGATGAACAGCTTCATGTGGGGGCAGGACAATCGCATCCACGTCCTCGCGGGTGGTGGCAATCGCGGCGTCGTGCGTAGGGTAGGCATCCCGCCTGCCACAAGTGTTGCGGGCATTCTGCCCGCTCAATCCAAGGCGGGCAAAATGCCCGCCACACCCGCATCAGGCGGGACGCCTGATCCACAGGACGGCCTCGAACTCGGAGGAAAGGACTTCTGGTTTGATCCGCTCACGCATGAGTTCGGCCTCGAAGGCGGCGGCGCTCAATACGGCATGAGCTTTGACAATTACGGTCGCAAGTTCGGCTGCTCGAACAGCGACCACCTCCAATACTGGGTTTACGACGACCAATACGCGAACCGCAATCCCTACTACCAGATGCCGCGTGCGAAGGAGAGCATCGCGGCAGACGGCGGCGCGGCGGAGGTGTTTCGCATCAGCCCGGACGAGCCCTGGCGCATCATCCGCACGCGCTGGCGCATCGCCGGTGTGGTGAAGGGCGCGGTGGAAGGCGGCGGACGCGTCAGCGGCTACTTCACCGGCGCGACAGGCACCACGATCTACCGTGGCGACGCCTACGGCCCCGAATTCGTGAACAACAGCTTCACCGGCGACGCCGGCGGCCAGCTTGTGCATCGCAAAATCATCAAGCCCAGCGTCGACGGCATTAGTCTCATCGGCGAACGCCCCGCCGACGAGCACGGCTTCGAATTCGCCGCGTCCAAAGACACCTGGGTGCGCGTCGNNTTCTACCGCATGAAGCTCGTGCCCGACGGCGTCACCTTCAAAGCCGTGCAGGTCGATGGAAACAAGAACTTCGCCACCAGCGACGACCTCTGGTTCCGCCCCGTGAATTTCACCAACGCCCCCGATGGCTGCCTCCACGTCTGCGACATGTATCGCGAAGTCATCGAGCATCCCTGGAGCATCCCCGACGAGATCAAGAAGCACATCGACCTCAACAACGGCAATGATCGCGGCCGCATCTACCGCATCGTGCCGGAGGGGTGGCAAAGAGCAAAGGGCGAAGAGCGAAGTGGCAATATCGCCAATGCGAGCACAGGAGAACTCGTGAAACTCCTCGACCATCCCAACGGCTGGCATCGTGACACCGCGCAGCGTTTGCTTTTCGAGCGCCAGGACAAAGCCGCCGTGCCGATGCTGGAGAAAGTTCTCAGCGGAGACAACGCACTCGCGAAGCTGCATGCCATGAACGCATTGGAGTCGTTCGGGGCTTTGCAGACCCCTCATGTGGTCGCGGCTGCGAAGGACGCTGATGCGCAAGTTCGTGAAGCGGCGCTTCGTCGTGTCTCGTTGTTGGATGAAGTAACACTGGCCGCGCTGGCAGCGGATGCCACGCCGCGTGTGCGCTTCCAAACAGCATTGGCTGCGCCGAAGAGCGCTTCGCGTGATGCCTGGCTCGCCAAGATGGCTCGTGATGGCGCGAGCGGAAAGTGGATGAGTGCTGCCGTGCTAGGGGATGCGGGAAGCGGCTTGTTTGAGCAGCTTCGCGGTGATTTGGGCAGGCTGGAGCCTTCGTTTGCCGAATCGCTCATCATGCTCGTTGCCGCCGAAGCCAAAGATGCGGCCGGTTTGATCTCCGTGGTGACCACCGAACCCGTCAAAGCGAAGTGGGTGAAGGCCCTTGGCGATGGTTTGCGTCGCGCTGGCTCGAATCTGACCAAAGCCGACAAAGATGGCAAACTGGCCGCCATCCTCGCCAAGGCCGCCGAGACCGCTGCGAATGCTCAAGCGAGTTCTTCATCACGCCTCGACGCCATCGAACTCCTCGGCATCACTTTATCGAAAGAGGCTCTTGACACATTGATCGACTGCTTGGGTGAAAAGCAGCCCGAATCCGTGCAAACAGCCGCGATTCGTGCTCTGGCGCAAACCAGCTCGGCGGACGTCACGACGGCTTTGATCAGAAATTGGGCGCATTACGGTCCGAAAGCCAAATCAGCGGCTTTGGAGGCGCTTTTGAGTCGCGAGGACCGGGCGGTGGCCTTGCTGGAGGAGAAGGTCGTGAAGGCGGAGGAATTTTCGGCGTCTCAGGTGCAGGACTTGATCAAGCACAAGTCGCCGAAGGTGGTGGCTGCGGCAAAGGTGGCGCTGGCGTCGGTGATTCCCCCTTCACGCGAGGAAGTGACGGCCAAGTTCAAGCCGGCCATCGCGGCGAAGGGCGACGCGCAAAAGGGACAGCTTCAATACATGGCGCGCTGCGTGGCCTGTCATAAGGCCGGGGCGCTGGGACTGGCGGTGGGGCCGGATTTGATCACGGTGAAGACGAAGGGCCGGGAGGCTTTGCTGACGGCGATTTTGGAGCCGCACAAGGAGGTGGCGTCGCAGTTCATCGCCTACACAGTGAACACGAAGGACGGGCAGACGCTGGCAGGCATCATCACGAATGACACGGCCTCCAGCATGACGATTCGGATGATGGGCGGCATCGAAAAGACGCTGCAACGCGCCGAGATCAAAGGCAGCAGCTCCAGCGGCCAGAGTCTGATGCCGGAAGGCCTCGAAACCGGCATGACGGTCGAGGACATGGCCGATTTGATCAGCTACATCGAGAGCCTGTGACCCAGGCCGTAAACTGAACCGCTTTTTCTTTGCAGCCGCCGCGCTCCGCGCTCCTGTGCCTCATCCATGAAAACCACCCCTGTTACCTTTGAAGACCTGCAATCCTCCGTCATCGCCGTGCCGCCGCTGTGCCGGAACAAGGATCTGTCCCTGGCAAAATCTCAAAACAGCCGCCTGATCAAGCACATGTACAAGGGCGGCATCCGCACGCTGCTTTACGGCGGCAATGCCAATCTCTACAACATCGCCCCCAGCGAATACCATTCGCTGCTGAAGATGCTCGTGGACATCTCGCCGGAGGACATGTGGATCGTGCCTTCCGTCGGGCCGATGTATGGCACCGCGATGGATCAGGCGAAAATCCTCAGCGAGTTCGCTTTCCCCACTGCGATGCTTCTGCCCACGCTGTTCCCGTCGAAGCCCGCCGGTGTCGCCACGGCCATCCGCCACTTTGTGGAGAAGTCCGGCATCAAAGCCGTTCTTTACATAAAGGATGGTGCCTACATCACGCCTGAGCTTGCCGCTGAACTGGTCAATGACGGCCTCATCTCTTGGATCAAGTACGCCATCGTCGAGCCAGATCCGAAGAAGGACCCTTACCTCAAGAAGCTCATCAAGCTGGTGGACCCCAAGCTCATCGTCAGCGGCATCGGCGAGCAGCCTTCCATCATCCATCTGCGCGACTTCGGCGTCACCGGCTTCACCGCTGGTTGCGTGTGCATCGCGCCCTCACGCTCCACCGCTTTGCTGAAAGCCATTCTGAAGAAAGACTGGGCCACCGCCGAGGCCATCCGCGAGGAATTCGTGGCCCTCGAAGACCTGCGCAACGCGCACAGCCCGATCCTCGTACTGCATCACGCCGTCGAGCTTGCGGGAGTCGCCCAAACCGGCCCCGTGCTGCCGCTGCTGACCGAACTGCCCGCCAATCTGCTGCCGAAGATCGAAAAAGCCGCCAAAGCGCTGCTCGCGAAGAACGCATAATCTGGCCTGGGGCCATTCGTCATTCTGAATTCGACATTCGTCATTCCCACGCATGCCCTCCGTCCTCGCCATCTTCGCCCATCCTGACGACATCGAATTCGTCGCCGCTGGAACCATGCTGCTGCTTCAAGAACGCGGCTGGGATCTCCATTACATCAACCTCTGCACCGGCAACGGCGGCTCCGTGCAGATGGATGGCCCCACCACGACCCGCAAACGCCTTGAGGAGGGCAAGGAAGCCGCCCGCATTCTCGGGGCCACGTTTTATCCGCCCATCAGTGACGACCTGGAGCTGACCTACGACGTGAAATACCTGCGCCAGGTCGCCGCCGTCGTGCGCATGGCGCAGCCCAGCATCGTGCTGACGCACGCGCCTGCCGATTACATGGAGGACCACATGGCGGCCTCACGCCTTGCCGTGACCGCCTCCTTCGCGCACTGCATTCCGAACTTTCAGACCGACCCGCATCTGCCCTCCTACTCGCATGACGTGACCGTCTATCACGCCATGCCGCACGGTCTGTGTGATCCGCTGCGCCAGAAGTTCATGGCGGGTTCTTTCGTCAACACGGCCAGCGTTCACAACCGCAAGCGCGAGTCCCTCGCGGCGCACGAAAGCCAGAAGCACTGGCTCGATGTCAGCCAGGGCATGGACTCCTACCTCATCAGCATGGACGAGGCCTCACGCGCCGTCGGCAGGCTCTCCGGCCAGTTCGAGTTCGCCGAAGGCTGGCGCAGGCACCTGCACCTCGGCTTCAGCGCAAAGGAGATCGACCCGCTCAAAGACGCGCTCGGCGATCTCTGCCTGATCAACGAGGAATACGAAAAGGCGAGGGCAATCCCGGCGTGAGCATGAGTTCCAAGTTTGAAGTTAAAAGTTTCAAGTTGGCTCAGATGCCGCACAGAACTTGAAACTTTAAACCTTGAACTTGAAACTACGCCCCGATGCCCCTGCCACTCACCTATTTGTTGATCGACGGTCACAGCGTCATCCACGCGTGGCCGGAGCTGCTGCGGGAGCACCGGGCTGCCGCGCGCAGGCATCTCGCGCGGATCGAACTGCTCAAACGTCTGCGCAATCTCCAGGACATGAGCGGCATGCAGGTCGTGGTGGTGTTTGATGGTGCGAAACAGGGCACCAACGAGGAGCGCGAGCCCCAGGGCCTGCAAATCATCTACGCCGACCCCGGCACCACGGCGGACACGATCATCGAGCGCCTCGTGGCCCGTTACGCCAAAGAGCGGCCCCTGCGCGTCGTTTCCGCCGACGGCATGGTGCGTGAAACGATTCTGTCACTTGGAGCCGAGTGGATCAGCCCTGAAATCCTCCGCAGCCTGTGCGACGGAGCCGAAAGCCAGATGCGCAGCCGCCTTGCCTGATTCACCAACCCGCTTTAGCCTCCCGCCATGCATCTTCGACCTTTTCTCGCCTGCCTCACGCTCGGTTTGTCCTCCATGCTCGCTCAAGAGCCAGCCGCCCCTGCCGCAGCAGCACCGGTTTCTGACGAGGTCAAAAAACTGCTGCTCGCCGCCCGGGACCTGCGGGTGAAGCATCAATACACCGACGCGCTGGCAAAGCTGGACGAGGCTGAAAAGCTCGCGCCGAACCTGCCCGACATCTACGCCCTGCGTGGCGACATCCACCTCGCCCCACGTCGTCGTGACTTCGATCTCGCGCTGCCGCAGTTTGAAAAAGCGGCGCAGCTCCAGCCGGACAGCCCGTTGCCGAAGTTCAACCTAGCCGAGTTTTACTTCGTGAAGCACGACTTCGACACCTCGTTGAAGTTGTTCTCCAAAATGATCACTGACTACCCGAAGCTGCCGATGGTCATCCGTCATCTAGTTCACTACAAACGCATGCTGTGTGAGCTGAAGCTCGGCCACCGCCAGCAAGCAGAGCAGATCGTGGCGGACCAATTCACCTTCATGGACGACACGCCCGCCTACTACTTCAGCAAGTCCGCGATGGCTTTTGAAGCTGGCGACACCAACAAGGCCAACGAATGGGTGCAGCGCGGCGTGGCCGTGTTCAAAGGCCCGGCATGTGAGCCTTACTACGATGCATTCAAGGAGCTGCGCTGGGTGCCGGACATGGACTTCAACGCTCCCAAGGAGCAGCCCAAGCAGCCGTGACGTGGCGCATCGCAGCCGACACGGGTGGCACCTTCACCGACTGCCATGCCCTCGACCCGCAGGGCCGTGAGTCGCGCTGCAAAGTCCTCTCCACCGGCCATCTGCGTGCCGTCTGGGACTGTAAACCGAGTTTTCCAACTCGGTTGTCCGGCCTCCCGCCACTGCCACCAGGCTTTCTAGTCGGCTTCCAAATCAAAGCCATCGACGACGCCTCACACCGCATCATCACAGGTGAAGATCCGCTCACCTTGGATGCGCCAGTGTCATGGCAGCCCGGCACGCTGCTCGAACTCACCACCGGCGAGGAAGCTCCCGTGCTCGGCGCCCGCATCCTCACGAACACGCCTCCAGGCCGCGATTTTCCGCCGCTGAGCCTGCGCATCGCCACCACACGCGCCACCAACGCGCTGCTGGAGCGCAAAGGCGGACGCATCGCGCTGTTCATCACGCGTGGCTTTGGCGATCTCCTCCAAATCGGCGACCAACGTCGCGGCGATCTCTTTGCGCTGAAGCACGCGCCACGTCCGATCTTCCACGAAATCGCCTGCGAGGTGCCAGAGCGCATCAGCGTCACTGGCGAAGTGCTCGAATCACTTGATGAGGCCGCAGTCCGCGCTGCCGCGCTCGGTTGCATCGCCCGAGGTATCGCCACCGCCGCCATTTCGCTGTTCCACGGCCACGCGCATCCGCAGCACGAGCTGCGCGTCGCTGAAATCCTGCGCGAATGCGGCTTCACCCATCTCACGCTCTCGCATCAAACCGCCGCCTTCGCCAAACTGCTGCCGCGCACGCAGAGCACGGTGGCGGATGCTTATCTGCACGCGCCGGTGCAGTCCTTCCTCAATGGCATCCGCCGCGTCTCACCGGACATGCTGGTCATGACCAGCACCGGTGGCTTGAAAACAGCAGATGACATCCGCCCGAAGGACATGCTGCTCAGCGGCCCCGCAGGCGGAGCCATCGGCGCGGCCAATGCGGCGCGCAGGCTAGGCATCACCAAGATCATCACCTTCGACATGGGCNNAATGTGCTGACGCTCGACATGGGCGGCACCAGCACGGACGTGGCACGCATCGACACACGACCCGGCTATCGCTTTTCACAAGACGTGGCTGGCATGAAACTGCTCGCGCCCTGCGTCGCCATCGAAACCGTCGCCGCAGGCGGTGGCTCGGTCTGCCGCATGACGCATCACGGCCTCGCCGTCGGCCCGGAGAGCGCCGGGTCGAATCCTGGCCCCGCCTGCTACGGCAAAGGCGGCCCGCTGACCATCACCGATGTCAATTTGCTCCTCGGCCGATTCGATCCTGCGAAAGCCCCGATCCCGCTCGATGTGAATGCCGCACAGCAGCGTTTGCGTGAACTCCACGCACAAACCGACGGCTCTTTGGATGAAATGGAACTGCTGCACGCGCTGCTGCGCCTCGCCATCGAACACATGACCGACGCCATCCGCCGCATTTCCATCGGCGAAGGCTATGATCCAACGGATCACGCGCTGCTGGCCTTTGGTGGTGCCGGACCGCAGCACGCCTGCGCCGTCGCTGAGGCACTCGGCGTGCAGACGATCCTGGTTCCAGAGCATGCGGGCATCTTGAGCGCCGTAGGATTGCAGGAAGCCGTGCCGGAGCAGATCATCGAAAAAGAGCACCGCGTTTCTCTCTCGACCTATCTCTCCCATTCTTCCCATCCCTCGCAATCCTCTGATCACACCACGCAAATCGCCGAACTTCGCCTCCAAGGCCAGGACACGCCGCTGCAAGTCGAGTTCAAGCAACCGCAAGACTTGCCCAAGCTCTACCGCGCCGCCTACGAGCGCCTGTTCGGCTACCTGCCGCCCGCGAATCGTGAAATCGAGCTCGTCAGCATCCGCACCATCACGCGTAGCAGAAAACGTGAGTTTTCCGAGATCCGTGCGGAAGGAAGACTCACGTCTTCCTCGACACAAACCGCGCTCATCCAGGATGCCTTCTCCACCATCGTCATCCCCCCCGGCTGGAGCGTGGAGCATGTCCCAGGTTTCGGGCACGTCCTGCGCAACCCTGTGCCCGTCGCATCCCCTCCCCTCGCACGCGATCTGCTGCGCCATCGCTTCCACTCCATCGTGAGCGACATGGGCGCGCTGCTCTGCCGCACCGCCATCTCCACGAACATCCGCGAGCGGCTCGATTTCTCCTGCGCGTTGCTCGATCCGCAAGGACGGCTGCTTTCCAGCGCCCCGCACATCCCTGTGCATCTCGGAGCGCTCGGCGTTTGCGTGCGTGAAGTTGCCGAAGCCGTCCCGATGCGGCCGGGAGACACGATCATCACGAATCATCCCGCGTTTGGCGGATCGCATCTGCCGGATGTCACGCTGATCACGCCTGTGTTCGATTCAAACGGCCGACTCATCGGTTACATCGCCAATCGGGCGCATCACGCCGAGATCGGCGGCATCACGCCCGGTTCGATGCCAGCCAACGCGACGCGCTTGATTCAAGAAGGTGTCGTCATCGCCCCACGGCACCTGATTCGCGGCGGAACTTCGTGTTTCGACGAAATCAGCGAGCTTTTAACCTCGGCGCTGCATCCCACGCGCAATCTGGCCGACAATCTGGCCGACCTGCATGCCCAGCTCGCGGCCAATCTGCATGGTGTGGAGCGTTTGCGGGCGCTCGCGGGCGATTCGCTGGCAGAGGCGATGCAAAGCATCCTGGACCACTCCGCCGCCGTCATGCGCGGGCAGATCAACCGCCTGCCTGATTCGATCTCCGCCACGGAAAAACTCGATGATGGCTCCCAGATCACCGTTTCGATGCGGAAGGCCGGTGGAAAGCTCATCCTCGACTTCACCGGCACCTCCAACGTGCATCCGCGCAATCTCAACGCCACCACCGCCATCATGCGCAGCGCTGTGTTGTATGTGATGCGGCTGATGCTGCAAGAAGACCTGCCGCTCAACGAAGGTCTGCTCGATCCCGTGGAGATCATCCTTCCCATCTCACTCCTCAATCCCGTCTTCTCAGACGATCCAGCGCACTGTCCCGCCGTGGTCGGCGGCAATGTCGAAGTCAGCCAGCGGCTCGTGGACACGCTCATCAAGGCGCTGGGCCTGCAAGCGTGCAGCCAGGGCACGATGAACAATTTCTTGTTCGGCGGCGGTCGTTTCGGCTACTACGAGACGATTGCGGGCGGTTCCGGCGCCGGCAACGGCCACGACGGAGCGCACGCGCTGCACACTCACATGACGAACACCGCCATCACCGATCCCGAGATCATCGAGCAGCGCTACCCGGTGCGTCTGCGCCAGTTCGCGATTCGCCACGGCTCCGGCGGCGCAGGTCAGTGGCGCGGCGGCGATGGTGTGGTGCGTGAGTTTGAATTCATGAAGCCTCTCACGGTGAGCTTGCTCACACAGCATCGCGTGGAGGCCCCGTTTGGCCTGCACGGCGGTCAAAACGGTCAATGCGGTCGCCAAACCTTGGTGCGTGGAGGTCACGGCACGCAGCTCGAAGGCTGCACCACGTTTGAAGCACAGGCAGGCGACCGCGTCATCATCGAAACACCCGGCGGCGGCGGATGGGGAACACCGTCATGAAACCCATCGCGCTCATCACCGGTGGCGAGGGCGATTTGGCAAAGTCAATTTGCGCCGAACTCAAGCAGGCAGGTTTTGATGTTCTGGCTCCGGGGCGTGCCGAGCTGGATGTGACGAACAAGGCATCGGTGAAGGTGTTTTTTGCCGAAATGAAGCAGGTTGATCTGCTGGTGAACAACGCCGGGGCTTGTCACGACGCGTTCCTGGCAAAGATGAGCGATGAACACTTCGGTCACGTCGTCGATGTGAATTTAAAGGGCGCGTTTCTCGTGTCGCAGGCGGCGTTGAAGCTCATGTCAAAGCAGCGTGGCGGCCACATCGTGAACATCGGCTCGTATTCGGCGCTGAGCGGCCCGGCAGGCCAGGCGAATTATGCGGCGGCGAAGGCGGGACTGATTGGACTGACGCAAAGCATCGCCAAGGAGTATGGCGCGCGAAATGTGCGGGCGAACTGCGTGCTGCCTGGCTTTTTGGAGACGAAGATGACGAGTCATCTGCTGGAGGATGCGGCGTGGCGTGAGAACTTGATGCAGGCACATGCGCTGGGCAGGCTGAACACGGCGGAGGACGCGGCACGCTTCATCGTGTTTCTGCACAGCATGGCGAATGTGAGCGGGCAGGTGTTTCAACTCGACAGCCGGGTGCGCAAGTGGGCGTAGCTATTACCGAAGCATCTGGACGCTCGGATTCGAGTGCCACTCGAATCTACAGCACGAACTCCACTGGCACCGACGCTTCCCAGCCGCTTGGAAAGCCTTCGAGATTGAGTTCGAGGCGTGAGGAGTGCAGCGCCTGGCGCGGCAGGATGAGTTTTTTCTCCAAGGCGGGAGTCCAGCCGGTTTCGATGAACTCCAGGTAGCAGCGGTCGTCGCGACCGTAGAGTTTGTCGCCCACGATGGGAAGACCGAGGTGATGGAGATGGACGCGGATTTGATGCATGCGGCCGGTTTCGGGCTTCGCCTCGATCAAAGCGAACGGCATGCCCTCACGCTCGAAGCGCTGAAGTGTACGAAACGAGGTGCGGCAGGGCGATCCTTGCGGATGGACGATTTGTTTGACCCAGATGTCGGCTTCCTGAACTTCACCGGCACGCAGGATGGGAGCGTCGAGAATGTGCGCCTCCCAATCCGGCCAGCCGTGGACGAGCGCGGTGTAGGTCTTGTGAATTTTGCGTTCCTGCATCGCCATGCCGAAGAGACGGGCAAGCTCGTGATTTTTCGCGACGAGCACGACGCCACTGGTCTCGCGGTCGAGGCGGTTGATGATGGAGACCTGGCCACCGTTGGCGATTTCATACGAGAGGAGATCGCAGAGACGATGCCAAAGCGTGGGCGGGCCGTTGGGATCACCGGGATGAATTTGCAGCGGCGCAGGCTTGTTGACCACGATGTAGCCGTCCGTCTCGTCAATGACGGTGAAGGTGGCGTCGTTGCGAATGCTCACAGCACGGGAATGGCGAGTTGCCTGCCGTAGATGATGGGCTGCGGGTCGTAGAGAAAGTCTTTGTCGTCGAAGTGCCACCATTCGGACTCCAACTGGATGAAGCCCGCCTGCTTCATGGCGGCCTGGAGGATTTGGAGGTTCTGTTTCACCACGGGATCGCTGCCACTATAGCGACGGCTGGCATTGGCAAAATCCTGGTCGAAGTAAGTGGGCATGCGCTGCTCGCGGCCCTGGGCATCGACGAGCGTGAGATCCACGGCGATGCCGCCGCAGTGGCGGCTCCAGCCGGAGGCCTCGGGTGAGAGAAACATGCCGGTGCTGCCGGCATGCCGGTGGAGCGTCTCCTGCGCCTCAGGCGGCCGGTAGGCATCCCAAACGCGCAGCCCGTAGCCTTGGGCACGAAGCAGTGCCTGGGCGGTTTTGAGCTTTTCGGCGGTTTCGACACGAAGCAGGCAGGGCATGCGGGCGGGGTAGATCGGCTTTCGAACCACATTGTCCGCAGTGGCGTAGCGCAAGTCGATGGCGATGTCTGGAATTGTGGCGCGGACATCGACAAGGTCGAAGCTTTGGGCCAGCTCGATGGAATGGCTGGGAACTAGGGCGCTGCGACGCTCCTCCGGCACGGCGCAGCCAGACAGCGCGATGCCAAGGAGAATGAAGGGGATGATGCGCCAGGAATCTGAGTTCATGCGGAGTTTTTGCTTCCGTACACACGCACGGCAGGGCAAGTTTGCAAACTCAGCCCACTCCCATGACGCGTTTTCAAGTCCTCGACACCCTGCTCCAGTTCCTCGTCTTTTACATTGGAGCGGGCATCGGCTCGTTCCTCAACGTGGTGATCTACCGGCTGCCGCTGGGCATTTCGGTGGACAAGCCGCGCCGCAGTTTCTGCCCGTCATGCAAGTATCAAATTCCGATGTGGCAGAACATTCCGCTGCTGAGCTGGCTGCTGCTGCGCGGAAAGTGCGCGAACTGCGGCGGCAAGATCTCGATGCGCTACTTCTGGGTCGAGCTGCTGACCGGGGTGCTGTTTTACATGGTGTTTCTGAAGATCAGCGGTGAGTACCCGAACCCGTGGCCCCAGATCAGTGAATGGGGACCGCATGTGCTGTGCGTGTGGGTGTTTGTGAGCCTGCTGATCGCGGGCACATTCATCGACATCGACCATTTCATCCTGCCACACTCGATCACCATCGGCGGCGCTGTGGCGGGCGTGCTGGCGGCGTGGTGGGTGCCGGCGCTGGTGGAGCAGGAGACTCACACGCGCGGCGTGTTGATCTCACTGGCGAGCGCGGCGCTGGGCCTGGGCGGGCTTTGGCTGGTGGTGGAACTGGGGAAACTGGCCTTTGGCCGCAAGAAGTTCGTCTTTGAAAAAGAAGAAGAATGGCAGGTGACGCAGCCGGACGAGAACGAGCCGCCGGTGGTCGTCTTCGGCGAGCACAAGTTTGACTGGGCCGACCTGTTCATACGCACGAGCGACCGCATGGTGGTTTCCTGCAACTCTCTCCAGGTGAACGAGCGTTCGTTTGGCACGGTGACAGCGGAACTGTGGATGGAAAAGCTCAAGGTGCGTGATGGCACGAACCTGGAGGAGTTTTCGCTCGAAGGTGTGACCACGCTGCGCGCCAAGACCACGCAAGTCGTGATCCCGCGCGAGGCCATGGGCTTCGGCGACGTGCTGTTCCTGATGATGATCGGCGCGTTCACCGGCTGGCAGGCGGTGTTGTTCACGATCCTGGCCGCGTCAGTGCTGGGCACGGTGTTTGGAGTGATCCACCGCGTCACCGGCCGGGCTGAATGGGGTGCCAAGATCCCCTTCGGTCCCTACTTGGCGATGGGGGCGGTGCTGTGGCTGTTCTACGGCCCGCCGGTCGTCGATTGGTACATCAGCAAGACGATGTGGCGGTGAGAGGCGGCCTCTCACCCGCCCGGTCTTGAATCCATCACCGCAGATCACGCCTTGCCCCAGCGCTTGAGCAGCGTGGTGGCCATGTCAGCGGGAGAATCGGAAACGGCGATGCCGCATTCCGCAAGGATGCGCTTCTTGGCGGCGGCGGTGTCATCCGCACCACCGATGATGGCACCCGCGTGGCCCATGCGGCGTCCGGGAGGCGCGGTGGCACCGGCGATGAAGGCGGCGATCGGCTTTTTGCAGTGGTCTTTGGCCCAGAGACCAGCTTCCACCTCGGCGTTACCACCGATTTCGCCGATCATGATGATGGCCTCGGTTTCGGGGTCATCGTTGAACATCTTGAGCACGTCGAGATGATTGGTGCCGTTCACAGGGTCGCCACCAATGCCGACGCAGGTGCTCTGACCGTAACCACGCGTGGTGAGCTGCCAGACGGCCTCATAAGTGAGCGTGCCGGAGCGGCTGACAACGCCGACGTTGCCACGCTTGTGAATGTAACCCGGAGCGATGCCGATGCGGCAGCCGCCCTGGGATTTTTCGCCGTGTCCAGGAGTGACAAGACCGGGGCAGTTCGGGCCGATGAGGCGGGTTTTACTGCCTTTCATGGCCGCTTTGACGCGGATCATGTCATTGACCGGAATGCCTTCGGTGATGGCAACCACCAGGTCGAGTCCAGCATCGACGCCTTCGAGAATGGCGTCAGCGGCGAAAGGCGGCGGGACGAAAATGACGCTCACCGTGGCGCCCGTTTCACGCACGGCCTCGGAGACTGTGTCGAACACCGGCACTTTCTTGCCGCTGTGCTCGAAAACCTGGCCGCCCTTGCCCGGAGTGACGCCGGCGACGAGCTGGGTGCCGTAGTCGATGGAAGCCTTCGCGTGGCGGGAACCGAAATCGCCGGTGATGCCTTGGACGAGAATGCGGGTGTCAGTTTCAACGAGAATGGCCATCGGAGTGATTCAGTGGGTGTTTAAGGGGGAGGAAAAGCCGCGCATCATAGAAGCCCGCCCCGCCACGTCAAGGAAGCGGCGGAACATTCTCAAAAAGCCGCCACAACCTCGGCAAAAACACGATCAAACCGACGGCAAAAGCCGCCGTGGCGGCCAGCAACACCGCCGCCGCCGCCGCGTCCTTTACTCGACGAATCGGCTCCTCACGTTCCCGACTGACCCGATCCGCCAGCACCTCGATGGCGGTGTTCAGCAACTCCGCCGTCCACACCAAGCCGGTCGCGAGGGCCACAACGCACCACTCCCACGACTCAATCTTCAGCCAAAATCCGAGCACCATGACCACAAACGTGGCCGCTGCATGCACCTGAAGGTTGCGCTGAGTTTTCAGCGCCCAGCCAACGCCTGCAAGCGCAGGTCTGAAACTGCGAATGACCGAGCTGAACCAGCGCAACATGCCGTGATCTTACGGGCTGCCGATGGGGTTTTCCACTGGTGGTGGAGGCGCAGGAGGGGCGACCTTTTCCATGATCGCCTTGAACTGCCCCAGCCAGTTCGCCGCGTCGGCATGATTGGGGTTCGCCTGGATGATTTTGAGCATGTCGGCGAGGGCGTTGAGAGCATTGATGTTAGCGGCCAGGAGGTAATTGTTTTTAGCCCACAGGAGCCGGGGATTGGTCTCTTGATAATACAGGGTGAACTCCGTCTCGCTGCGGCTGGCCTTGTTCAGCGCCATCTCGGCGTTGATCCGCGCATCCCACTGGGCGGCAAGCTCGGTCGGCTTTTCAGACGCGTAGTAGGGGAAAATGACCGCGTCGTAGATGCCGCCAATGTTCAACGGAGAATACTCCCACTCACGACGGGTCAGGTGGTCATCCAGCAGATACGCACGGCAGAAATCAGTGCCTTTCACAGGCTGGCGCAGCATGGCGGCCAGGGGTGAGCCTCCTCCCAGACCTTGGCCTTGCCCGCCCCCGCCACCCCGGCGGCCCTGGGCCGCCCCTTTGGTGCCCGCATCCTTCGGCTCCACCGCGCCAGACGCGGTATGCTTCATCGTGGCCTGCACTTCTGTGATGGCCTTCGCCATGAATGCCTGCAGCGCGGACACCAGCCCTCCCATGTCCTTCTGCTCTTTGACATTCTGGGCTTGAATGGTCAGCACGAGGTACTCGAGCTGAAGCAGCAGTCCTTTGGAGAAATTTTCGTCCTTAAACCGGGCCTCATTGCGGTCCCGCCACTCCATAAAGTCCGCCTGTTTGAGATCCTTGCGGTCAAAGTTCTCCAGCTTGTAGCATTCCAGGTAAAGGCTGACGGCAGCGCTCTCGCTGCTCATGGCAGAACGAAACTTGGCCAGCGCAGCGCTCAGGATGCTCCCGCGCCCCTGGCCGATCTGAGTCTCCACCTTCTCCAATTCCTTCAGGATATGATCCACCTGCGCAGGCGTCAGACTGACCTCTGGAACCGTCAGTTCACCCGGCGTGGCGGGCGGCCTCGGACGTTGGCGTGGCTCTTCTTGCGCGACGGCGCTGACGGCCAGCAAGGCAAACAGCAAAGACAGGATGGGTTGGGGCTTCATGGTTGTTGGTGAGAAAAAGTAAAACACGCTGAAACGAGAACTGACGCAAAAAATGTTCGTGTTGAAAAACAAATTCACCCTTCAACGTCCGTGAGCGGCTGAAACTTGGGCTTGGCTGAAACGAATCACCCGGTTATGGATGCCTTCCACCATGACTCGCCGCCTCATTCTCCTCGTCGCCCTTTCATTGTCGTCCGTGTGCGCGTTCGCGGCTGACAAACCGGTCACCTACGTCGCCGACATGAGCGGCATGGTCTGCGCCGGCTGCAAGGACCACGTCACCGCGTCCCTCACCAAGCTGGAAGGTGTTTCCAAGGTCGAGATCGTCGTCGGTGACAAGCCGGGCACTCAAAAAGTCACCATCACGTCCACCTCCTCTGCCCTCACCAAGGAACTGGCCGTCGCCGCGCTGGGTTCCGCCGCCAGCACCTACATCGTGCATGATTGGAAGAAATCCGAGTGAGGGCAAAATCAACTTGCCTGCGCAACGGGCCGCGCCACACTCCGCCCTCGCTTCCCAACCCGTGGAGTCGAAACAATGGACAGGTGTCAGAGTGGTCTAATGAGCACGCCTGGAAAGCGTGTGTACCCTAATCCGGTACCGAGGGTTCGAATCCCTCCCTGTCCGCCATTTGATTGATGGCATGCCGTGTTCTTTTCACGGTTTCGGTGTCACAAGCACATCCGCATCGGTTTGGAACGGCTGGCCGTCCGCGCCATTGCCCACGGTGCTGATGCGGTGCGTGCCGGGTGGTAGTGAAACGGGAATCACCGGCCCATCGGCGGGCCTGCCGTCCGGTTTGGTCATCAACTGGCCGTTGACCTTCCAACCATTGATCGGCGGGGCGTTCACCACGGCTCCTGCGTTATCGCGGGCGACGACGTTGAGCAGCACCTCGACATTGCCATTGCCCAGAACGGACGAAAGGCTCGTGGAGACGACGCTCAAAGAGGAAATGCCTGCGGGCGGAGGGCCTTGGCTGGTCATCGGCGTGCTGACCGAACCGGGCGCTGCCGCCGACACCGTGTTGTCGGTCCGCGTGCCATTGATCGAGTCATTGTCGATCACCACTCCAGGCGCGGCACCGACGATTTTGCCGTCGGCACCGGCCACACCGGTCACGGTGCCGAAACTGTCGCGGAGCACGGTTCCCGGAGCGCTGGTGGCAATCTTGCCCTCTTTGTCGAGCACGGAACCAGGCAGGGCTGAAATGATTTTCCCATCCGCGTCACACACGCCGGTGATCACGCCTTTGCTGTCGCGGATGAGCGTGCCGGGCGGGCCGCTCTTGAGCGTTCCCTTCGCATCCTCAATGATGCGTCCGAGTCTTGTGGGTATCACTTTGCCGTCTTTGTCACAAACACCGGTGCAGGCGCCGCTGCTGCCGCGAATGACCGTTCCAGGCGCGTGCGAGGACACTCTTCCGTCTTTGTTCACCACCGTGCCGGGGTTTGCGAGCGCGACCTTGCCGTCCCTGCCGACCACGCCGGTGACAACGCCACTGCTGTTGCGCACGATGGAGCCAGGAGCCGCCGAGATGGGCTTGATGGCTGTGGTGCTGCTCGTCGTGGTCGATTTCGATGTCGTGGGTGTTACCGGCGTCGCCGCCTTTGGCATCTCGGTCGATTTCTTCGTCGAATCAGTGCTCGTGATGCTCTTGGAGTCCGTGGACTTCTTCGGCTCGGTGGATTTGGCGCTGTCCGACTTGGTGTCGGCGATCATGCTCTTGTTCGGATCACTGGAAATTATGCCGGGTGGAGTCGGGGCGGTCGGTTTGGCCGGTTCGGTCACCGCTGGCATCCCCGAAGCGGAAGGAGCGGTTGGAGAGCTGCTGGCAGCGGCGGCTTTCGCGGCGGCTGCCGCATTGAAGGCGGCAATGCGTTCCTGTTCTGCCTTCAAGCGATCTTCCTCGGCCTGTTTCGCAGCCAGGGCGGCGGCTTCGGCGGCTTCGGCGGCTTCGGCGGCTTCGGCGGCTTCGGCGGCGAGGCGTTTTTTCTCCTGCTCCTGCTGATAATACCAGCCGCTAGCACCCAACGCGGCGAGAAGCAGCAGCACAGGGACAAGCTTGGAGGACTTTTTCGGCGCTGGAGCCGCGGCTTCAGACTCGCCCGCAGGCGTGTGCATGAGATCGACGGCGGCTCCAGGGGCCAACGCGCTGCCTTCCTCGCGTTCGATGCCCCAGAGCACAATCAGCTTCGCGGACGGGCCTTTGCCGATGAGACGATAAAGATCGCGGTCCTTCTGCGGATCAGGCAGGCGGAAGCCTTCGATCATCTGGCGCTTAGTGCGGTCGCAGTGCGGGTCTTCGGCCTTGCGTTTGAGCTCGTCCAAAGCGGCACGCAACGCATTGAGTTCCTTCGCGGGAATCTCGCTCATGCTGCTAATCGCCACGCTCGTGCTGGCCTGCTCGGTGCCGCCACTGCGGTATTCAAAGAGCACGCTGTCCTCGTCCTCAATGGCGCGTGGCAAAAAGCCTGCCAGCGCTCCCGAGCGCACCGTGAGCTGAAACTCATGGCTCCAAAAGTTCCCGCCACCGTGCCAGGTGCGGATGGGCGAGAGACGGCCCAATTTCAAGCGAAGGCCCTTGTTTGGTTCGAGTGCGATGGACATGGCGTGTGTGGGTTTAAAAATGACGAATGACGAGTTTCCGAATGACGAATGAAGGTCGAATGACGAAGTCCGAAGCTGATGACGAGGCTGAATCAGCCCCAAGCCTCTGCCGGGACGGATGGCAACGCGGGCACTCCAAAAGAGTGAGCCATTCGTCATTCGAGATTGGGCATTCCTTCGTCATTCTGGTTTCGTCATTCGTCATTTCCTAATCCGGCCAGGTGATCTCGAAGCGGCCGGCATCGACCCAGAAGTCGTCGCCTTCGAGGGTGCAGAGCTGGAGTTCGACATCGTCTTTGGTCACGGTGTGCTCACCAGCGGTGCCTTTCACAGCGGCGATGGTCAGGCTTTCCATGTCGCCGGGCTGCGTGGGCGGCACGCGTCTCAAGGTGACTTGCAGCGTGGCGTTGTGGGCGGCACCGACGAAGCGCTCGCGGTCCGTCCAGCGGAAGCGATAGACCTGCTCGGGCTTCGTGGCGGAGGGCAGCACTTTGCGACCGATGCAGGTACCGATGAGGATGGGATGCGTGGCCTCGTTCTGCTTTGGCTCCAGATAGGGTCGGCTGAACTGGTTGGGCTGGTTGCGCGTGGGCATCGCGCCCCAATAACATCTTGGCGACTCCTGATTGCTGACAATGCGGATATTCCAGCCGGAGATGCGGCCATTGTGAATGGCCTGATACAGCGTGGCACCGACGGCGGTGACGCTTTTGGCATCATGGATGGTGTTGTCCGCGCTCATCGGATACCAATCACCCGCTGGGAACGATTTCGCCTGGATGATGCGCTGCGGCAGGATGGGCAGCAGGTGTTCGAGCAGTTGCTTCACTTTGGGCAGCTCGGAAGGCTTGCCGCTGAGCGTGACGAGATCGACCTCGTAAGCCGTGACATACTTCGCCAGGGAAACGATGATTGGCGTGAGCATGCGCTCGACGCAGGCTTCGAGATCAGAGGGCAGGTAGGCGATGGGATCGTTGTCGCCGAGCAAGTCCTCGCGCAGCGGCGAATCGCGGCCGATGAGATTGAGATCGGCGAGCGCCGTGGGATCAACGATGCGGCCCTCGGAGCCCATGATTTCAGCGGCGGCCCAGGCCGCGCCGGTTTCCGGGTTGCCGTATTCGTTGCGGGCCAGATCCTTGAGCCATTGCCTCACGATGGGCATGAGCACCAGCTTCACGATGCGGCCCCATTTCGCGCGTGAGGCGGCGGTGGAATGCGCACCAGAGAACAAATTCTCAAACCAGGCCATCTTCTGCGGATCGCTGCGGAATTTCGCGCCAATGGAGGGCAGCAGCACGTTTTCGATGATCTCCTTCGCCAGCGCGTCACCAGCGACGGAGCTGCAATCGCGGAACAGCAGCTTGGCTTCGAGATTCACGCCACCGCCTTCGAGCGAGTCGCCATACTCGAGGATGGAAACATCCGTGGTGCCGCCGCCAATATCGACGGTCATCAAACGTACCCGCGCGTTCGTGCCGCGTCCGCGTCCGACGAGCTCGATCCAGTTCTCACCGATGTTGTAGAGCCTGCGAATCTCTGAAAACACGAAGGGAAGCTGGCTGGCGACGGCTTCGTCGAGATGCATGAGCAATGCGGGACGATCGCCCCCTTCATGGATGGGCCGTTTGTCGCGCAGATGGCCGAGCGTGAAGATGTTCAGCGCCTTTTCCCATTTGCGGCGGTAGTTCGCGGTCTCCTCGCGGCTCCAGCCGGAGGGGAAGGTCACGACGATGTTGCGCAAACGACGCGGGATGAACTCATGGTTGCCCTTCCGCCACTCAGACGAGGTGATCTGTCGATACGCCAGTTCCATGATGCCGAGCGCGGCCCAGGTCATCGCGTCCGAACGCGGATACGACGGTGTCTGCGGCGATGCGGACGGGCGATGCGAAGGATCAGCGGCCTCGTTCGGCGGCTCGTGCATGTCCCAGTCACGGCCATCGCCAGGCAGGAAGCGCAGCATCGCACCGGCGAGCTTCGGCAGTTCCACGCGGCTCTGGGAGAGTGGATTCCAGGGATTGAGTACCATCGTCCACCATTGCAGCGCGTCTCGGCCCACGGCGTCCGTGTCCCAGGCGTAGCGCTTCGGCGAGCTGAGCGAGTAATTGCCGCCGACATCGAGTTGGAGATTGCCGAGGTCTTCACGCGCGCTGTCGCCCATGAGCACGGGAGACAGCTCCACGAACATCTGCGGCACGCGGCTGGTGACGTAGTGTGTCGTTTGTGTGGTGGCTGCTTTTAACAAGCCGCCGCCGACCTGCTGATCCTCGCTGTCATGCTCCTCCATCGGGCGGAAGCGTGATGAAGGCGGCTCCAGATTGGAAAACACCGGTTCATGCAGCACGAACCATGAATCGACGATGGCGGCGGTGTCATCGCCCTTGTTCGGGCCGGTGAACGGCTCGTAATCGAAGCCTTGCTTGATGAAACGGATCGGACGGCACACGGAGGCGAGCTTGCCGCCCTGCGCGTCCATGTTTTCGAGCGCTAGCACGACGGTGCGCGTGTTGCCAAAGTCGATGACGATATCCACGTCGATGGACTCACCGGCAGGACGCTTCCAGATGATCTCAAACTGCGCCGCCTCGACGAGTTCCCCAGGGTTTTTCGGCGAGGGCACCTTCAATGTGATGATCTTGGCCTCGCCGGGCAGCTTGCTGATGTCGCTGGCGGCGTAGGGCGTGGCGTTCGAGGCATCGGGCTGCGGTTCGCAGGGCTGGCGCGGCTCGAAGATGCTGCCACGGCGCACCGTGCCCACATTGCTTTCCACCGCGACCCACAGCCCAGGTTGGCCGTCCTTCGTGGCAAAGCGGGCACGAATCCACGGGTGGTTCACCTCACGCCAGGGCTGGCGGCCCTGCTGACAGAGCTGCTTGAACTGCGGATACTTCTGCAGCGCCTCGGAAAGCAGCGGCACGAAGGTGTAATGATGGCCGCTGTCAGGAAATACGTCGATCGTGGTCATGGGCGGAAAAAAGTAGCGCAGTTGCTTCGCAACTGCGGTTTGGCGACGGAGAAGCTCCAGTTGCACAGCAACTCGGCTACTTTCGCTGCGCGTTCGAATTTCATGGCATCAAAGGGTGGAGATCGTCGTGAGTTCGGCATCGCCGGCCTGAGGCGGACGTGCGCCGGTGGAGATCGTCTTGACCTTCTGCAGGCGTTTTAAGAAAGGCTCGATCACGGCTCGGTAGTGCGTGGAGTGCTCCGGCGCGGCGTTGTGCTGCTCGTCAATTTGCGCCAGCTCCTCCAAAACGACATTGACCGATTTCGGATCGCGATGCGGCTGCTGATCCTCGCTGCCGCGCAGCAGGGCGTTGCTCATCTTGATGGCGAGGAAGCGCCGAGCCTGCCGGCCTTCGACACGGCTGGTGATGTTGCCCAGATTGTCGCGGAAGAAGGTCACGACGCTGTCGAGATCGACAACCTCGATCAAGTAAGTGAGCAGGCGCGAGGCATGCGTGCCATCGGGAATGCCCACATCGGCGAGCTGCGGATACTGCGCCCGTTTCGACTGCCAGGAGCGGTATTGCTTCTCGATGTGCTGGCGGAAGTTCAACTTCAAACGCGCGGCATTGAGCGGCACGTCGTCGATCTCATCGGGATCGATGTTCAAGAACGCTCGCAGATGGCGGCTGACGACGATGGGGTTGTCGAGATCGTGGTCGTTTTTGCGCGGCTGGTGCAGGCGGGCCTTGATGCTGGCGGCCCAGGCATCGAGAGCGCCGTCGCGGTCATCGCTGACGGCGTTTTCATCGGGAAGCTGCTGCTGGATGAGCTGCTGAAGCTGTTTGCCGGCCTCGACGAGCCGCGTTTGCAGCAATGCCGCACGGTTGGAGCTGAGCGCCTGCTCCCGCAGGGTTTTGAAGACGTAATTCGTGCCACCGTTCGCCACCATCTCGCGGAAGGACTGGGCGCTGTCGCCGAAGCGCTCCTTGAACGCGCCATCGGCCACGATGCCCTCCAACGCGGTCGTCTGCTCCTCGGGTGTGCCGAAGATGTGACATTCATTAAACTGCGGGTAGTTCGTGGCGAGCGCGTTGACGACCTTCGGATCGGCGAGATGACCGAGGGACTTCAACTGATCAAAACAGCCCTGCAAACCATCGCGCAAACCGGCAGACATGACTTTGTTCACCAGATCGGCGCAGAAGGTCATGATGAGGTTCAGCGGCATCGCCTTGCCATGCGGCGGCCAGGGATGACCAAAGGCACGCAGCCAACTGCTGATGCCCGCGACGAGCTGCACTGGCTGCGCCGGGAATTTGCCGAGGCGCATGAGCAGCGAGAAGCCGTCGATGTCGAGACTGCGCGCAGCTGTGACGACGATGGAGGCCGTTTTGCCACGTTTGAGCACTTCCGTGAGCATGACGACGGGTTTGCCAGCGAGATCGCCGTCCTTGTGTTTCGTGGCGTTGCCGTAGTTGTTCGCCACGCCAGGGAAATCGAGCAGATCGGCCACTTCGAGGAAGTCGCACAGCATTGGGGCGCGCTCTCGCAGCACATCATGGCGCAAGGGGATGCGCAGCTCCCACACGAGGCCTTGAAACAGGCCGAAGTCATCGTTGTCACGCGCCAGCGCGGTGCCGCCGCTGATGCTGGACACGCACGAGACACCGCCGCGTGTCTTCACCGTGAGCGACATGACTTTTTCACGCGTCTCAGGCCGTTCGGCGCATTTTTTATACGAGTCGATGTCCAGCAGGATGCTCGCGGTGCGGAAGGAGCAGCGCAGCGTGCCGCTGTCCCACTGGCGGCGCTTGGTGACGAGCTTTTGATAACTGTCCGTGATGCTGCTCCAGGAATCCCACAGCAGCTCGGCGGCGAATGTTTCCACCGCCTGCACGCTGCCGAGCAGCGCCTCGCATTCGAGCATCTGCGGCCGCAACGCGCCGGACCACTGCGAGGCGAGATTTGAGTAACGGCGGATTTCGGAAAGGATGAGCAGGTCAATCGTCTCCGCGAGCTGCTGCAAGGCTTCAAAGGCCGCGCGTGTCGGCGTGCCGCTGCTAGGCTGGCGGTCCAGCAGCGCCTTGAAGCTCTCCGCGTCCCAGGCGGTGATCTCGCCCTTCGCGTTGCGCTCCTCGCACTCGGAAAGGTAGCCTACAGCCAGCGCGTGCAGAATTTGTGTCTCCGTGGCCAGCGTGACCTCCACGGGATGCTCGGGATCGGGCACTTCATCGCACAACACATAGCGCGAGACGCAGCCGGAGGCGTCGGAGCCAAAGTTGAATGGATTCAGCGTGATGACCGCGTCGCTCTTGTCCTTGCCCACGACGTAACGCACCGGCTCGCCCTCGCTCCAGCGCAATNNGAGTCCGTCCTCGGGATCGTCGAGGTAGCCGGACATCAGCGTCGATTTGCCCGTCTGTGACGGCCCCCACAGCGCCATCACCGGCTTCGCCGAGCTTTCGCCTTTGCTGATCGTCCGCGCCGTGCCCCGCACGCGATACACCGCGTCCAGCCAGTTGCCCCGCGACACCGAGTAACGCGGATCGTCGCGACGAATGCCGTGGGACCAATACCATTCGATGACAGCGTCAGATTTCTTCAGGAGAGCGGAGGAGGACATGCGGCGGGAGGGAACCTGAGCTTGAGAGTGTGTGATGACCGTGTTTACAGGATTCTAATGAGATGCTGGCGGCGGGTTACAGCGAAAGTTGATTTTTTTTCAGCCCGCCATGCCTGCGGCCTTCACCTGCTCGGCCACCCAGGCCGCGTCGTCGGCGCTCAGCGGCGGGCCGGGGACGTTTGTGTGGTCGGCGTTCCAATAGCTGCCTGCACGATAGCAGCGGTCTATGATGGGCTGGAACTGGAGAAGCACATCAGCATCGTCCTGGCGGAGCGGAATGCGCACGTTCGGCAGGACCTCACGCAGACCAGTGACATAGACCTCCCGCCGCGTGCGGAAGCTGGCGCGGGTGACGCAGGTCAGGTAAAACGCACCTGTCGGCCGACGAATGCCAGCCAATGGAGCGGCGACGGTGTGCCTGCCGGAACGGAGCAGGTCGATCTCCACCAAATTGACATGGGCAGCAATGTAGCTGTCCCGCCGCTCGAAGTAGTGGGCTTGCTCCGCTCCTTTGTTTGAAGGGCTGAGCACCTCAATGACGGTGATCAGCTCGCCGTGAGCGTTCCTGATCTCCAGCCAGCGCTCGGTTTCCTCGTCCACCAGCACGATTTGCGGCTCGGCGGCCATGATGCCGCCATCTGGCCTGGACTCAGGCTGCCATTGCGGAGCGACGCCCTGCTTCCAGGACTCCACCACGGCCACGTCGGCGCGCAGGCTGTCCCCCAGCGCCGAGGGATCATGCAATATCACCCGCTCCTCGCTTCGGGCGCTGAGGTCTGGAGGAAGCTGCTCCGCCAGAGCCTCCGCGATGTAGGCGATCAGCTTCGTGTGAACATCCGACCAGTGCCGCTCCAGGAACGGATTCATGCCAGGGAAAGGATTGTGTTTGGTCATGAGACAATGTTACCGCAAGAGGTGCGCGCCGCAATGCGCGGGAGAGAGGATCGGCCTAGGAAAGCGTAGGCGGGAAGGGCTGGCGAGAAGAAAAACGGCAGGATGAGCGAAGGGCAAAGGGCGAAGAGATTCGAATCAGGGCAGTTCGAGGACGACGCGGAAGCCATGCGGGGTGCCGCGAGCCATGGGTGCGTGATGGTGGCGGCAGGAGGAGAGCAAATCGGTGCGGATGCTCATTTGGTAGGATCCCCCGCGCCGGACCTTGTGTTGTTGGGAGGCATTCCACCAATCCTCCACCCATTCCCAGACGTTGCCGCCCATGTCATAGAGACCAAGCTGGTTCGGCTTGAAGCTCATCACCGGCGCGGTCGTGGGGAAGCCGTCCGTAAAACTCTCAATGTAGGGATCGGCGGGGAATTTCTCGTGCCAGGCGCTGTCGGCGTAGTTCCCGGCCTGGTCCTGGGGCTTCGGTGGGAAGTCTCCGCCCCAGGGAAACTCGGTCTGCTCTTTTTCGCTCAGCATTTCCGGTGTGATGCCTTTGCCGAACCGCTCCTTGCGCCCCAGTCCTGCTGCAACGCTCCACTCCTCATCAGTGGGCACGCGGTAGGTTCTGCCTTCCTTCTTGCCGAGCCACGCACAGAACGCCACGGAGTCATACCAGTTCATGTTGACCACCGGATGATCGTCCTTGTCACCACAGGGAATACCAAAGCGTTGCTGGTTCCGCCATGAACCGTCCACAGCGGGGGCTTCATTGGCGTAAGCCGTGTAATCCTGCCGCCGCGTTTCATGGATGCACATCAGCACCTTCGTTCCCGGCACTGGAACGAACTTCATGCCGAGGGAGTTCACGAAGGGTTTGTCTTTGGTGGCCTGAAGAAGATTCACCGTCGGGCCTGCTGTGGCTGACACCTGAGGTGTGGTCAGAGCAGAAGGTGCTGAGGAGGAAGCCGGAGCCGACTGCGAAGCTGATGGCGGGATCACGGACACGCCTTTTTTCAGCGGTGTGACTTTCAACCCTCGATAACTCACGGTGCCTGCCTTGTCCCAACGCTGAAGGGCGATGATGCGACCCAGAGCACGCTCGGACTCAGGCAGCAGTGTCGTCGAGAACGTTGGCCGCCCGTCCAGCCAGCCCTGAAGAGTGCTTCCCTCCCGCCGGATGCGAAACGCGACCCAGGAGTTGTCCGGAACTTCGCTGTCGAGGATGGAGACGAGGGCTCTGCCGATCAAGAGGCTGCCCGTTTTGGACTTCCCGCCCGAGGCCACCGATCCACAGACCTGAAACTCGTAACCGCCCGGATTTTCGAGGTTCATGGAAGCCGCGCAGACCCAGATGCCGCCGTTGCCCTCCGCGCTGGTCCGGGCCTCGCCGGTCAGCTCAAAATCATCGAAGCCAAGCGTGCGATGCAGGTGCCCCTGCGGACTGGGGCGTGAAACAAACGCCCCATCCTCGATCTCCCATTCCGCATCCCCTTGCCGCTGCCATTCGGCGAGGTTCATGAGATCGGTCGGCAAGGCAACAACGGGAACCGCGTTTGCCGGCCTGGAGCCAGCCATGATAAATGCCACCGCTGAGAGTTGTTTGCGATAGGCTTCGACCGCACTCGCGGCATCAAGTGTGCCTGCCTGTGTTAGTGAAGCCTGCACCACGGACAGTGATTGATCCAGATCGGTCGCCAGTCCGGTTTCGAGTTTGACAGTTTCTTTCCCGAAGATGTCACGCAGCTCTTTCAACCGCTGTGGCACAGGGCCGGTTGTCGCCGCGAGCACTGACAGTGGCTTGACCTCGGTGGCGGTGAGGTTTTTCTCGATCTCCGTCATCAGCGCGGCGGCTTGAGTCAACGCGCTGGTGTAGGCGGCGGCATCGGCTGGCGCACTGCTTTGGGAGTCGGTGAGCGCTGCGCGATACCGGGCGGTGAGGGCGCTGAGCTTGGCATGCCGTGCCTTCTGGTAGTTGGCGATGCGGATGCGGAAGTCGGGAAGCTGCTGCAAGTCGAACGCGGGGGGGGATGGAGCAGGCGTTGGGACGATGGCTGTGGATGATTGCACTGGTGCCACAGAGGCCGGTGGCATGGGCTGGTCCGGCGGATCAACCGCCTCGAACGGGTTGGGCGGCAATGCTTGGGGAGATGCCTCTGCGATTGCCGTTGGGCTGTCTGGCTTGGGTGACTTCGATGTCATCCAAAAATAGCCGCCACCGAGAGCGCACGCGCCCAACATCACCCAAACCAGCCAGCCATTGGATGACTTGGGCATGGGCGCATGCACCGCAAGCTGCGGCGGACGATACGACTGACCAGCAGGGCGCTGCGGACGCGCCTGCGTGGGCAAAGCGGCGGGAACTTGGGACACTTCAGGCTCCACCTTCGCCACCGGCTGCGTGAGGATGCCGTCGAGGTCACGCCGCATCTCTCCAACGTTTTGATACCGCGCTTCGCGGTCTTCCATGATCGCCTTCGTGATGATCAGGTCGTAACGCGGATCAAGGCCGGGGATTTGCAGGCTGGGCAGCTTGAACATGCCCTGCGGGATTTTGCCCGTGAGCATCTGGTAAAGCATCACGCCCACGGCATAAATGTCGGCCCGATGATCCACCGCACTGCCGAGCATGAGGGCCTCCGGGGCCATGTAATGCAGAGTGCCCATCGCCATGCCGCTTTGTGTCAGGCCAGAGGCGTTGCTGTGCGTCATCTTCGCCAGGCCGAAGTCGGCCACCTTCACCACGCCGTCATAGCCGACCATGATGTTCGCGGGCTTGATGTCGCGGTGGATGATCCCCCGCTCGTGCGCGTATTGCAGCGCATCGCAAACATGCGCGGTGATCGCCATGGCGTGATCGGTGTGCAGGCGGCCCTCTTTGGCGATCATCCGCGCCACGTCCGTGCCCTCGACGTATTCCATCACGATGTAGAGCAGGCCGCCTTTGGCCTCGCCAAAGTCGTGAACCGCCACGATGCCGGCATAGCCGATGACCCAGCATCATTTGCTGCGGCTGGAGCACTCCTGAAAGCCGCATTTTAACAAATAGAAAATCGTCATCTTTTTATGAGCGCCGATCCTGAATCGTTCACTGAGCAAGCGTTGAACACTATTTATGTCGAGAAAGGCATAGCCAAGATACGTGAGTTCCTTCCTGCTGAAACTTGCTCAAAGGAAGTTTTGAAAATTTTAACTCTAGCGTACCACTTCGCTGTTTTTCGCCACGAAAACGAGTTTCGCGACTTTGTTATAAAAGTATGTAGCCCGCTACCAGAATGCATTCGGGACGCCTTAGAGCCTATCCGGTGAATAGC
>DNXB01000407.1 GCA_003506995.1 Verrucomicrobiales bacterium
GTCCGGTGAGCAGCGCGGCGCGTGTCGGCGCGCAAAACGAGTTCACATAAAACCGCTCAAACCGCACGCCGTCGCTGCCGAGTTTGTCAATGTGCGGCGTTTGCAGGTGCGGATTGCCGTGGATCGAGAAGTCGCCGTAGCCCTGGTCGTCGGTGATGATGAGCAGGACGTTCGGCGGAGCAGCGAAGAGCGAAGGGCTGAGGGCGAAGAGGCCCAGACAAAGAGCGGCGAAGCGATGCATGGTGATGGATATGTTATGGGAGCACGGTGGTCAGATCGACCTTGTCGCCGAGGTCGGCAGAGAGCTTCACGAGGCGGTCGAAGAGGCTTTTTTTCATCGCGGCATGTTCGGGCTTCGCGGCGAGGTCGTTCATCTCCTGCGGATCTTCGGCGAGATGGTAGAGGCGGAGCACTTTGGCCTTCGGATACGCGATGAGCTTCCATCCATCATGCGTGATGGCGCGCTGGAGATCGAGGTAGGCACCATAGATGGATTCGTAGCTCGATTGCTTTTGCTCGCCGCTCAGAAGCGGGCGGAGGCTGTTGTAGAAGACGTGCTTTGGCTTCTCGGCTCCGGCGAGATCGAGCGCGGTGGCCATCACGTCTTGCAGGTAGATGGCGGCATCGTTCTTTGCGCCTTTCGCCACGCCGGGACCGGCGACGAGGAAGGGCACGCGCACGCTGTGGTCATACATGTTTTGTTTGCCGATGAGACCGTGATGCCCGACGGCGAGGCCGTGGTCGGCGGTGAAAAAGATCCAGGTGTTGTCGGCCTGGCCGTTCGCATCCAGCGCGTCGAGGATCTTGCCGATCTGCACGTCGAGGTGCGTGATGAGTGCGTAGTATTCCTGGCGGTGCGTCTTCACCGCGAACTCCGTGCGCGGCATCGGCGCGAGGTTTTCATCCCGCAGCTTGTGGGAGCAGCCGATGTCATCCTTGTGCGGGTATTCGGGCAGAAAACTCGCGGGCATGGCGATGCGACTGAGCGGATACATGTCGATGAANNGCCTGACGCGGATCATGCGGCGCATTGAACGCGGCATAGATGAAGAAGGGCTTCTCCTGCTGCTTCGCGTCCTTCAGAAACGTGATCGTGTGATCATGCACGACCTCGCTCCAGTGCTTGCCGCCTTCCCAGAATCCGCCGAGCGACTTGTCATACGGGCTCCACGAATCCGTCTGCCCGGCGATGGGGCGATTGTAGGCGGTGGGAACGGTCTTCGGCATGCCGGGACGCACGTCCATGGCCATGTCGAAGATCTTCGAGGCGTCGGTCTGCACATGCCACTTGCCGGTCATGTAGGTCTTGTAGCCGGCCTTGCTCATGAGCTGCGACCAGAGCACGCCGGACTGGCGTTCCTTGTCGGTCGTCTTGTAAACNNACGCTGCGCCCGGTGTTCAGCATCGTGCGGCTGGCCACGCACACCGCACCGCTCCACGAGCCCATGTTGTAAGCCCGCGTGAACGTCGTGCCCCGCGCGGCGAGGCGGTCGAGGTTCGGCGTGTCGATGTCCGTGTGACCAAAAGCACGAATCGTTTCGTAGCACTGATCGTCGGCGAAGAGGAAGAGGATATTGGGCCGCTGCTCCGCAGCAAATGACGAAACCAGAATGACGAATGACGAAATGACTGTGACGAGCGTGTGTTTCATGGTCGGGATGGGTTCCTCAGGAAAATGCCTCCATCGTGAGATCATAACCGGACAGATAAGAATTGAGCGGATGAATCATCGCACCTGCCCTTTCTCCCGCACCTTGGCGAGCAGCGCTTTCAGCTCAGCGACTTTCTCTGGCTTCTCGGCATGCAGGTTGTGCTGCTGCGAGAGATCGTCGCGCAGGTTGTAAAGCTCGCCGGGCTGGGTTTTTGCGGTGTAGCCGTTCGCCTCATCAAACCATGCGGGAACCTTGCTGACGCCGTCGGTTTTGGCCTCGATGAGCACCCAGTCGCCGTGACGCAGGGCGTAGCCGTTGGGATTCGTGTTGTGGACGACGGTGGCGCGCGCACTCGGGCCTGCGCCTTTGATGAGGGCAAGCTGATTGAAGCTGTCCTCGGCGCTGCCAGCCGGGATGTTGCTGCCGACAATGCTCGCGATGGTGGCAAAGAGATCAATCTGGCTGATGAGGCCGTCGTTCACCTTCCCCGCAGGCACCACACCGGGCCAGCGCACGATGAAGGGCACGCGATGGCCGCCTTCCCAGATGTCGCGCTTCAAGCCGCGCAGCGGGCCCATGCTGCGATGCCCGAAGTTCTTCACGCGCTCATACGCGTAGTGCTCCGGGCCGTTGTCGGCGGTGAAAATGACGAGCGTGTTGTCCGCGAAGCCGTGCTTCTCCAGCGCGGCGAGCACGCGTCCCACGGTGTCGTCGGTCTGCACCATGAAGTCGCCGTAGCCGTTCGCGCCTGATTTGCCGGTGAACTCCTGCGTCGGCACGATGGGCGCATGCGGCGAGGTGAAGGGGAAGTAGAGAAAGAACGGCGTGTCCTGCTTCTGCCGCCCGATCCATTCCTCCGCCTTCTGCGTGAGCGTGGGCATCACCGCCCAGAAATCCCAGTCCTTCACCGCAGGACCGGGACGAGCCTCCCAGCTTCCTTCCGCCGTCGGCGCGGTGGTGGTGAGCGCGACGGTGGGCGTGGTGATGACGCGATCATTTTCAAACCAGGCGTAGGGCGGGAAATTCGGCACATCATCGCCGAAGTAATGATCGAATCCGTGAGACAACGGCCCGCCGGGGATCGGCTTGCTCCAGTCGAACGCATCCGGCGCGAAACCTGCGCCACCCTTGCCTTTGCCCTTCGCCTGCGATGGCTCAGCTCCAGGGTGCTTGATCGCGTTCCAATCCCAGCCGAGATGCCATTTGCCGATGCAGGCGGTCTGGTAACCCTGCGCCTTCAGCATCTCCGCCATGGTGAGCTTTTCATCATCCATGACCGGCTGGTCAAACGAGTTCACGATGCCGTGAAACTTCCGCCAGTGGTAGCGCCCCTCCAGCAGCGCATAACGGCTCGGCGTGCAGATGCCCGAGGAGCTGTGCGCGTCCGTGAAGCGCATGCCCGCCTGCGCCAGCTTGTCCAGATGCGGCGTGGGAATCTTTGACTGCGGATTTTGCACTCCGAGATCGCCATAGCCCATGTCATCGGCGTAGAGGATGACGATGTTGGGCCGCACGGCGGCAAAAGCGGAGGCAACCAGCAGGATGGCGGGAAGTCGGAACATCTCTGGGGAACGAACTCAAGCCCTGCATATGTCAGGAAGATCGAGCTCTTCTCATCGGAAGCCGGTGATCCCCTTGAAGCCGTCAGGCCTGAAGGGCTCTTCACTCCTTCACCGCTCTGCCCTTCTTTGTCTTCAGGATGTCGATCTCGACATCGTTGGCCTGCTTCGCCCCAGGCGTGTTGCGACCGTAGGCGATGCTGGTTTCAAGCTGCCGCGTTAGCTTGGCGACGATGTCGGGGTGCTCGGCACTGAGGTTCTTCGTTTCGGCGATGTCGGTGCTGAGATCATAGAGTTGCACGCTGGGCAATCCTTGTTTGGCGGCTTCGGCATCGCCGGGTTTTCCCCAGCCGCCGGAGCCGGGGCAGAGGCACAGCTTCCAAGGGCCTTCACGCACGGCAAAGCGGCCGCTGATGCTGTGATGAACGACGTTTTGACGTGATACGGCGTTCTCGGTGCCGAGCAAGGCGGGGAGCAGGCTCATGCTGTCCTCGGCGGCGGTGTCTGGCAGTTTCACGCCGAGGATTTCAGCGCAGGTGGCCATGAAGTCGGTGTGGCAGATGAGCTGGTCGGTTTTGGTGCCTGCTTTCACCTTGCCCGGCCAGCGGACAAAGAACGGAACCCGATGCCCGCCGTCCCAAATGTCCGCCTTGTAGCCGCGCAGCCGCTCGCTGGCGAAATGACCCTGCTTTTCGAGCCTTTCAGTGCCAGCCTGGGGCGAGCAGCCGTTGTCGGCGGTGAAAATGACGAGCGTGTTGTCCGCGAGACCTGCTTGATCGAGCGCGGTGAGCACATCGCCGACGATGGCATCGGTCATCATGACGAAGTCGCCATAGTCACCGAGGCCGCTCTTTCCCTGCCACTCTGGCGTGGGCAGGATGGGCGTGTGCGGCGAGGTGAGCGGCAGGTAGAGGAAGAAGGGGTTTCCGGCTTTTGCCTCCGCAGCGCGCTCCTGCACATATCTCACGGCCCGATTCCCAAGGCGCGGCAGCATGGTGACCGGCTCGATGGTCTCGATGACACGATCCCCCTCAATCAAGGCGGACATGGTGCGCGCATTCGAGCAGCCCCAGAACAGATCAAAGCCACGCGTCACCGGTCCGCCGATGATCTCCGCGCCGATTGGCAGCCCGGCATTGCCCATGCCTTTCTTCTTGTCGCCTTTCGCAGCCTGACTCTTCGATTGAAAACCAAGGTGCCATTTGCCGATGCAGGCCGTGGTGTAGCCCTGCGCCTTCAGCAGACCTGCCACCGTGAGTCGGTCGGCGGCGATGAGCGGCTCGTCATTGCCACCATCGAGCACGCCTGCCTGCAAGCGTGTGCGCCAAGCGTAACGCCCCGTGAGCAATCCATAACGCGTGGGTGTGCAGACGGATGATCCGCTATGCGCATTCGTGAAGGTCATGCCCTGTGACGCGAGCTTGTCGAGGTGCGGTGTGGCGATCTTCCCGCGCTGCGGATTCAGGCACTGCACATCGCCGTAACCAAGATCATCGGCGAGGATGTAGAGGATGTTCGGCTTTTCCGCGCCCTCCTTCGCCAAGGCTACGGAGGACAAGAAGAACGCAGGGCAAAGAGCGAAGAGGATGAGGGCCAATCCAAGACGAATCATGCCGTGGGAACGACGAACGCGGGTTGTTCCTTCGTCCAAAGGCTCCTGGCGTAAGGCTTCACAGCCCCAGCAACTGCCGCATGCGCTCCTTCGGGATGCCGCCGACCTCGCGGCCGGTCTCCTTGCCGTTTTTGTAGGCGATGAAGGCGGGAATGCCGCGCACGCCGTGCTCGCGGGCCAGCTTCGGGTCTTCATCCACATTGATGCGGATCACGAGCGCCTTGCCCTTCAATTCTTGCGCAAGTTCATCGACCATCGGGCCGACGACTTTGCACGGGCCGCACCAGTCGGCGTAAAACTCGACGAGCACCGGCACCTTCGCCGTGCGCACGGCGGAAATGGACGTGGTGCCGCCCGAAGACGATCCCGGCCGGTTCATGTCGAACACGATCCAGCCGATGTAGAGCATAATGGCTCCGACGATCCAGAGATGGAAGTTGCTCCTGTTCATGCGGGTACCATCCGGGTCAGTATTTCATCTGGCAAGCACCGATTGGGCATGCCGGGAAGCCAGGAGTTCAACCAAGGGTCAAAGGGGCTGCGAAAGAAGCGCTGCGATGCTTGTGCAGGACGTAATCCGCTGCATGGCCGTTCACACCTTGCACACGAAGCAGATCATCCGGGCGAGCATGGCGGAGGCGTGGGCGTTTTTCTCGAACCCACGCAACTTGGCGAAGATCACGCCGCCGGAACTGGGATTTGAGGTTGTGACTCATGATCTGCCGCAGCAGATTTACGCGGGAATGATGATCGCGTATCGCGTGCGGCCTTTGCTGGGGATTCCGATGACATGGCTGTCAGAGATCACGCTGGTGGAGGAGGGCGTGAGGTTCATCGACGAGCAGCGTGTGGGGCCGTATGCGGTGTGGCATCATGAGCATGCGTTTCATGATCTGGGGGACGGGCGGATGGAGATGGAGGACAAGGCGACGTATGTGCTGCCCTTTGCCCCTCTGGGTGATCTGGCGCATCCGCTTCTCGTGAAGCCGCAGTTGGATCGCATCTTCGCGCATCGCGAGAAGGTTGTGCGCGAGCTTTTTCCGGGCTGAGCGGAGCAGTCAGCGGTTCACCCGGCACTGCGGCATGTTTTTCTGGAACTCCGCCGCTGCGACTAGACTGACGGCGGTGCCGCCCAGGTTGAGAGCGGTGAGTTTTTTGAGGGATTTGAGCCTGGCGAGGCCTGCGTCGGTGATTTTGGTGCCGCCCAGGTCGAGATTGGTGAGGCCGGTCATGGCAGAGATAAAGCCGACGGCCTCATCGTCGAAGGCGGTGCCGCTGAGGGTGAGAGAGGTGAGCGTTTTGAGGCCGGTGATTGCGGCGAAACCGGCGGTGGTGACCCTGGGGGAGGTGACGCGAAGGCTTTGCAGCTTTTTGAAGGTGCTGATGGCTTTCATGCCCTCGTCCGTGATTTCGCAGGCGAGGAACTCGAGCGTGGTGATGGAGGCTGCCCCGGCGATTTTGTCGAGCCCTTGGCCGGTGAACTTGGTGGCGTATTGGATGGCGAGGTATTCGAGCTTTTTGAGCGGGGCGAGGTGCGGCAGCATCGCGTCGGTGACATCCGGCACGCCTTCGAGGTTGAGCCAGTTCAATTCGTCATTGCCAGCGAGGAAGGCGAAGGCGGCGTCTTCGAGTCCGGGCTGCACCGGGCGGATGTTGACGCGGCGCAGATCACGCAGGCCGTTGAGAGCCGCCATTTCCTGGGTCTTGAGCGGAGGCAGCACGGAGTTGAGGCGGTCGAGGTTGAGCTCGAGGATGTCGAAGCGACCGGAGGGGATTTCCTTCGCGGTGAGAACCTGGGAATTGACGCCATTTTTGGATGCGACGAAGGAGCCGCCGTTGCTGACGAGGAAATCAGCGGCGGTGCGCCAGGTGCTGCCGGAGGTGGTGGCAGGTTTGGTGGTGGCGGGAGGCGCGGTGGCTGTTGATGCGGGTGCCGCAGGTTTGGTGACGGCCGCAGCGGAGGCTATTTGCGGCTTCGTCGCGGCAATGTCATCCCGCAACGCTTTTACCTTTTGTGCCTCGTCGAGTTTGTCCGCTTTGGTGAGGTCGGCGATGTGGGCGTCGAGCGCTTTGACATAGACGTCGTAGAGCGGAGCGGCCCTGGCATCGCGCTCGGCGGTGTGTCGGGCCAGGACGGCACGGTAGGTGCCGCGCAGGGTTTTGAGCGAGTCGGGCGTGTCGGCGTCATCTTCGGCGGGGACGCCTTCGTTTTTTTCGACGCGGGTCTTTTCGGCATCGAGGGCGATGATGCCTTTGAGATCGCCTTTGGCTTGCGCGGCGGCACGGGCCTTGGCGATGCCATTGCTGACGTAGCTTTGATTCAGCGCGGCGAGGGCGGTGAGGAAGGGCTTTTGCGCGTCGGCTTCAAAACGTGAGCGGAAGCCGGATTCGAGCTTGGCGAGAAGCGGGTGGGCGGCGAGCAGGGCGGCCTTTTGCTGACTGGCGAGATCCGCCTCACTCAAGCCTCCAGCCAATGCCGGTGGCGCGGGTGTTGGGGCTGGCGTTTGGACTGACGTCGCCATGGCAGGCGAGCTGCTGGCGACAGGGGCAGGCATCGGCTGTGTGCCTGCGTCATTCCATTCAATGAGGTAGCCGCCACGTCGATCGGCCTGGCCGATGCCGTTGGGGCGGATGTCTCCCCAGCCCCGGCCCTGTTGCAAGAAGCAGAGCGCGGTCTCGTCCGGCGATCCGCCCGGCTCTTTCCCAGCCCAGGCGGTGAAGGTGAAGGGCTCGCCGGTGATCCAGGTCCACTGTCGTGTTGGATTGTCGTTGGTGCCGCCGAGCCACAGGGAAGTGTTGCCTTGCAGCTTGGTGACGAAGGTGTCCAAGACCCATTGGTTCTCCTCTGCGCTGGTGATTGTGACCAGATGACCACCTGCGGCTGCCGCCTTGGCTTTGGCTTCCTCCCAGGTGAGCTTTTCAGGCGAGAACTGATAACGGTGGCCGCCGAAGGTGAGCACATCGGTGGGTGGTGGCTCCGAGTTCTGCGGGTCGAGCACGGCCGTCTCCACGCGGATGAGCTCGATGCCATGATTGGCATAAACACCGGGAAAGCCTTCGGTGAAAGTGGTGTCCTGGACTTCGCTCAGCAACTGCCCGTCAAAGAAGAAGGTGAGGCGGTCGCCGATGGCATAGAGCTCGGCGGTGTGCTCGGTGCCGGTGCCCAGCGGTGGATGGCTCTTGAGAGGAGCCAGTGTGCGCCTGTCCCCATCTTTCTTGAGGGGAAGAAGATCAAGCGAGCCGTCGAGTTTTTCCTTCGTCCAGACAGTGATCACATAACGCGGACCTATTCCTACTTTGTTGAGGCGCTGAATGAGGTCCAGCCAGGCGGCGTCACTTTGGGAACGGAAGCGGACGCGCAGGCCGGAGTCCTGGCGCAGGTCGGCAAAGACGCGCATGGTATTCTTGGACTCCACGACGTGCATTTCACCGCCCGCACGCTTCCAGGCCGGACCCCAGGCATCCGTGCCTGCCAGTTCATCACGCCATTGGGCGGTGGGGGCGAAATGGGAAAAACCAGCACTGTCCGTGGTGGCAGCGGGCGCCGGTGTGGGAGCAGACGCGGACTCAGGCATGGGCGCGGGAGCATTGGCGTCCGAAGGCTCGGAAGTGGATGCCACCACTGGCGGCGCAGGCTTCCTGGCAGGTGGTTTCAGCACATAAACCAGCCCTGCCAAAAGCACGACCGTGGCGGCAATGCCGATGATGGGGCCGAGGCTGGACTTTTTGACCGGAGGCGGCGCATGTTGAGCGGGCGGCGTGGGGCTTCGCCGTTGCGGGCCGCTGGCCGCTTGTTTCTGAGCCTGCGTCGCACGCGCCGTGGCCTCGGCGGCAGCCTGCTGCTGCGCCACTAATGCGGCACGCGGCAGCGTCAAAATGGTGTCGAGATCGCGGCGCAGATCGGCGGCGCTTTGATAACGCACCTCGCGGTCCGTCTGCATCGCCTTGGTGATGATGGCATCAAAACGCGGATCGGTGCCGAGCTTCGTGCCGGGCAGGCTCCAGATGCCGCGTGGGATTTCACCGGTGAGCATCTGGTAGAGCATCACGCCGATGGCATACAAGTCGGCGCGGCCATCGAGCGGAATGCCGGGGATCAGCGCCTCGGGGGCGACGAAATCCGGCGTGCCCATCGCCATGTTGGTCTTGGTGAGGCCGCTCTGGCCCGCATCGCTTTGTTTTGCGAGGCCGAAGTCCGCCACCTTCACCGCGCCTTCCATGTTGATGAGGATGTTCGCCGGTTTGATGTCGCGGTGGATGACGCCGTTGCGGTGCGCGTAGTTCAGCGCGTCGCAGACATGCGCGGTGATGGAGAGCGCGTAGTCCTCCGGCAGCTTGCCCTGCGCGGCGATCATCTGGGCCACGTCGGTGCCGTTGATGAACTCCATGACGATGTAGAGCAGGCCGGTCTGGGTTTCGCCAAAATCATAGACATCGACAATCGAGGGGTGATTCATTCGGGCCATCGTGCGCGCCTCGTTTTTGAAACGCTCGGCGAACTGGGAGTCGGCGTCGTCGATCAAATCGACAGGCAGCACCTTGATGGCCACCGGCCGGTCCAGCGAGACCTGGACGGCCTTGTAAACGGCGCCCATGCCACCACGACCGAGCAGGCACTCGAACTGATACTGCGGCAGCATGGCCTGCATTTCCTCCAGCGTTGGAGGTTGCCAGCCGCCGGAGGGCTTGGAGGAGGTAGAGGTGGTGCTCATGAGAATCGCAGGGGCTGACAAGCCCCGGTGAAGACTAGCAGATGGTGTTCCGGGGCGGCAAGCAGGATGTCAGGGCTGGCGGTTGCGACGAGCCGCTATTTCTGTGTGGCGATCCGCACTCGCAGTGCCTGCACCTCCTGCGCTTCCTTGATCTTGTCCGCGCGGGTGAGTTCGATGACGTAGGCATTGAGCGCCTTGACGTAGATGTCATAAAGTGGCGCGGCAGCCTTCGCGCGATCCGCCTCCAGTTTGGCGAATGCCGCGCGGTAGGTGCCGCGCAGCGCTTTGAGGGATTCGGGCGTGTCTGCTGCGTCTTCGGCGGGAACGCCCGCGCCTTTCTCGACGGCGGCCTTCTCCGCATCCAGCGCGGCGACTTCATCGCTCCTGCCGTTGGCTTGTGCCTGCGCACGGGCGATGCCGTTGGCGACGTAGCTTTTGTTGAGCGCGGCCACGGCGGCCAGGAACGGCTTTTGCGCNNGGGCCAGCCGTGGGTCGGTGGGGACGGCGACGACGGTTGCCGGCGGCGGTTTCTCCGATTCCGTACCCAGCGGCCGCACGGTGACGCGGTGGAAGGTGACCGCACGTCCGCCGATGCTCGCCTGCTCAGGATCACGACCCACAGACCAGGCCGTGCTCGTGTGCAAACGGCTGGTCGGGCCGCGATAGGTGCCCATGAGCCTGCCATTGACCATGAAACG
>DNXB01000255.1 GCA_003506995.1 Verrucomicrobiales bacterium
CAGGCTGCGGCGCCGGCGCTCGGCGGCCTCCGCGCCACCGGCCAGCCAGGAGCGCAGGTCGATGTTCACGCGATCGGGAGCCAGCTCCGCGGTGGGGTCGATGCGATACCAGCCCACACGCTCCAGCCAGACCTCGGTCCACGCATGCACGTCACTTTGTTTCACGATGAGATAGCCGCCATTGTGATCCGAAAACTCACCGCCGAGATACCCCACCACCAGACGCGAGGGCACGCCCGCCATGCGCATGAGCGTGGCAAAGCTGGCGCTGAAATGCTCGCAAAAGCCGGTGCGGCGGCTCAGGAAGAATTCCTCCAGCCCGCCCGGCCCCGGGTACTCGCCTGGTTCCAGCGTGTAGGTGAAGCCCTGGGTGCGCAGGTGATTCAAGGCGAGCTGCACGATCTGCTCATCGTTTTGCGCGACCGCCTCCCACGAGTCTGTGAGCTGTTTGAGCCGTGGGGAAATCGCCTCAGGCAGTTGCAGCGCGGCTTCGCGATGCTGATCCGGCAGATCACGCAGCGGGGGCTGTTCGACGCGTGATTTGACCTCGATGCGCTCGGAACTGCGCACCGGCACAGGCGAGACGAGCGTTTCATCGAACTCAGGATACAAACGCATGCCGCGCCCCGTGGCGCTGAGCGGCAGATCGAGCGCGGGCACCCACGTCCGGCCATGCGCCTCCAGGTCGATGACCTGACGCACGTCGTTGGGACTTTGGTTCGCGGGAATCATCGCCCGGTAGCCAAGGCGCTCGCCGCGTGTCCAGCGCAGGCCCTCGCACTCCCAGAGCGTGATGCAGCGCCAGTAGCGGTGCATGTTCGGCGGCGGATCACCATCGGGAAAACGCACGCGGAAGGCCACGTCGGTGCTCAAGGCCACCCGGGCGATGCCGCCGGGGTCGAGCGTGCTGTCGATGCCCGTCTGTCCAAACCGGCTGCGGCCCAGCGCGGCGTTGAGATCGAGCAATCCGCGTGGAAACACAAAAAACAGCATCAGCGCCAGCGGCACGGCCTGCGCGAAGAGCGTGGCGGTCACCCGCGCCGGTTCGCGCGCTCCAGGGGCGCTGCGGCGGAAGCGCACCATGCAGCCGGTGATGAGTAAAAACACCCCCAGCACCCAGGCCGAGCGTGAGAGGTGGTTTTCGAGCAAGATGACGCAAAACGCGAGAAACCAGCCGATCAGCCCCAGCACCTGATACTCACGCGGCGTGCGACTTTCGAGGATCTTCGCGCCTGCCAGCACCAGCAGCAGCGCGATGCCCGGCTCCATGCCGCGCATCTCGCCATACTCAAACCAAACCGCTGAGATACCCGCGACGATGACCCCGGCGCGCACCACCACATGCGGCACGCCCATGCGCAGCACCCCACGCCAGATCAAACACAAGGCGCACACCGCCAGCCCTGCCGTGGCGATGTAGCCATGCATCGGCCAGATCGCCAGCAGCAGTGCCAGGCTCAGCAGCAGCAACGGACGCGCGGGCAGATAGGTGGATTGCTCGAAGCTGATCTCGCCGCTCCCCTTCCCTGACTGCAAATCACCCGAAACCGCCGCCACGGCATCCGTGCTCACTTGCGTGGCGAGCGCGTCCAGGCAGCGGCGCAGATGAGCAGGCCCAAGACCGGCGCGAATCGTGATTTCAGGCAGCCGCAGCTCATACGGACGGGCTTCGCTCTCGCAGATCTCCATCCAGCGGGCGATCTGTGAGGCGCGGGCGGCCTCGTCGAGCGTGAGCGCCTTCCAATCGAGCACCACAACGCCTGCCACGCTCGAACTCCACGTTTTGACCATGAGCGGACCGCCGCGTGCCGCCGCGCGCCAGTCGATGTGGCGCGGTGAGTCGCCCGCGTGCCATTCCCGCAGTCCGGCAAAGTCATCACCGCCGCTGCTTTGTGCTCTCGCGGTCGAAACCACCGCCGCATCGCCTTGCAGCGAGTGATCGGGCGCGGGCAGTGGCAGATCACCCGCCGGTTTGGGATGCACGCGCCTCACCCATGAAGTCTGCATCACCCCTTCCGCCGTGAACAAGCCCAGCGGATACACACTGCGCACCATGATCCGCAACGCGCCGCCCGCATGCCGCGCTGGCGGCGGCAGATCCACCAGCACCGCCTGGCCTGAGGGCACGCGCTCGACAAACACCGAGGTCTCCGCGCCGATGACGAGCACTTCCAAGCCGCAGGGCGAAACCGCGCCCGTGGCCCGCAGCTCCACCGGAATGCGTTTGGACTCGTCCTGCGCCGTGGGTCGTCCCCCGACAAGGCNNATCGCCGCTGTGATCAACGCGATGAGGTGCGCCGCACCATTCGACTGCGCCTCCGCCGCATACCACATGCCGCCCACGATGGCTGCGAGCGCCAGCGTGTGCCGGTTCCAGCGGACGCGTGTTTTCATCGCTTCAAGGCAGCGGCGTTTCCGCAATGAGCTGTTTGGCAAACTCGACACCGCCCATGCCGTCGATGGCATGCTCCAAACGATGCGCCATCACCGGAAAGGCGACGGCTTGAATGTCCTCCGGCAAAACCATCGCCCTGCCGCTGAGCAAAGCCCAGGCACGCGACGCCGCGAGCACGGCGAGGCCTGCGCGTGGTGAGAGTCCGTGCCCCTGCACTCGGCTGGCGGCCAGCAAGTCCTGCAAATAGTCCAGCAGCGCCGGAGCGGCATGCACCGCGCGTGTCCAGCCCTGCAACTGCTGCAATTCGATCACCGACATGGCCGGTTCCATCGCCCGCAGCAGCTCACGACGCTCCTGGCCTTCCAGCAAAGCGCGCTCCGCCGTGCGATCCGGCACACCGAGCGCCAGCCGCATCAAAAAACGGTNNGATTCTGCGTGGCGATGACGAAGAACGGCTCCGGCAGGGCATGCGTGGCCCCGTCGGCGGTGACTTTGCCCTCTTCCATGGCCTCAAGCAGCGCGGACTGCGTTTTCGGCGTGGCACGGTTGATCTCGT
>DNXB01000356.1 GCA_003506995.1 Verrucomicrobiales bacterium
AAAGGGAGGAACTGAGAATGGCGGAACTGGAAAAGGTGGAATGGCCCGGAACCATCCGCCACCGCCCGCTCCTCTCATTTTCCATTCCATCATTCCTCCATTCCCAGTTCTTCCATGCTCCCTGCCACCACCCACACCTCACGAATCTGTTGAGCTTTCCTCTTGCGCCCCGGCGATTCACGGCGACTATCGCCGCCCCTCGTTCTCCACAGGACGGCGGGAATGACAACGGGGCGTAGCTCAGCCTGGTAGAGCGCTTGCTTTGGGAGCAAGAAGTCGTCAGTTCGAATCTGGCCGCCCCGACCACTCAGGTTTTAAATCTGAGATCTCAAATTTTAATTTTCCCGTGTCCGCCCTTTACGCCGTCGCACTCAGCACCTTCAAGGAAATGGGCTGGCACTACCGCGAAATCCCGGAGCACCACGTCATCGAGTGCGACTTCGAGGCGCACCACACGAAGATCCCGCTACACATGCAGGTCTTCGGTGAGACGCACATCGTCAGTGTCGTGGCCAATTCCACGCTCCAGGTGCCCTCGACCCACCGCCTGCCGGTGTGCGAGCTGCTCATGCGCGTGAACAAGGAGCTGAACCTCGGCAATTTCGAGCTCGAATGGGACGGCGGCCAGGTAATGTTCCGCATCACCAACGTCTTCCCGCCGCACCGGCACGACACCCGCATCCTCGCCAGCATGGTCCATTCCGCTGTCGCTGAAATGGACCGCCTCACCGCCTTCCTCGGCGAGATCATCCGCACGCCCAAGGGCGAGCTGCTGCTGCTGAAGGTGCCGGATTTAATGAAACGCGAGGATTTGCTCCCGCCCGCGCCCGATGCAGAGTGAAAGTAGCGCGGGCAATCCTGCCCCGCCTCTTTCCTCCGCCATGTCCGCCCGCTACACGCTGCAAAACCATCCGGCCTTTGGCGAACCGCTGTCGAAAGAAGACCTCTACACGCTCGTCGCGCGGGGTTCGCTCGCCCGCGGCGAGATGTGCGTGGATGAGGACACCGGCCTCAGCCACACCGTGGGCGAGCTCGTCAGCGGCATGCGCCCCGTCACTCAATCGCGTCTGAACCGCCCCGCATATCGCGAGATCAGCCCCGACCACGACATTCGCGACGAGGAGGAAGAAATCGAAGAAGACGAGGAGCCGGAAGAAGACGAAAAATATCGTTACACGCCCAGCGGCGAGGTCATCCTGCGCCACGCCCATCCTTCCTGGCTCGGCTACACCAAGGCGCTCTTTCTCGTCCTGCTCCTGCTCATCGCCGCCGGCCTGCTGCTGGCCATCCAGCTCGAATACGCCGTCATCGCGCTGCTGTGCGCCACCTCCACGCTCATCGCCATCGGCATCGCCCGCTACTCGCACGACTACATCGTCACCCGCGAGCGCGTGGAGCTGATCTGGGGCATCATCGGCCGCAGTTCCAAAGAAGCGCGCATATGCGACATCCGCAGCATCGACGTGTACGAGTCCGGTCTCAAAGGCCTGCTCGGTCTCGGCACCATCGACTTCTCCACCGCCGCCAACGCCGGCATCGAAGTGCAGTTCAAAGACATGCGCCAGGCCCACGAGGTGAAGGATCTCGTGCGCAAGCTGCAAAAGGGCGTCGATCCCACGGAGGATTGAAAATGACGAATGACGAAATCCGAATGACGAAAGAAGCCCGAAGGCCCAATGACGAACCATGGGGTGCGGCATCACTCACCGCACGCCTTCGTCATTCTGGCTTCGTCATTCTTTCGTCCTTCGTCATTCTGATTTCGTCATTCTCGGCGACAGCCGAGCTCACCCGCGCCATCGACATCCGCACGCTGCCGTACGAGCACTCGTTGGAAAAGCTGCCCGTCGATCTCACCGCCACCATCGGCTTCGTGGAGAGCGGCAGCACCGTCTTGGTACAAGACGACACCGCAGGCACGCACCTGCACTTCAAACCGAACCGCAACGACCTCCGCGTCGGCGACCGGGTACGCATCAAAGGCACCACCACCGCCGGACTCTACCTCCCCGGCGTCGATGTCACCGAACTGCAAATCCTCGGCCACGCAGCGCCTCCCGCAGCCGCTCCGGCGACCTATGACGACCTCGCCACCGGCCGTTTTCATTACCAAAGAGTCCTGGTTGAAGGTTTGGGCCGCACGCTGACGCCGCTGGATGAAAACCGCTCCCTGCTGCGCCTGGCCATGGGCAGCCGCGTGATCGAGGTGCGGGTCGATACACCGCCTGAACCCGCCCCTGCCGTCATCGACGCCCGCCTCCGCATCACCGCCCTCGCCGCAGGCGGCATCAATGACCGCCGCCAGCTCGTGTTTCCCTACCTGCGTGTCATGGATTGGAGTGATGTGACGGTCTCCCAGGCCGCGCAGCCTCCCGAAACACTGCCGGTCACCTCCGTCGCGGCACTGCTTCGTTTCGGTGCCGCCGACGAGCCCCATCACCGCGCCCGCATTCGCGGCACCGTGCTCGTCGCGTTCGCGGACGGTCGCGTTTTTCTGCGCGATTCGACTCCGCCACCTCCTCCGCGCGAAACACCGAAGGACGAGCCACCCAAGCCGCCACAGTCACCCTCCATCGCGATTCGTCTCACCACGCCGGTGCATCTCACCCCCGGCCATCTCGCCGAGATCACCGGCTTTCCCATCATGGCAGGCTTCAGTGCCTCGCTGGCCGATGCGCAAGTGCTTTCCACTGAACCAGCCGAAGCACCCACGGCCTCGATGGTCTCGCTTCGTGAGTTCCAAGACGGCTCCCACGACGCGGATCTCGTCCAACTCAACGCACCGGCCATCCTGAACGATTTCTTCCGCACCAATGACGGTTACGAGCTGCGCCTCACCTCCGGCAGCGCACCCATCCGCGCCTTCCTGCTGCAATCCACCGCACCGCAGCTCGCCATCGGCTCGGTTTGCCGTCTCACCGGCATCTGCCTCGTCGAATCGTCCACGGACAAAGGTTTTCGCTCCAGTCCTGACCGCGCCTCGCTGCTGGTGCGCTCCATGGAAGACATCCAGGTGCTTAGCACCGCGCCGTTTTGGAACGCAAAACGTCTCGTCATCGCCATCACCATCCTGGCGGGGCTCATCCTGCTCACGTTGTTCTGGATTACTCAGCAACGCCGCCAAATCACCCGCCTTGAGCGCAAAATCGTCCAGCAGGCCACGCTTGAAGAGCGGCAGCGCATCGCCCGCGAGTTCCATGACACGCTTGAGCAAGAACTCACCGGCCTCTCGCTTCGTCTCGATGCCGCCACCACGCGCCCGCTCGAAGACAAAGCCCGCAGCCTGCTCGAAACCAGCCGCAGCCTCGTCTCCCGCATCCAAAGCGAAGCCCGCAACCTCGTCTCCGATCTCCGCGACACCGAACACGCCACCACGCTCGCCGAAGCCCTCCAACTCCTCGCCTCTCGTGCCCCGGAGGGCGTCGCCATCAGCCTCGACATCACTCCCATTCCTCCCATTCCTCCCCATGTGACGCATCATCTCCGCATGATCGCCCAGGAAGCCATCACCAACGCCCTCAAGCACGCCCAAGCCACCGAGATCACCCTCCATCTTTCCGCCAATCAAAAGCAGCTCACCCTCAGCATCACCGACAACGGTCACGGCTTCGATCCCACCGCCGCCACCACCGGCAAACCTGGCCACTTCGGCTGCATGGGCATCCGCGAGCGTTCACGCAAAATTCACGCCGAAGTCGGATGGGAAAGCCAACCTGAACACGGCACATCCGTCACCGTGACACTTCCTCTTTGATCATGCTCACCCTTCTTCTCATTGATGATCACTTCGTTGTCCGCAGCGGCCTCGTGGCATCGCTCGAACTCGAAGACGATCTTAAAGTCGTCGGCGAATCGGATCGTGGTGAAGACGCGGCGAAGCTCTTTGCGAAGAAGAAGCCGGACGTCGTCCTCATGGACCTCCAGCTCCCCGGCATCAGCGGCATTGAAGCCACTGCTGCATTGATTCGCGAGCATCCCGCCGCCCGCGTCCTCATCTTCTCCACCTTTGCCCGTGACGAAGAAATCCAGGCCGCGCTGAAGGCCGGAGCACTGGGTTATCTCCAAAAATCTTCCTCCCGCGACGATCTCCTCGCCGCCATCCGCACCGTCGCCCAAGGCGAACGCAGTTTGCCTGCCGACATCGCCCAACGCCTCAAAGACCGCCTCGCCGAGCCCGAGATCACTCCCCGCGAGCGTGAAATTCTCACCCTGATCACGCAGGGCAACGCCAACAAGGAAATCGCCGCCACCCTTGGCATCGGTGAAGACACGGTGAAGCAGCATGTCAGCCGCATTTTGATGAAGCTCAAAGTCAATGACCGCGCCCAGGCCACGGCGGAGGCGATCCGAAGAGGGTTGGTGCAGGTATAGCCCCTCACGAAAGTGGGGGGCCTGGAGAATGAAAGACGGCTCGAAGCACCGTTAGGTAGGGCGACATGACGCGCGCCGCACTGCTCATCCCACTCCTTTTCACCACCACAGCACTCGCTCAAAACGACAGCAGCGCGGGCAACGACGTTTCCGACAAGGTCGTCGCCAAGCCGGTCATGCAATGGAGTTTTGCAGACGCCAAGGAACCTGGCCCGCGAGCGCCGAGGCATCCCGGCTTCCCCAAGGACAACACGGCCATGCGTTTCAACGGCGATGGCAAAAAGGCCCTGAAGGTGGCAGACAGGCCGGAGCTGCGATTTGGGCTGCATGACACCATCACACTGGAGGCGTGGGTGATGGCTCCTGGAGCCAGTGGCGTGCCCTACCTCATCGGAAAAGGGCGGCTGGGGACGAAAGAGTTCGGGGATCGCAATCAGAACTACGCGCTGCGGCTGCAAACGGTGAAGGGCGGCGCTCAGATCGGCTTTCTGTTTTACAGCGCGGACGAGCCGGGAAGAAAAGGCGATGGACATCGCTGGTGGTCCGACAACACCATGCCGCTCCAAGGCTGGCATCACATCGCGCTGACCTACACGTTTGGCAAACCGGAGAGCATCAAGGGCTTCATCGACGGGCGTCCCACCGATGGCGTCTGGGACGCAGGCGGTGCGACAGATCGTGCGCCCGTGACGGATGGAGACGCGCTGGTGGTCGGCAGTGGTTACAATCTGACTGCGCCACATTCGTTCGATGGCTGGCTCGACGAAGTGGCCATCTACCGAGGTCCCATCGACATCGAGGCGCTGAAGTCGAAGTATCAGTTCGTCCAGCCACCGCCGCCCATCGCGAAAAAGGATGTGCCTGCCGGAAGAGTGCTCGTGCAACTGGCCGAGGAAGGCATGCCGGACGCAAACGCGTGGCCGAATGAGCCGCCGAAAGTCGGTGAAACCTACACGGAGGACGTGTTCGGCTTCCTGGATCTGCCGCAGAAGTATGTGGAAACGGGTGTGCGCGGAGATCGCCATATCCCCTTCCTTTTTCGGACCGCCGCCAGTGTGACTTTCCCGAAAGGAAAGCATCGCCTGCTACTGCGGGCGCGTGGGGCCACGAATCTCCACATCGACGGCAAAACCGTGCTCACCACGCCTTTCCCACCGAGTGACAGCAGCGGTCATCATCTCGTGGCCGAACAGAATGAGTATCTCAATCTCGGCCCAGACTTCCGATTCGCCCCGCCGGGGAATCGCGAATCGTGGTGCGAGTTTGAAGGCACGGGCAAGCCGCAGTTTTTCGTGTTGGAGACCCTGGTGGGCAGCTACATCGGCAAAAGCATCCGCCGGCCTGAGCTCGGTGAAACCGTCGTCGCCTGGTCCAAGCAGGGCACGGAGACCTGGCAGCTCGTCACACCGGGAAAACGCGTGGTGCCTTACAACGATGCGGCCTGGGCCGAATACGAAAAGGAACGCAACGCTCACTACGACGTCATCAACACCAAGAAGCGTGCCGAACTGCGTGCGAAGTCCGATCCTTATTGGGCCAAGCGCCGCGAAGCAGCGAAAGCGTGGCTGGCAAAGACGGAGCCAGTTCATGTGCCGGAGCTTCCCCAAAACTTTCCTGCCAGCAACGAGATCGACCATTTCATCGCCACACGCATCGCCGGTGTGAAGGCACAGGACTCGCACAAGGGCAGCATCGACTTCTTCAAAGACATCCAGCCCATTCTCGAAGCCAAGTGTACTGAATGCCATCGCGGAACGAAGGCCAAAGGCGATCTGAAGCTGGACTCCCTCGCGGACGCTGCCGCCGCCATCAAACCCGGCCATCCTGACGCCAGCGAACTCATCGCCCGCATCACCACCGACGACGAAGACGAGATCATGCCGCCGAAAGGCAAGTCGCTAACCAAGGATGAGATCACCCTGCTCACGCAATGGATCAAAGAAGGCGCGCACTGGCCGGACATCCGCGCTGATCACCTCACACTCACACCTTTGGCGGATGATCTGACCTTCATGCGCCGTGTTTACATCGACACGGTCGGAGTGCCGCCGTCGTTGGAGGAGATCGAAGCCTTCGAGAAGAATCCAGATCGCCAAACGGTGATCGACAAGCTCTTGAACGACCCGCGATGGGCAGACAACTGGATGGGCTACTGGCTGGATGTGCTGGCGGAAAATCCCAACATCCTCAATCCCACGCTCAACAACACCGGCCCCTTCCGCTGGTGGCTTTACGAGTCGCTGCGGGACAACAAACCGATGGATTTCTTCGTCACCGAACTGCTGCGCATGAAAGGCAGCGAGCGACTCGGCGGACCGGCGGGGTTTGCCACCGCCTCACAGAACGACGTGCCGATGGCGGCGAAGGGCACCATCATCGGCGCGGCCTTTCTCG
>DNXB01000562.1 GCA_003506995.1 Verrucomicrobiales bacterium
AGCACGGGGTTGTTCTTCGTGCGGCGGCTGAGCACCTGCATGACGCGGCGGATTTCTTCATCGCGACCGATGACGGGGTCGATCTTCCCCTGCTTCGCGCGGGCGGTGAGGTCGGTGCCGTATTTCTCCAGCGTCTGGTATTTGCCCTCGGGATCTTGATCGACCACGCGCTGGCTGCCGCGCACGGCGGTGAGTCCTTTGGAAACGGTCTCGTAAGTCAGCCCGGCCTGCTTCAGCACGTCGGAGAGTTCCGTCTTCGTCTTGAAGAGGGCCAGGATGATGTGCTCGACGCTCAGGTATTCGTCCTTGAGCTTCTTCTGCTCGTCCTCGGCCTTCGTCATGAGTTCGCGGAACTCATTCGAGAGATACAGCCCGCCGGAACCACCACTCACCTTCGGCAGCTTGGCGAGCACGGCCTCGACTCCGCCCTTCAAGCCCTGCGCCGCCGCCGGATTGACCGCCGCCTTCTCAAACAGCGGCGTGGCGATGCCGCCTTCCTGTTCGAGCAGTGCGAGGAGGATATGGGAGGGTTTCAGTTCCTGCTGCCCATGCCGCGTGGCGAGGGACTGCGCGGCATTGAAGGCTTCTTGGAGCTTAACGGTGAATTTTTCGGGGGACATGGTGGTGGGAGATGACGAATGATGAAATCAGAATGACGAATGTCTTTGCTTAAAGCATGCCACAGGCACGTCATGGGCCGCTACGCTTGTTTTGCGTAGGCTGGGGCGTGTTTTGAAGCATTCCAACCCTCGCGGTGAAGTGGCGTGATGGCACAAATGTGCTGCCATTTTGCGCAGAGACGTCACTCGCGTCCCGGCGTCTCCGTGCTGGCCCCGCTGCCGATGGTTTCACCCTCGTTGAGGTGCAGGTCATAGCCTGCCACCTCCACCTCGCCACGGCGCACTTTCTTCTTCGCCATGGCGACAGAGATCCACTGGAACTCGGCGCTGTTGTCGAGCAGCACCTTGAGCACCATCGTGAGCGGCACGGCCAGGAACATGCCCAGCGGCCCCCACAACCATCCCCAGAAGATGACCGAGAGAATCACCACGAGCGGCGAGATGCCGAAGCGGTTTCCGAGGAGCGTGGGCTGCACGAAGTTGTCCAGGCAGAAGTTGATGCCGCCATAACCGATGGCGACGAAGATGGCCGTCGAGGTGCCGTGCTGCACCAGCGCCTCCACGATGGCGGGAATGGAGGCGGCCGTGCTGCCCACCGCCGGGATGTAATTCATCAGGAAGGCCAGCAGCGCCCACAGCAGCGGGTATTGCAGATCGAAGAACCAGCACCAGAAGCCCGCCAGCAGCCCGGTCAGGGCGCTGATGAGAGTTTTCACGCCGAGGAACTTTTGGATGTCGCTCGCGCTACGCAGCAGGCCGCCGAAATCCGGGCCGCCGGAGAGATGCACCGCGTGCAGACGGCTCTGCGTGCCATGCGTCTCCATCAGGATGAACATCATCACGATGAGCATCATGATGAAGCTGGCCACCAGCGTGGCCAGCGTGCCAAAAGTGGAGCCCACGATGCCGGTGAGGTTTTTTATCACATCCTGCTGGGCGGCATAGCCGATGATGGTGTTCCAGTCGAAGATGCCGCTCACGGTGGCCTTGGCGCCTTCGACCCCATTGGCCTCCAGCCAGGCGGCGGCGTCATTGAGGTAACGTTCCAGCCCGCGCAGGTAGCGCGGCAGGTCCGCCCAGAAGCTGATCAGCAGTCGCACGCCCACGGTGATCAATCCTGCCAGCAGGCCCAGGTTCACCAGCATGGTGGTGCCCAGCGCCAGGACGGCGGGCACACGATGCCGCCGCAGCCAGCGCACCAGCGGATAGCTCAGCACCGCGAGGAAAAACGCGTACACGATGGGCACCAGCACCCCGGCGGCGATCTTCATGCCGGCGAGCACGACCACCAGACAGGCGAGCGTCACCACCGCCCGCGAGCCTTTGTGGCCCCAGCTCACTGTCTGATCATGCTCCTGAAACATCGACATGGTCTGCAATGCCGCAAAATGGACGCTGGCTCAAGATTTTTCCATGAAGTATAAGACGGCGCATGATTCCCACGATCCAACGTCTTTTTCGCGCCGGGCAAGCCCTCATTTATGGCGACTCGCGCGGACGCCGCGGCTGCGCTCTCAATCCGCGTGTGATCATCGCGCTGCTGATCATCGGCGGCACCTTGGTTTATCACTGGATGGGCACCACGACCTATCAGAACGAGTTCACCGGACGCACTCAGAAGCTTGCCCTGGCCACGCCGCAGGAGGAGGTGGCGCTGGGTTTGCAGTCCGCGCCGGAGATGATCCGCGAGATGGGCGGCCTTTCCGCTGATGCCGGCGGGCGGGCGTTGGTCGAGAAAGTGGGCGCACGGCTGATCGCCTCCACGGCGGCGCGGCAGACGCCGTATCAGTTCAAATTTCATTTGTTGTCCGATGCGCGGACCGTGAACGCCTTCGCGCTGCCCGGCGGCCAGATTTTCATCACCGAGGCTTTGTTTCGCCGCTTCAAGTCAGAAGACCAGCTCGCCGGGGTGCTCGGCCATGAGATGGGGCACGTCGTGGGCCGCCATTCCAACGAGCAGATGGCCAATTCGCGCTTGTGGAGCGGCCTGGCGCAGGGGCTCGGCATTCTGCTCTCGGATGGCAGCAGCAGCACCGGCGCTCACATCGCCAACATGGTCGCCCAATACAAGGTGATGAAGTTCAGCCGTGATGACGAGCTCGAATCCGACGCGCTCGGCGTCCGTTTCATGCTCCAGGCGGGCTACAATCCCGAGGCGCTCATCGGCGTGATGGAAATCCTCGCCGAGGCTGGCGGCGGCTCCGGCGGCTCCGATTTCATGAGCTCGCACCCGAGTCCCGACAACCGTATGGAGAAGATCCGCGAGGTGATCGCCCGCGAAAGAAAGTAGTCCCGAGCTTTAGCTCGTTCCGGCTCACGGCGCCATGCCCAGCGGCCGGTTCGCGGTGCCCTTCACTTTCCGCAGCGCATCACCCAGCTCCTGCCGCATCGGTTCCGCCAGCTTTTGCAGCCGCTCCACGATCTCGGGATGCTCCTTCGCCACATCGCGTGTCTCGCCCGGATCATCCTTCAAGTTGTAGAGCGCCAGCCCCGTCTTCTCCACGCGGTAGCCATGCCGTGACGCGATGCCCTCGACGCCGCTTTGCGTGATCGATTTCGGCTTCATCTGCCCAAACTTCGCGGGTTTGCCGTCGCGTCCTGGTTCGCCATCCACGGTGATGTAAGGATGCGGGAAATGCAGCTTCCACTCACCGCTGCGGATCGCCTGCAACTCGCTGCCGCCGTAAAAATGCAGCGCGTTATGCGGTGACTTTGCTCCTGCTTTGCTTTCGAGCAGATCAAGGATGCTATGGCCGTCGATTTTCTTCTCCGGCAGCTTCGCGCCATTCAAGGCGGCAATCGTTGGCAGCAGGTCGATCTCCATCACCGGCTCATCGCAAACCTGGCCCGCAGGCACACGTCCCGGCCAGCGGGCGACGAACGGCACGCGCACGCCGCCTTCAAACGTGGTCAGCTTGCCTTCGCGCAACGGTTTGGCGCTGCCCGCGTGATTGCCGTAGCTGAGGAAGGGGCCGTTGTCGGAGAAGAAGATCACCAGCGTGTCGCGCTCGATGCCGCAGCGCTTGATGGCGTCGAGAATCTGGCCCACCGACCAGTCGAGCTCCTCCACGACATCGCCATACAATCCGGCGGCGGATTGGCCGCGAAACGCGTCGGAGGCAAAGATCGGCACATGCGGCATGACGTGCGGCAGGTAGAGGAAGAACGGGCGGCCTTTGTTGCGCTCGATGAAAGTCGTGGCCCTCTCGGTGAAGCGCCGCGTGAACTGGCTTTGATCAGGATCGGTCTCGATGACCTTCAAGCCGTCGTAAAAGGGCAGGGGAGGCATCTCCTTCGCCAGCGAGGGGTGGAACTTTGTGTTGTCGTTCGAATACGGGATGCCGAGGAATTCATCGAAGCCATGCCGCAGCGGATTGAACATCGGGTAGGTGCCCAGATGCCATTTTCCAAACGCACCGGTGGCGTAGCCGACGGTCTTGCACATCTCCGGCAGCAGATGTTCGTCAGGATGAATGCCCTCCTTGCTCGTGTGATTCAACGCGCCCTGCATGCCGACCCGGTTCGCATAGCTGCCCGTCATCAATGCCGCGCGTGAGGCGCTGCACACCGCCTGCGCCACATAAAAGCTCGTGAACTTCATCCCCTCCGCCGCCATGCGGTCGATGTGCGGCGTTTTGATCTTTTCAGAGCCAAAGCAGCCGAGATCGGCATAGCCGAGGTCATCGGCCAGAATGAGCACGACATTCGGCAGACGCGGTTCGGCGGCGGAGACGATCAAAGCGGAGAAAAAGAGGGCAAACAGCGGGCGCATGACCGCATCGTGGCAAAAGCCGCGCTGTCTGGCGAGAAAGTTTTGCGCCGAAATGCCGCCGTGCTTGCCACGACAGGGGTTTCCTGACACAAATCCCGCAATGATCTGGCGTGCGGCGGCAGTTTTGGCGGTGCTTTTCTGGGCGGTGATGTCCGGACTGCTGGTGCGTGATGTTTATTTCCCCGAGGCCTCCCGTTTCGCCGCCCTGCCGCCACGCATGGTCATCGACCTGTTTTTGCGGCAGTCGGATGTCTTCGGCAGTACGCTGCATCTGCATCATCATCGCGAGCGGATCGGCCACGCCAGTTTCCAAATCAGCCGGCGCATCAAGCCGAACCATCAGACCGTCTATGATCTGCTGGCGCGTGGCGTGGTGGAGCAACCGGATGAAAACGACCGCCGCATCGAGGCGAGCTGGAGCGTGGCCTGCATCCTCGCCGATGCCGAACGCTGGCAGTATTTGAAGCTGGAGGCCCAGTTCCCCGCCCGCCAGGCCAGTTTGAAAATGGTCTGGAGCGAGGAGCATGCCACCCCCGAGGTGCTCGTGAAGCACGGGGACCGTGTGGTCATGAACTCGCAGGATGTGAAGATGCTCCTCGGCTCCGGCAAGGACGGCGCGCTGGCCATGCTCTCCATGCTTGGCGGCGGCATGTCCAAGGCGGGCGCGGAGCCTGAGGCCACGCAGTTGCGGGCGCGTGAGGGGCTGATGCAGCTCGCCGGTCGTGAGCGGAAGTGTTTCGTGCTCACGCTGCCGTTGTTCGGCCCGCACGAGATCCAAATGATCTTCACCGAGGCCGGGGAGCTGGCCCGCATCGACCTTCCTGACGGCTACTCCCTGCTGGAGCCGACCATCCACGGCCTGCAGGAGGGCGGGAGCTGAATTGAACCTGTTTTATCCATGATCGAGATCGAAAACCTCACCATGAACTACGGCGACCTGCGGGCGCTCGACGGCCTGAATCTCACGATCCAGCCAGGCGAGCTGTTTGCCTTCCTCGGACCGAACGGCGCGGGCAAAACCACCGCCATGAAGCTGCTCACCGGCCTGATGAAGCCCGATGCGGGCCGCGTCCGCCTCTGCGGCCACGACATCCAGCAGGAGCCGCTGCTGGCGAAGGCGCTGCTGGGTTATGTGCCGGACGTGGCCGTGTTTTATGAAAAACTCATGCCCGTCGAGTTCATGGAGTTCATCGCCGATTTGTTTGAGATGGACCGCGATCACGCTGCCGCGCAGACGAACGCGCTGTTCACCCAGTTCGCCCTGCACGAGCACACGCGGCAGCGCATCGAGAATCTTAGCCACGGCACGCGCCAGCGCCTCGCCATCGCCAGCGCGTTGCTGCATGATCCCAAGGTCTTCGTCATCGACGAGCCGATGGTCGGCCTGGACCCCATCCATGCCCGCACCGTGAAGCGCGAGATCAAGGAGCGCAGCCAGCGTGGCACCACCGTGCTCATGAGCACGCACCTGCTCAACATCGCCGAAGAACTCGCCGACCGCATCGGCATCATCCATCACGGCAAACTCATCGCGCTCGGCACCTTGGCGGAACTGCGTGCGCAGCACGAGCAGCGCGGTCAACGGCTGGAGGACATCTTCCTCAGCATGGTGGAGTGAAAAGCCCTCAAGGCTGCCCCTGCGCGAGCTGCGCGGCCAGTTCCTCGATCAAAGTCGTCAGCGTTTTGAGTTCGCGGCTGGGTTCTTGTTTTGGCAGCACGAGCAGCAATTCTGCCATGGGCACAGGTCCGGCGAGCGGGATGATGACGCAGCCGCCATGCGGCAGTTTGCCGGCGTGAGCGGGCATCACGGCCACGCCTTCGCCCGAGGTGACGGCCCCCAGCATCATGGAAAGCGAATCGACCTCGCTCACAATGTTCGGCTCAAACCCGGCGGCCTGGCACATGCCGCGCAAGAACTCACGCCGACCGGGAAAAAAGGCGTCGGAGAGCGACACCCAGCGCTCGTGCTTCAGCGCGGCCAGTTTGATCGACTTCTGCTTCGCCAGCGCATGATCCTCGGGTAGCACGGCGGCCATTTTGTTGCGGGAAAGGCGGCGGATGTCGAAGCGGGCGCGGTCATGCTCGTCGAGATTGCCAAGGATGGCGGCGTCGAGCTCATGGTTGCGCAGGCGGTCGAGCTGCGCGCGCGGTGGCAGCTCAAACAGGCTCACTTGTGCGTTCGGATGGCGCTGGCGGAACTCGCGCACTGCTGGCGCAACGAGATCATCGAGCACCGGGGTGAGGAAACCGAGGCGGATGGTGCGGCGGGCCTTGCCAAACTGCTCGCGCAACTGCTGCGCGCCCGTTTCGGCATCGCAGACAATCTGCCGTGCCTTCGGCAGGAAAAAGCGGCCCGCGTCGGTGAGGTGGATGCGTTTGCGGATGCGATCAAACAACGGCACGCCTAGCTCCGCCTCCAGCACGGCGATCTGACGGCTCAAGGCCGGCTGCGTGACGTGCAGGCGCTTCGCCGCGCCCGAAATACTCAAATCCTCGGCGGCGGCGATGAAGTAACGAAGCTGGTGAAATTCCACGCCAGATCAGACCACAGACAGGCGCGACGTGCAAATCAGGCCGTGGGCCGGATGTGTTCGGCGGGATGGGTTTCTCATTCGCACCTCGGTGTTCGTCGCCGAACCGTCCGGCTCTGAGGACGTGCGGAGTTCATTGGCTTTTCGACGCGCTTTGAAACGGGCGGGCTGTCGCCACACCCGTTCTACGTTTGCAAGGTCGCGTATTGGCGGGCGTAAAAGATTCCTGTCATGCCATTACCGCTGTTTCGTCCCTCCATGGATCGCCGGGCCTTTCTCACGGCCTCGACGATGGGTTTGGCGTCCCTTGGCTTCAAAGGCGGCGTGCGTGCTTCGACCGGACCTGCGGTGGCGTCTCCGACGCTCGCGAAGCCGGCGAAATCGACGGTGCTGTTCTTTCTCTGCGGCGGCGCTTCGCACATCGACATGTGGGACATGAAACCCGAGGCACCGCTAGAGTATCGCGGTGAGTTCAAACCCATCCGTACCACGGGCGATGACATCCGCTTGTGCGAGCACCTGCCGCTGCTCTCCAAGCAGGCGCACCACTTTGCCATGATCCATGGCATCACCGATGGCGGCCTGGCCACGGGAGATCATCACGCCGGTTATTATTACAACCTCACTGGCCACGCGCCTGACATCACCTTCAAGCAGCAGGGCAACGACCGTCGCCCTTATCCCGAGGACTGGCCTTACATGGGCAGCGTTGTCGCGATGAAGCGCCCGCAGCATCCGTCGCTGCCCTCGCTCATCACGCTGCCGCACAAGCCCAGCAAGCTGCCCTTCACGCGCCCCGGACAGTTCGCGGGCCGCATCGGCATGGAATATGATCCGTTTTTCCTCAACGGACGCTTCGATGAGCCGCTGAAATTCGCCGCGCCCACCATCTCCCTGGGCGGAGGCATGACGGCGTCGCGCATGCAGGATCGCAAGGCCCTGCTCACCGCGATGAATGACGCGCGCCGCGAGCTGGATCACGAGATGGCGATCCAAAACTATGTGAAACAGCAGGAGCGCGCCTTTGACCTGCTTTCATCGAGCGGCACCGCAAACGCCTTCGACATCGAGAGCGAGCCGTTGGCCCTGCGCGAGCGCTACGGCCAGGACATCAACGGCATGAGTCTCCTCATGGCGCGGCGCATGGTCGAGGCGGGCGTGCCTTTCATCACCGTGTTTTGGATGGGGGATGAAAACCTCGCCAAAAAATGCCGCAGCGCCGGTAGTTGGGACACGCACGGGAACAACTTCAACTGCCTGCGCGAAAATTTGTTGCCGCAGTTCGATCGCTGCTTCTCCGCCTTCCTCGAAGACCTGTCCTCTCGCGGCTTGCTCGATGAAACGCTCGTCATGGTGACGAGCGAGATGGGACGCATGCCCAAAGTTGGCGACCGCCGCAGCGGCGGCGTTGTTGGCGCGGGGCGTGATCACTGGACTGCCTGTATGAGCGTCCTGATGGCCGGCGCGGGCATCAAAGGCGGCCAAGTCGTCGGTGAAACCGATGCGCGGGCCGAATTGCCGAAGGACAGGCCGATCCACCCCGAAGACATCACCAAGACCGTCTATTACGCCATGGGCATCGACAACCTCGAAGCCAAAGACAAGCTCGGTCGCGCCTACAACCTGCTCGATGAAGGCAAGCCGCTGACTGAGCTGTTTGGTTAGACCAGCGCCTTGATCTCGCTCATCACCTGCGAGCACTCGACGATGAGCGAAGGCTCGTAGTCCATGCCATCCAGACGCTGCTTCAATGTGTCGAGGCACATGCGCCCGCCTTTGAGCAGGGCCACGATGGTGTTGATGTCCTTCATGCCGCGCTCCACGCCGCCTTTGCCAAGCCTGCGCCACAGCCGTGAGCGTGCCGTGGCAGCTACCTTCGTCACCGCCATGTCCACCGGCTCCAAAGCGAAGACATTTTGAAAGCCCGGCACCGGCACCAGCCGCTCACGCCATCCCTCAGGAAATGATTCGGAGAGCCGCAGATCGACGAAGTCGCCATAGTGCCCGGTGGCGTTGTGGAAGGCGTGATTCTCGCCAAAATTTGCCTCCAACTTCTCACGCAGGGTCTGGTCGTCAGGATCGATGAAAAAGTCAGCGTCGAGCGTGATGGCTGTGCCCAGCAACTCGGGATCAACATCTGGAAAAGAAGCAAACAATGAGGATGATCCGAAAACAATGATCTTTCTGTCCGACGCTGACTCACGAACAGAACGCAACAGATGGGTCAATGTCGAGATTTCCATGAGAGACGCTCCAGCTCTTCATTGTTCAGGATGCCCGGAAACGGCGAGAACCCTTTCCAAAGCAGCGCCTCCCAAGATTGGTCGCGCAGCAATGAAAGCAGCCCCTCCATGCCTTTCCTGGTGTTTTGTGCTTCCAGCAGCATCGATCGCCAACCTTCCAGTCGTTTGACACTACGATGTCCCTGCGCCAGCCAACGGTCGATATTAGCCAGCGGAATGCTCAGCAAGGCTGGATCGGCTTCGATCTTGTCAGCGATCAGCCGGAAGCGGTCGGCTGACACTTCGTCGCCCGTGCGTTCGGTGCGCGAGTCGAGGTAGGCAAAAGCGGCGGCGGCTGACATGGCGGCATTTTGCCACAGCACCTGCCTGCCGCCAAGAGGCTTCTTGGCACGAAAAGACGGGGCTGATATGTGGCTTCATTCCGGCGCGTATGGTTCAGGCCGCATGAAAACTCTTCTCATCCTTGTCCTGCTCGTCATCACGATTCACGCGGAGGACTGGGCGCAGTTTCGGGGTGGCAATGGCAGCGGCGTCTCCGCCTCGAAGAACATTCCTCTCGAATTCTCAGCCGACAAAAACATCGCGTGGAAAGCACGGCTCGGTGACGGCGTCGGCTCCGCCATCGTGAAAAACGGTGTCGTCTTCGCCACCGGCATGGCGGGCGACTCCAAAGTCGCGGTGCATGCCTTTGACGCCGCCACAGGAGCGCCGAAATGGAAGTCAGAGTTCGACACCGGCACGCTGCCGCGCATCACGCCGCCAAACAGCCACGCGGCCTCCACTCCGGCCACGGATGGTGAGCATGTGTATTTGCATTTCAGCACCATCGGCCTGCTCGCCTTCGATTCGGCGACTGGAAAAGAAGTCTGGCGCTATTCGATGCCACGTCCGGCCTATTTGATGGACTGGGGCGCCGCCGCGTCGCCCATCGTGCATGATGGCATGGTCATCTTTTGCCAGGACGACGACCTCGCGCCCTTCCTCGTAGCCGTCGATGCAAAAACCGGCCAAGAAAAGTGGAAGACGTTGCGCAAAGACATGCTCGCTGGTTATGCGCTGCCCGTGTTGTGCGAGGCGAACGGCCGCACCGATCTTGTCGTCGCGGGCAGCGGCAAGATGAAGGGCTACGATCCCGCCACCGGCAAGGAGCTGTGGACCTGCAACACGCTGCTGCGCACCATCATGACCTCGCCCGTCGTGCATGACGGCGTCATCTACATCGCCGTGCAGAGCTACGGCGATGCCACGCGCACGCTGAAGCACGCACTGCTCGAATGGCTCGACACGAACCAGGACAAGATCCTCGCCCGCGACGAGACGCCGAAGGAATTCCACGAACGCTTCGACGCCTCCGACAAGAACAAGAACGGCCTCATTGATGCCGATGAGATCGACACCGCCTTCCAAAGCCCCGACAACATGGCCGCCGGCGGAAACATCATCCAGGCCATCAAAGGCGGCGGCAGCGGTGATGTGACAAAGACGCATGTGTTGTGGAATCTCGATCACAAGTCGCCCTCGAACCTTTCCTCGCCGCTCCTGTTCAACAACCGCCTCTACGTGTNNCAAAGGTGGCGGCAGTGGCGATGTGACCAGGTCACATGTCCTTTGGAACCTCGACCACAAGTCGCCCTCGAACATTTCCTCCCCGTTGTTTTACAACAACCGCCTCTATCTCGTGAAAAGCGGCGGCATGTCGAGCTGCTACGACGCGAAAGATGGCAAAACACTCTGGGATCGCAGCCGCCTTGGCAATTTCGGCGATTACTTCGCCTCGCCCGTCGCCGCAGACGGTAAGGTGTTCATCGCGGGCAAGAACGGCTTCGTGGTCGTTCTCGAAGATGGGCCGGAATTGAAAGTGCTCTCAAAGAATGACATCGGCGAGGAGATCATCGCCACCCCGAGCATCGCTGACGGCCGGCTTTATGTGCGCACGCGTGAAAATCTCTTCTGCGTGGCCGCAGGCGGCTCGAAGACCGTGCTGGCAGACAACGCGGCGATGCCCGCCACCATAGAAATCACCTCGCAGCCTGTCAGCGGCTCCCGCGTCTGGAACGGCTACACCGGCAACGCGATGGGCCAGGAGTCGTGGAGCGAGGCGGAACTCGAACTTCGCCTCCAACAGCTCAAAAAGCTCGGCTACACCACCCTCGCGATTCCGAAGGAGGTTTCGCCCTTCACGCCGATTCGCGTTGATGGCGACACTGGTGGCCGCAAAGCCTTCCGAGGCGCGAAAACCTTCGAAAATCCCGACGTGGCCGCCATCACGGCCCGTTTCCGCGAAAAGGCCGCGAAGCTCGGTTTTGCAATCGTCACAGCGGAGCCTGTCGCCGTTTCGGTGCTGCCGAAAAACGACTTCCGGGATGAGAAATCTCTCAGCGACCTCGTCACGCCGATGTGCGGCGAAGGCGTGGCCGAGCGCATGTGGCTGGGCTTCCAGGCCATCGACAAAGCCGCGCAACTCATCGCGCAAAACGATCCCCAGCTCGGCATTCCCGCGCCGGACATGCTGCTGCGTCATCTTGCAGGCAAAGAACCTGTTCCCGCCTGGCTCACCGAGGTCAAAACGCTCTACACCACCGCAATGAACGAGATGTATCGCGCCAACACCCGCGCCCGCGAAGGCTCACGCAACTTCACGCTCTACAATGCGAAGCGCCTGGAGTTCACCTTCCATTTCATCAGCGCCATCGAGTCCCTCTACAAGTCCCACGACCCCGCCACCCACGCCGAATCCCTCGAAGCCGCGATGGAGTCCGTTTACAACTCGCTCAATTCTTATTCCGACGTGGCGAGGGACTCCAGTGATCGTGGAGCCATCGCCCTGCTCAACGAATACGGCTACCGCGCTTTGCGGAAGGTCATCAAGGGCGAGAAGTGAACTCTTCATCAAAGCGGCCCAAAGGGCCGCAGGAGTCCAGCCCAGGGCGCAAGTCCTGGGTTCGCATCGACAAACAATGAGCAAGAAGGGTGCGCTCTGAAGGAGCGCGGGAACGATCCCGCATACGCTCCCGCGCCCATTCAGGGCGCGACCTTGACGAGAACCGCGCTATTCATCCAAACCCCAGGACTGGCATCCTGGGCTGAATCCTGCGGACCGTTGGCTCGCATTCGATGGGATCAACGCACACGCCTTTGATTACCACGCGGCATGAACTTGTGAAGCAAGCGGCATTGGAGGAATGACGGCGGATGCGCGAATGCATCGCTGTTATGAAACTCAAACTCCGCAAATCCAACGAACGCGGCCACGCCGACCACGGCTGGCTCGACAGCTACCACACCTTCAGCTTTGCCGACTACTACGATCCGGCGCACATGGGCTTCCGCAGCCTGCGTGTGATCAATCAGGACGTGATCGCCGGTGGTGCGGGCTTCCCCACGCATCCGCATCGCGACATGGAAATCTTCAGCTACATCCTTTACGGGGCGCTTGAGCACAAAGACAGCATGGGCAACGGCCGCGTGCTCAAACCCGGCCAGATCCAGCTCATGAGCGCTGGCAGCGGCGTGACGCACAGCGAGTTCAATCCGTCGAAGACCGAGCCCGGCAGTCTGCTGCAGATCTGGATTCGTCCGCGTCAGAGCGGCTTGAAGCCCAGCTACACCGAATGGCACCCGAAACCCGAGCATGAAACCGCCGAAAAGGTGCTCGTCATCTCCTCCGACGGCCGTGAAGACAGCGCCACCATCCACCAGGACGCCGACATCTACCGCGTGCGCCTTGGTGCAGGCAAATCCACCACGCACGAGGTCAGAGCCGGTCGCGGGGCCTGGCTCCAGCTCATCAAAGGCAGCGTCACTCTCAACGGCACCCCGCTGAACCCCGGCGACGCCGCCAGCACCGACGACGCAGGCTCCCTGACCCTCACCGCCAGCGCAGACGCCGAAGCCCTGCTCTTTGACCTCGCCTGATCTACTCAACCACCGCAAACAACCGTCAACTATCGTCAACAACTGCAAACTCCCACTATGAAACACATCCCCACCATCGCCCGCCTTCTTCTCGGCCTCATCTTCACCGTCTTCGGTGCCAACATGTGGCCCACTTCATCCCGATTCCTCCACCGCCGGAAGGCCCTGCCGCAAACTTCATGTTCTCCATCTATGGCAGCGGTTTCCTCACCGTGGTGAAGGTGCTCGAAGTCACTGGCGGTCTTCTGCTCCTCAGCGGGCGCTTCACCAATCTGGCGCTCATCCTGCTCGGTCCCGTTGTCGTGAATATTGCCATGTATCACTTCTTCCTCGTTAAAGGCGGCTATGAAATGCCTGTCGTGCTAGGCGTGTTGTCTCTGATGGCGCTTTTCAGCCGTAAAGACCTCGTGGGCACCATCTTTGCTGCGAAATGAAACAGCTTTGTCATTCGACCTGGATTCCATTTTCATCCTCTTCTCATCATGTCCTCTCTTTTCACTCCTCTCCAAGCCGGTGCGCTCAAACTGCCGAATCGCATCCTCATGGCCCCGCTCACGCGCTGCCGTGCTGACGCGGATCACAATCCCATGCCGTTGATGGCGGAGTATTATGCGCAGCGTGCCAGCGCCGGACTCATCATCGCCGAGGCCACGATGGTCATGGAAGGCAATTCGTCCTTCTGGATGGAGCCAGGCATCTACTCCGAGGCGCAAGTCCAAGGCTGGAAAGCCGTGACTGATGCGGTTCATGCCAAAGGCGGCCAGATCGTGCTGCAGCTCTGGCATGGCGGACGTGCCTGCCATCCGTTGCTCAATGGCGGCGCTCAACCCGTCGCGCCAAGTGCCATCCCGATCACCGGCGATGAAGTTCACACGCCCGAAGGCAAGAAGCCCTATGTCACGCCGCGTGAACTGCGTGACGACGAGCTTCCAGGCATCGTCGCTGGTTTCAAAAAGGCCGCCGAGTACGCCAAAGCCGCCGGGTTCGACGGTGTCGAAGTCCACGGAGCCAACGGCTATCTCCTCGATGAGTTTCTGCGCGATGGTGCGAACAAGCGCACTGGCCTCTACGGCGGCTCCATCGAAAATCGTGCGCGTCTCATGCTCGAAGTGCTCGACGCCACCATCAGCGTCTGGGGCGCGGATCGCGTCGGCCTGCGCATCTCGCCGCTGAACAGCTACAACAGCATGATCGACAGCGATCCCGTCGCCGTCACCACCTACACCGCCGAGCAGACCAGCGCTCGCGGACTCGCCTACCTCCACGTCATGCGCAGCGACTTTTTCCAGGCCCAACAAGGCGATGTGATGACGCCCGCCCGCGCCGTTTTCAAAGGCGTGCTCGTCGGCAACATGGGCTACACTGCTGAAGAAGCCGAAGCAGCGATCACCGCTGGGCAGCTTGATGCCGTGGCCTTTGGCACGAGCTTCCTCGCGAATCCCGATCTGCCCGCGCGCATTGCTGCCAAGGCGGAACTCAATGCTCCGGATGCCGCCAGGTTCTACTCACCCGGTCCCAAAGGTTACACCGACTATCCCGCGCTCAGCGCCGCCTGATTTCATGAGCACGCCCATTCATCCCGGTGTCCGCATCGGCCACGTTCATCTGAAAGTGGCCGATCTGGAGCGGGCGCTGGCCTTTTACTGCGGCGTGCTCGGCTTTCAGCTCACGCAGCGCTACCGACCGCAGGCAGCGTTTGTCTCGGCGGGTGGATACCATCATCACATCGGCCTGAACACATGGGAAAGCCGTGGTGGCAAGCCTCCGCCGTCCGGCACCACCGGCCTGTATCACGTCGCCGTCCTCTATCCCGACCGTGCATCGCTTGCCGATGCTTTGCGCCGCCTGATCGAACACAAGGTGCCGCTTGATGGTGCCGCCGATCACGGTGTCAGCGAGGCGATCTACCTCCAAGACCCCGACGGCAACGGCATCGAACTCTACACCGACCGCGACCCGGCCGTATGGCCCCGCGATGCGAAGGGCGAAATCTCCATGACCACCGGTCCGCTTGATCTCGACGCACTGCTGGCCGAATCACCCTCACCTTCATCATGAAAACGATCACCGCCGCCGAACTCAAGGCACTCGCAGGCAGCGCCACGTTGATCCATGTGCTGCCGGAGGAGCACTTTGCGCAGCAGCATCTGCCGGGAGCGGTGAATGCCTGCGTGTATGAGATGGTCTTCCTCTCGAAGGTGGCCGAACTCGTGCCGGACAAGTCGGCGGCGATCATCGTGTATGGCGCGGGTGCTCCCTCGCTCGATTCGAGCACGGCGACGGAAAAGCTGGAGAAGGCGGGTTACACCAGCGTGCGCGATTTTCGCGGTGGATTGGCGGAATGGCTGCAAAACAGTCTCGCCGTCGAAGGAACCGGTCTCATCGGCGACTCCATCAACCCCGACGGCCTTTTCGAGGTCGATGTCGAAACGAGCGTGGTGCGTTGGACAGGCCGCAATCTCTTCAATCATCATCAAGGCACCGTGAAATTGGCCGGAGGCCGGATCGAGGTGCAAAACGGCGCTTTGAAGGCCGCCAGCTTCACGCTCGACATGAACCGCATCGTTTGCGAAGACCTCGTGGACACGGCCTACAACGCGATGCTCATCCGCCATCTGCGAGACGACGATTTCTTCGCCGTGGACCGTTTTCCGACCGCCGAGTTCGTCTGCGAACATGCGGAGCCGTTGCCTTCCTGCACACCCGGCACGCCGAACTACACGCTGCATGGCACGCTGACGCTGCGCGGTGTGACGCAGCCCTTGAGCTTCCCCGCTGTCATCGCAGCAACCGATGCGGATCATCTCACCGGCCAGGCGCAGTTTGAGATCGACCGCACGCAGTTCGGCAGCCAGTACGGCTCCGGCAAACTCTTTGCTTTCCTTGGCAAACATGTCGTCAACGACCACATCCACCTGCACATCAAACTCCACGCCACCCGCACTCGATAGATAACACAGTTTATTGTTTCAGGTTTCAGGTTCCAAGTCGCGGAACCACGTCCTTAAACTTGAAACCTGAAACTTGAAACATAGCCCCACCCCATGAACACCCTCGAAGCCATCAACTCCCGCCGTGCCATCAAGCATTACGATCCTGCTCACGTCATGACGGAGGCGGAGATCCTCCAGCTCATGGAAGCGGCCTTGCAGGCTCCCACTGCCTTCAACATTCAAAACTGGCGTTTCGTCACCGTGCTCGATCCTGAGGTGCGGAAGCAGATCCGCGCCGTCGCTTGGGATCAGGCGCAGGTCACGGACTCGTCCCTGCTGATCGTGCTTTGCGCCGACAAAGACTCATGGAAGAAAGACGCCGCCCGCTACTGGAAAAACGCGCCGCAGCCGGTGCAGGACTTCCTCGTTCCCGCCATCGGCCAGTATTATGAAGGTCGTGAGCAGGTGCAGCGCGATGAATGCATGCGCTCCTGCGGCTTGGCAGGCATGACGATCATGCTCGCCGCCAAAGCCATGGGCTACGACTCCTGCCCCATGGACGGCTTCGACTTCGACGCCGTCGCCAAAATCATCAAGCTCCCCGAGGACCATGTCATCAGCTTCATGATCGCCGCCGGCAAAGGCACCCAGCCCGCATGGCCGAAGCCGGGGCAGCTTCCGTATGATGAGGTGGTGATTCAGAACACCTTTTGATCACGGCTCATCCGTGTTGACGTGGCCCTTCACACCACCAGCGAGATCGCTGGGAAACGACGGCGGTAGTGTGCTCCTTTGTAGCGTCGCAGCAGCATCTCCAGAGTGAGTGCCCCTGGTTGGTCCCGAATACAAAAAGCTGCGGCGAAGGACTCGGTGCCATGACCCGCTGCCAGTCTGCGGATGAAGGCCGGGCAGATGACATCGCTCTGCACCGCGTCGAGGATGGCCTGCACCTCCGCTTCATTGAGTCCCTCTCCCCGCTTGCGCAGGCCTGAGATGACGTGATCCAACGCCAGCAGATAATCGACACCTTCCACGGGGTCGGAGAAGACTCCGATGCCCTCTTCATGGTCCAGAAAATCAGGCGGGAAGGGCATGTCAGGCTGTGGCTTGCTGAGATTGCCTTTTTTCATCGCGCTGGCCGTTTGCTCGGGCGTTGCCTTGGCCCATAAGGCTTGCATGCGTTTCTGCTCGGCTGCTGCCAGCGCCAGGCCGGAGGGAAATGCCACCAGGGCATCGCCGTAGTGGGCGATGAACGCCGCGTGGTGGTCTCGGGCCTGCCGGCGGACTATTTCCAGCTCCGGCAGGCAGTAGCGATAGGCGATCTTGCTGCTCTGCCGCAGCATGTCCCGGCGGATGCTCGGCTCAAGATCAGCGGCGGCCATGCCAAAGCTTTGCTGCCGCCCGGACCAGTACCACTCGCCACGCCATGGCGTGAGCGCCCCCTGGATCAGCATGCCTGTTTGAAACGGGCTGCGGTCCATGTTTGTGCGGATGATGTAGGTTCCACCGCTCACGACGTTGCGTGCCGTCAGGGTTTCCTCGATGTCCCCTGACTTTTGCAGGCTTTCGACGCGGTAGTATGAGGTGTGCCGCTCATGCCAGGTCCGCAGCGTGGCGCGGTCCTCCTCCGGCAGGTCCAGCGCGGCGGCCAGCACATCGATCACACCCAGGCCGGACCACTCCGTGCATTCCTGGCAGACAAAATCATCCGTCGCGGGGATGCGGTCTTCAGGCTTTTCGGCATGGGCCTCCAGGTAGCGCTGGAAATACAGCCGGAAAAGATACGAGCTGCCTCCCAGCCAGAGGAGCTTGCGTTTGATGTCCCAGCCGAAGGTGTTGCTGGTGCTGAGAAACTGCTTCACCCCGGAGTCCTTCGGCATCGGTGCGAAACGCTCCGCGAGATAACGGGACGCCGCTTCCGCCATCTGCTGAAGATCCGTGTGAGTGGGGCTGATGACCCGGTATTCCACGAAACATGGCAGCAAAGTCCAGATCAGGAACTGCACACGCCGCTGGTCAAAAGGAGCGAGGTCAGGAGGCGCGTCTGTAGGCTCGACCAGAAACGGCAGCGGCGTGCCGAAAAACTGCTGCTGCATCCGCTCCAGGCCCGACCATAAGCCGATCTCCGCATGAATGTCCTCGCCGAACTCGACCAGCACCGCCGCCAGTTCTCCCAAGCTGTCTTTGTCCAGGCGGCAGGTGGGGTAGGTGTAAAACTCCTGATGCTTCAGGAGCAGCCGTTGCAGTCCTTTCGCGATGTCTGCCAGATACTTGTCTCCGCGCCCCCGACAGCCCGGCGGGCGTGAGTTGGCGAGGATGTCTTTGATGTTGCTGCTCATGGAGGTGTGATTGCCCGGCGATGTCACGCGGGGAGGATGCTCCGTCAAGAACTTCAAAATTGCTCGAATACCGCGCCATGTGATTGCATGGTGCCATGCCGTTGTTGCCGACCGACGCCCGCGTGTTATGACCTGTGCAGACCTATGAAAATCGCCATCGGCTCCGATCATGCCGGCTTTCGCTACAAGCAGGCCATCCTTCAGCATCTCCTGGACGCTGGTCATGAGGTGGAGGATTTTGGGACACATTCCGAGCAGCCTGCGGATTATCCCAAGTTCATCCGGCCCGTGGCCGAGGCGGTGGCGGCGGGAACATTCGAGCGCGGCATTGTGCTGGGCGGTTCGGGCAACGGGGAGGCCATCGCGGCCAACCGTGTGCGGGGCGTGCGTTGCGGACTGTGCTGGAATCTTGAATCCGCAAGGCTGACACGCCAGCACAACGACGCCAATGTGCTTTCCTTGGGCGAGCGCATGATGGATCTGGAAACGGCGCTTCAGATCGTGGACCTGTTTCTCACGACTCCGTTCGAGGGCGGGCGTCATCTGGCACGCATCCAGCAACTCGATGAATGAAGACACTTTCATGAATGACCGGCTCTTGCGTGAGACGGAGGCGTTTCTGCACCAGCAGATTCCGCTCACCCTGGCGATGGGGGTGACGGTGGAGAGCTGGGATGGGCGGCAGCTCATCCTGCATGCGCCGCTGGAACCGAATCACAATCATCTGGGCACGGCCTTCGGCGGCAGTCTCAGCGCTCTGGCCACGCTGGCAGGCTATAGCCTGCTGTGGCTGGTGCTCGGTGATCGTCAGGCGCACATTGTTGTTCGCGACAGCACCATTCGCTATCGTCATCCTGTTCATGGCGCTTTGCGGGCAGTGTGCCAGCGACCAGGAGAAGATGAGATGGGGGCGTTTCAGCGTCAGTTTGCGGAGACCGGTCATGCGCGTCTCTCGCTGCATGTCACCATTGAGGATGCGGGCAAAGTTTGCGTGGAGTTTGCAGGCAGCTTCGTTGCGATGCGCTAAAAAGCGGTGATCACAGCCGCATGACCCAACGAAACCGCTGAATCATGAAACCTCCATTTGCCAAATTTTTCGAATGAACGCTCCGCCTCGCAGCACCCGATGGACGGCGGCCATTCCGTGGCTGTTTGTGCTGCTGTGGAGCAGCGGGTTCATTGGGTCGAAGCTGGGGGTGCCGTATGCGGAGCCGTTCACGTTTTTGACGCTGCGGTATTGCATCGTGCTGGCGATTCTGGTGCCGATTGCGCTCGTTTCACGGGCTCCATGGCCGCAAGGGAAGGGGCAGATGATGCATGTGGCCTTTGCGGGCCTGCTGATTCATGCGCTGTATCTGAGCGGTTGTGTGTGGTCGCTGCGGCTGGGGCTGCCAGCGGGGATTCTGAGTTTGATCGTGTCGTTGCAACCGTTGTTCACGGCGGCGTTTGCCGGTGTGGCTCTGGGTGAGCGCGTGCTGCCGCGTCAGTGGACGGGGTTGGCGCTGGGGTTCGTCGGCACGGTGCTGGTGGTGGCGCACAAGACGGGCAGCGGGCTGACTTTTCTGATGACGGTGCCAGCAATCCTGTCGCTGATCGGCATCACGGCGGGAACGATGTGGCAGAAGCGGCACTGTCCGCGTTTTGACCTGCGCACGAGCACGGTGGTGCAGTATGCAGCGAGCCTGGTGGTGACAGCGGTACTGGCGCTGACCACGGAGACGATGCAGGTGGAGTGGAGCGGCCAGTTTGTCTTCGCGCTGCTGTGGGTGGCGCTGGTGCTCTCCATCGGTGCGATCAGCCTACTTAATCACCTCATCCGCAGCGGCACGGCAGTGAATGTGGCGAGCCTGTTTTACACCGTGCCCGCCGTGACGGCGCTGATGGCCTGGGGCATCTTTGGCGAGACGCTGACCGGTTTGTCTCTCGTCGGCATGGTGGTGGCGGTGCTGGGCGTGTGGCTGGCGCGTGGCAGGTAGGTTCCCATCGGGTTTCAGATGTGACCCTTCGGCCTGGGGCTTTCCACCACCAGGCCGTGTTTGCATGCAAAGCGTTGGGTTTTCAGCGGTGATCGCGGCCTTGTCGAGTGTCTCGCTGGCGACTTTGCCGTTGAGGATGTGTTTGCCTCACCTCGGCAGAAAGTAGCCTTTGATGCACCTTGGATTGCGGACGCAAATCTGGATATGATCCCGATCCCGCAGCCCCGCGCCGGGATACAGCTCGGAGCCTTCGACGAAGAAGCCGCGCACGGTGTCGAAGGGCGTGAGACCATCCATTTCGCGTGAGGCCTGGAGATGCTCAAACACCGCGCAGTCGAGATAGCGGGCCTTGAAGCCTGCGCCACTGTTGCGGGCCATCTTGATGCCCGAAGCATGGCAGGCGTTCTGATAACGTTCATAAGCATGTCTGACCAACGCCAGCGATCCAGCGTCCACGAGGTTCAAACAGAATCCGGGATCGACGACCATCCCAAGAACCGCTGGCTTGTGAATTCTGCCTTTGGCCGCCGCTTCTTCCGCCCACTGCCAGGCCCTCGCTTCGCTGTCCTCCCAGCCGTAGTAACCGTGACCGAGCCAGTCGTAATGGTTCAGGCTTGGCAGCAGGTCCATCTCCCCGCTCGCGCCTTTGAGAGCCACTGTTTGATCACAACCGTGAAACGCGATCAAGCTGGAGAGCGACTTCATGGCGCACTCATTTGGCTCGCACGCGTCCTGTTTTTGGATCAATACCAGCAGCCAGAAGCGATTGAAGCGCCGCCTTCTTGTCTTTGAGCATGCGCGCCGCGCCTTTGCGCATCATCTCGGCTTCTTTTTTCCAATCGACGGGCTGGAGGACGGGTTCGGAGTAGATCATGGGACGAGTGTGCCTTTCGGGCCTCGAAATGGCAAGCGGGAGTTTGGCGCACGGCTTCAGCCGGAGGCGCATGTTTTCCATTTCAAGGTCATGCTTCCGCCTGAAGGCGGGACTCCAAACAAATCAAGGCAGCGGGAAACGCTGGTTCGTCTCGCTCACTTCCCGACGAATCTCAGCCAGGACGCCCTCATCGGTCGTGTGATTGAGCGCACGGTCGATCCAGGCGGCGATTTGGGTCATTTCCGCTTCTTTCATGCCACGGGTCGTCACGGCAGGGGTGCCGATGCGGATGCCGCCGCCGAGGGTGATCTTTTCGGTGTCGAAGGGGATGCCGTTTTTGTTCACGGTGATCGCGGCCTTGTCGAGTGTCTCGCTGGCGACTTTGCCGTTGAGGCCCTTTGGACGCAGATCGACGAGCATGAGGTGGTTGTCCGTACCACCGCTGACGATGCGGTAGCCGAGTGCGGTAAGCGCGGCGGCGAGAGCCTGGGCGTTTTTCACGACCTGGGCGGTGTAGTCCTTGAAGTCAGGCTTGAGGCATTCGCCGAAGCAGACGGCCTTCGCGGCGATGACGTGCATGAGCGGGCCGCCCTGCACGCCGGGGAAGACCTGGCTGTTGATCTTTTTGGCGAGTTCCTCGTTGTTGGTGAGGATCATGCCGCCACGCGGCCCGCGCAGGCTCTTGTGGGTGGTGGTGGTCACCACATGCGCATGCGGCACCGGCGAGGGGTGCGCGCCACCGGCGACGAGACCGGCAATATGGGCCATGTCGACCATCAGATAGGCGCCGATTTCGTCGGCGATCTCGCGGAACTTCGCCCAATCCCAGACGCGCGAATAGGCGGTGCCGCCGGCAACGATCAGCTTGGGCTTGTGCTCACGCGCCAGCCGCGCCACCTCGTCCATGTCGAGCAGATGGTCGTCCTTGCGCACGCCGTAGGAGACGACGTTGAACCA
>DNXB01000612.1 GCA_003506995.1 Verrucomicrobiales bacterium
CGACTACTGCGAGAAGAAGAATATCCCCGTCCAGGCCAGCGCCAAAAAGCCCTTCTCGATGGACCGCAACCTCCTTCACATCAGCTACGAGGCCGGCATTCTCGAAGACCCGTGGTTTGACGCCAGCGATCCGAAATACAAAGGCTACTTCAACACTCTCTCTGTCTTCCCCGAAGACGCGCCGGAGAAAGGCGAGACCGTCATCCTCGAGTTTGAAAAGGGCAACTGCATCGCCGTGAACGGCAAGGTGCTCAGCCCGCTCGGTGTGATGAAGCTGCTCAACAAGCTCGGCGGCAAGCACGGCNNTGGTGGAAAACCGCTTCGTCGGCATGAAAAGCCGTGGCGTGTATGAAACTCCCGGCGGCAGCATCCTGCACTTCGCCCATCGCCAGATCGAAAGCCTCACCATGGACCGTGAAGTGATGCATCTGCGCGACAGCCTCATCCCGAAATACGCCCAGCTCGTTTACAACGGCTTCTGGTACGCGCCGGAGCGCCACGCCCTGCAGGCGCTCGTCACCGAAACGCAGCAGAAAGTCTGCGGCACCGTGCGGCTCAAGCTCTACAAGGGCAACATCATCGCCGCCGGACGCAAGAGCCTTTACAGCCTCTACGACCCGCAGGTGGCCACCATGGAGGCCGACCCGACGAAATCCTACAACCAGGACGACGCCACCGGCTTCATCCGGCTCAACGCCCTGCGCCTCAAAACCGGCGCGATTCGCGATAAAAAGAAGTAAGCACCGCCTCCCCCCTCATCTCGGCAACGCCGGCAGCCACCGCTGTCGGCGTTGTTGTTTCACCACAGCGTGAAGCCTGTCTTCGCCGCCTTGCCGATACGGCTGCTGCACAGCACAAACAACGCGCTCACCGCGTAAGCCAGGCTGCCCAGGCCCACCCAGATCGGAATCACCGCCTGCGGGATCAGCGCCCCTCTTGGCGGCTGGATGCCAGGAAACACCCGGTTGATGAAAAACACCCCGGCACCGGCACCCGCGAGGTAAGCCAGCGCCAACAGCCACTTGAACAGCCGTCTTCCATTCATGAAGCCATACATGACCAGCAGGCTGATGGCATACCAAACCACCGCGCCCGCAAACCAGCGAAAAATCTCATGAAACAGAAACATCGTGATCATCAACGCCCCCAGGATCATGTGCAGCCACATCCATTTGCGGGTGAACTGGATTTCTTCCAGGTGGATGGCACCACGATAGCGCTGCACGTCGAGCATTCTAAATCAGGGGGCAGATGAGGGTGATTCAATCAGGTTGTCTTTGATCATGACACCGGTCTTTTGCTCAAAGGACAACCACGCGCTGTTCTTAGCAAGTTTACGGCCACAGTCCATGCACAAATTGCTCGTCACCAGCACATTTTTCACCTCACCCGTGCTCCAAACCGCCGCAGTCGAAAGACCTGAGAAGGTGTTGCCATTGAGGTTCAACCCATTAACTCCCCCTTCCACCAGCACGCCAGTCCCCTCATCAATCCCCATCGGCGTCTTGTGCTCGGCCGGCCGCTTGTCCTTCCCTGCGCCGATGTAGGTGTTGCAGAAGGTGTTCCCGCTGATCGTGTTGCGCTCCGAGTCCTTGCCCACCCGCACAGAGAACTTGTGCGCGATGGTGAAGGTGTTCGCGCTGATCGTGCAGCCGCAGGCGTCACGCAGGTCGATGCCTCCCTCCAGATGATGCGCGATCACGTTCGCGCTCAGCGTGATGCCGTAGCAGTCACGATCCAGAATGATCGCCGTGCCGTTGCACTCCTCGATCATGTTCCCGCTCACCACCGAACCGTAGGTGTTCTCGATGATCACCCCGTTGCCCAGATGGTCGTCGATGTTGTTGCCGTTCATGCACAGATTGAAGGCGTCAACACAACGCAGCGCGTCCTGGTTCTCCTCAAAGTGGTTCGCGTTCACCACGATGTCGTGACAGCCGAGGATCTCGATCCCGCTCTTCTTGTTGTAGGTGATGATGCAGTCCGCCACGCGCGGGTCTTCATAACAGTCCTTCAACACGATTCCGTGCCCGCCGTGATGGTCCACGGACACGCCTTCGAGGTAAATCTCCTGAATTCCCTCGGCAAAGATGCCATCGCCGCTCTTTTCACTGCCGCTGATCCGCAGATCCGCCATCTGCACTCGCCACAGCCGCGCTTTCTTCTCCGTGTCGAGATTCGCCGGGCGCAGAATGATCGCAGGCTGTCCCGTCTCGTTCTTGTTGATGATGTGAGTCGCCGCCCCGCCGCCCACGATGCGCGTCTCCGCCGTCTTCACCCGCAGCGGCTCCGTGATCTCGTAGTTCCCCGGCGGAATTGTCACCAGCCCGCCGCTTTCCGGCACCGCATCAAATGCCGCCTGCAAATTCGGATGCTTCGACGCATCAATGGACACAGGTGCGGATGTCTGGGCCTGTAGCGAGGCAGCCAGGCCAAGAATAAGGAGCAAGAAGGTTTTCATCATGGCAACAAACGCGTCCTCGCAGCCTCTTTCTTCCTGTTTCCATACACGCGGAGGAGCGGACAGATGCGTAACCAGGCTGAATTCAGCAAAATTGGCTGGATTCGCTGAAATGATCCGCAGAGAATTCCCATTGATCATGAAAACCATCACTCTTCTCGCCTCCCTGGCCTTTCCCTGCCTGGCGCTTGCACAACTTGCTCCAGACCTCCAGCCCGCGCAATTCGGTGCCCTGACCCTCTACTTTGAGAACGATGCGTTCGGCGGCACCGACCGCGACTACACCAACGGTGCGCGCATCAGTTGGACCTCCCCCAGCCTCAAACAGTTCAGGGATGACGCCCATGTCGGCGGAATCGCGGGGCTCTTCGATGGCACTCCTTGGATGGGAGATGCCGGCTATGACCGCAATGTGGCCATTTCCATCGGCCAGAGCATGTTCACCCCCGTCGATGTGCGCAATCCAGCGCTCGTGCCCAACGAACGCCCTTACGCAGGCTGGCTCTACGTCGGACTCGGTCTCGTGTGGAAAAAGCCCACAGTGAAAAACACCCTGCTCTTCAACATCGGTGTCGTCGGCCCCTGGTCCATGGCGGAGGAGACCCAGCGCCTCGTGCATGATGCCCTCGGGCAACGTTCCCCCCTGGGGTGGGACAACCAGTTGGGCAATGAGATCGGCATCAACGTGTCCTACGAGCGCAAATGGCGCCTTCACCACGACCCCGACAATCATGGCATGGGCTGGGATTTTCTGCCTTACATCGGAGCCACGCTCGGCAATGTGTACACCCACGGCGCTCTCGGCGGCGAACTTCGCTTCGGCCACAACCTGCCGGATGACTTCGGCACCGGCGCCATCAGCGACTCCGCCACCACGCCCACTCCCGTGGAAAGCTCTTCGGCCAAGCCGTGGGCGAACCGTTTTGGCTGGCATCTTTTCGCCCGCGCCGAAGGCCGCGCTATCGCGCGCAACATCTTCCTGGATGGCAACACCTTCCGGAACAGCCACTCCGTGGATAAATACCCCTTCGTCGCCGATCTCTCGCTCGGCTTTGCCGTCAACTGGCGCAACTCCAAGCTCAGCTACGCCTACATCTACCGCACCCGCGAGTTCAAAGGCCAGCCCGACGAGCAGATCTTCGGCTCGATCACCCTGAGCATCTTCTTCTAAGGAGACGATGATTCATGATGCACCGCCGAGATTCAGAGAACGCAGAGGATTGATTCAGAAGGATTTTCTCCGCGTTCTCCAAAACTCGG
>DNXB01000430.1:0-1940 GCA_003506995.1 Verrucomicrobiales bacterium
TCGGGGACTTTGCCGACGAGGATGTCTCTGGCGGTGTCGATGCGGCGTTTGGTATCGGTGTCTAACACAAGGATGAAGTTTGAAGGATGAATGATGAAGTGACGAAGAGTGATGCTTCAGAGCCAGAGCGGATGAGTGCGCCAGTTGGGAGGGATGCCCATCTCGGCGATGGGAATCTCAGGATACTCGTCGAACAAGTCGAGCAGCCGGGACTTCCACTGCGTCGTGGGGCTGACTTTTCCGAGCCAAAAATGGCAGACGGTGAGCATGAGGCCCACGCGGTTATTGGCAAAGCCCGGCGAGATGTGCCACTTGGGGTTCTTATTTTTTCCAGGCACGGAAGGCTTCACGCCGAAGACTCGGTTCCAGATACGCGCATGATGGGCGCAGGAGTTTCGCAGGGTGAAGATGGCCTTCGTCCAAGAAAGCAGTTGTTGGTCAGGAAATCCAAAGTCTGCCGCCGCCAGTTTAACAATGTTGGGGGCGACGCTGTAGGCCAGTTGCATGGCTGTCTCACAAGTCATCAACTCACAGGCCATCCACAACGGCAGATGTTCATGTTCAGCGCCGTATTTAGAGTCGAAGTGTTTGACGAACGTGTCACTGGCCCTTCGCTTTTCGTTCAGCAGTTTGGCAAGCCAGAGGCAGTGTTCCTCCCGTTCCACGCCTTTAAGCCTGAGCAAGAGTTTAAGATTCCGCAGGCAGCGCTTCCATAACGGACGCTTTTTGAAACCTGGAAGATTGCCGGAATCAAGATGCCCGAAAGGTCCATGAGCCTGCACAAAGTGATAAACCAACCGGGTCCGCACTGCGACTTCGATACGCTCAATGGCATCAAGCAGAAGCATGCGCAGCCGCCGGTCAAAATTGTAGCGCCTCCAGACGCAGTCGAGCGTGGTGCCGGGCGCAAAGGAGTCGGTGAGCCGCCCAGCCGCGTCTTGACTCCGGAAAGGGTGAAGGTAGCCGCTGAGGCGGTAGTAGTTCACGCTGGTGAGCCGTCCGATCAGCTCGTTCCGGTCAGCCACCAGACCACGCGAGATGAGTTGATCCGCCTGCTGTTCGACGGTGAGAGCTTGCTTAGCGTAGATCACCTGCGTCCTCCTTTTTTGACTGGCCGAGACATCCAGACAAAAAACACCCGCCGAATTACGCATGCAAGCAGAGGCGCGGCGGGTTTGATGAGATGATTAAACCAAACCGCTTGGGTTCTTGCAAGTTGTTTCTCGGCAATCATGCTCATGCAGCGAACTGGTTCAGGCTCACGTAATCCTTGATGTATTCAGGGATGATCTTGCGGTATTCCGGCGGCACGGCCTTGAGGTCGGCGATGGTGAAGGAAGTGGTGGTGTAGAGAGCCGTGAGCCGCTTCGGATCATCAAGAATGGCGCGGACGTGGCTGTCCGTGGCATAGGCTTTGAAGAATTGCTTCAAGGCGGGGATGAGCTTGGCCTCACTCGGCTTGTAGTCGGCGACGAACTTGGAGAATTCCTCCTCCAGCAGCTCGTCCTTTGATTTGAAGCGCGGAATGAGGCCGAAGATCTTTTCGAGGATCTCACGCAGCGTTAGACGGCGGTCCACGGCTGCGGCTTTGCGCAGCTTGTCGAGATTGTAGAACTCGGAGGGCTTGTCGAAGAGTTCCTTGTTCACGTAGTCGATGACGCGGTCCCACTGACCGGCCTCAACGCTGGCGGCGATGAAGTCGTTCTCGCGCACGGTGTCCTCGAACTTCTCGTAGAACANNAGAACATGCGGTCGATCTTCATGCCTTCGACACCAATGGTTTCCTCTTTGATCGTGGAGAGAATGTCTTCACCAAGATGCTCAAAGGTGCCACCCGTGACTCCGCCGCCGCCTTCTTCACCACCTTCACCTTTGGGTTTGGGCAGCTTACGGACTTGATCGTATTTGAACTCCTTCTCGAAGTATTCGCAGTTGGCGAA
>DNXB01000430.1:2004-2246 GCA_003506995.1 Verrucomicrobiales bacterium
AGTCGGTGGGCGAGAAGATGGGGCGGAAGAGGCCGAGGTTCAGAAGGTCTGGGCAATCGTAGCCCGTGGTCATCATGCCGACGGTGACACAGACGCGGGCTTTGCTGGTCTTGTAGGTGGGGATGAAGTTGGCGGAGCCGAGGAGGTTATTGTTGGTGAAATTGATGGTGTGCTGCTGGGCTCCATCCACCTGTGACGTGACCTGCACGGCAAAGTCAGACTGGTATTTGCCGGGGAACATC
>DNXB01000430.1:2265-2554 GCA_003506995.1 Verrucomicrobiales bacterium
CTGGCTGACGGCGAAGACAATGGACTTGCCAATCTCGCCACTGATGGGATCACGCAGCGCGTTTTCGAGGAAGGTCTTGCAGAAGAGCTGGTTGGTGGCCTTCGAGAAGAAGCGCTTTTCAAACTCGCGCTGCTTGAATGCCTCCTTCTGATCTTCACCTTCCGCGTCCTTGAACTCAGCGATGAAACCCTGTTCGGATAAGAGCTGCGTCGTCACCTCACTGCGGGCATCGACGACGGTGGGATTGATGAGGAAGCCATCCTTCACGCCATCGAGCAGGGAGTAGCGG
>DNXB01000173.1 GCA_003506995.1 Verrucomicrobiales bacterium
CTATCCGGTGAATAGCCATGTTTAGCGCAGCGGTCGGGCCGCTGGCGATGAAAAAACTGCCTGAAATGACGAGGCATCCGTGGTGGGCGGGTTATGCCAGCTCCAATACCCGCCGGTAACGTGCCGCGTTGAGACACAAACACCGCTACTTGATCAAGTTACAGCCCGGCAAAGCCTTTCGCAGTTCGGCGACACCTTCCTCCGTGATGGCTGTCGATCGGATGTCCAATTCCTTGAGCCCTTTAAAATCTTTGAGCACCGGGATGACGCTGTCGTCGATGTTCTTGCACAGCGGCACGCCAAGTTTGGTGAGGAACTTCAGCGGTTTGAGCGCAACGACCCCCTTGGGCGTGACCCCAGTGTTTTGGGTGGAAAAAGCCTCCAGGGAGGTGATGCGGGCGATTTCTGCCAGCGCGGCATCATCCAGCGCTCGTAGATTTGCTTTGAGGCTCTTGAACGACTTCAGACCCGTGAGCGGGCGAAAGTCGGACGCATTCAACTGCGCACCCGGGCCAAGAGCCAACTCCTCCAGTTTTGGAAATGTGGCGGCAATGGTGGCAAGACCTTCTACCGAAATGGGTGTCTCATCAGACAAGTATAGGATCTGCAATTCCGTCAAGCCGCGCAGCGTAGTGAAGCCGACGCCGGTGACGCGGGTTCGACCAAGACCGAGGGCGGTCAGCTTCGTGAGGGGAGCCAAGGCCGGGAGGGTCGCATCATTCAAAGTGGTGATGCTATCGAGATGGAGCGTTGCGAGGCCGACGAACTTGCCAATAACCGGGTAGGTGTCCGCGCTGAGCGTACATCCACTCAGGTAGAGCTCTCTCAGGGATGCCATGCTCCCCCATGTGGACAGCGTGGTGCCGCGCACTTTCGGGCAACGACTCAGGTTGATGTGCGTCAGCTTTAGGAGCGCTCCAAAGCCAGAGACGCCCTCGTCTGTGACAGCAGTGCCCTCGAGCCTGACAAATTCTAAGTTCCTCCCACCCTCCAGCGCTTTCGCCCCGGCATCGTTGAGGCCGCTGCCGCTGAACCAGACAGACTTGAGAATGGGAAGAGAGGCCAGCTTCTCCAGACCGGCCCCGGTAAACTGGCGTGCGTCTTGAATGTGTAGTTCAGTGAGGTTTGCAAGCGGCGCCAAGTGGGCTAGGACATCATCGGTCACCGGCACGGCATTGAGCACGACACGAGTCAGATTGGGTGTGGTGGGGAGAAAGGCGAAGGCGGCATCCGTGGCCTGTATCTTGGTAAGATTGAGGGCGGTTAGATCCTTCAGACCTGAAAGCCGCGTGAAGTCGTCGTCCCGAATGCCCTGGGATTTAGGATTGCCCGTGATGTGCACTTCCAGAACGGCAAACCGTCCTGCCGGAATTTTATCCTCGCTGCTCACGATGAATGACTCGCCATTCTTGTCCACCCTCAGACTTCCTCCCACGGACACCACCCAGCGGGCGGCGTCGTACCATCGGCTGCCACGCCCGCCATCTGAGGAATCCTCCTCAGACGGTGCCGGCTTGGTGCCGGGGCGGCTCATCCCAGGGCGCGTTGGAGTGCCTGTCGTCACCGTGGCCGGCCCGACATCGGTTCTCGGTTTTTGCGTGGCGATGGTTTCACGGAGCGTCTTCACCTTCTGTGCCTCATCGATCTTGTTCCCCTTTGTGAGTTCCGCGATGTAGGCGTCCAATGCCCCCAGATAGAGGTCATAGAGCGGCGCGGCTTTCCGCGCTCGATCTGCCTCGATCTTGCCCAGCGCGGTGCGGTAGGTGGCGCGCAGGGTTTTGAGGCTTTCGGGGAGGGTTTCGAGATCGGCCGGAGGCAGGGGCTCGTTGTTTTCAATGCGCCGCTTCTCCGCATCCAGCGCGGTGACTTCTTCCAACGCGCCTTTCTGCTGCGCCGCCGCGCGTGCGCGACCGATGCCGTTGGCAACGTAGCTTTGATTCAACGTGGCCACGGCGGCATGGTAGGGTTTCTCAGCGTCTGCTTCGTAACGCGCCTTGAATCCCGCTGCGAGCTGGGCGAGGCGCGGGTCACTTTCCTGTGGACTCACAGGCTCCACGCCGCGCATCGAGGCTGGAGGCTCCGCTGAAGGCGGGGCGACGGACGCCAAGCGACGCCCTTCGAAGACTGATGGCTGGGCCGTGCCCACCGGGATCAATTCGACGCGGTGGAAGACCGTCGGCTGCTGAGCGCCGACACCGATTTTTTTGGCATCGGTGAACTTCCATTTGTCGAAAACAGCGAGCTTGACGCTGGCGGGCCGGATTTCAGAGACGGGCTTTCCATCGATCTCGGCGCGAATCGTGTCCTTGCGCACTTTCACCACGCACACATAGCGCCTCCCGTTCTGCACACCCTGCTTCACGGTGCTCGGGTTGTCGTCTCCCGGCAGTCCATCCACGATCTCGAAGGTGCAGACCTGGTTGTCAAAGGCACCCATGAGCCACATCACGTCGCGACCGTCGGGAAGCGCCAGATGCTGGGCCACACCGCGTGTGCCGCTCATGCGGGTGAACTCGACACGAAAGTCATATTCCTCCGGCACCGGAACGCTGAAAGCCAGGCGGTCAAAGAAGGTGTTCCCCTTCGAGTGCAGTTCGCCGCCGGGCATGGACCAGCCTCCCGCGATGGCATCCCGGCCAATGACGAGGTCTTGGAGGAGATTGATGGCGCCGGGTGTGCTGGGTGCTGCTGCGAGGGGCGGGGACTTCGTCTGGCCATCGTCATCCCATTCGATCAGCAGCCCGGACCGGCGGTCTTTGTTGCCAAATCCACTATCTCTCATGTCATACCAGGCCAGCGGCCCCTGATCGCTGCGAGCAAAGCTTATAGCCAACTCCTCTGTCCGGTCATTGGGCTCGCCCGGGCCCCAGCCTTTGAAGTCAAATGGCTCGCCAGTCACCCACCGCCAATGTCCAGGAACTCCATCATGGGTAGCACCAAGCCAAACCCCCGTGCCAGCAGGGAGTCCGGTGATAAAGTTTTGCTTGATCCAGTCATTCTCCTCCTTGCTGGTGATGGTGGCCAGATGTCCACCCATGGACTCAGCCTTCGCTTTGGCCGCGGTCCAACTGAGTATGTCTGGCAGATGGCGGTAACGATGTCCGCCGAAGGTGAGCATGTCGGAGGGCTTCGAGGTGGGGGGCGGAGTGCTGACGATGCTGGTCTGGGTGCCGAGGGTTTGCATTTCCACGGACTCAAACCAGCCGTCGTCCGCAAGGATGCCCCACTTGCCGGGAGCACTGTAGCGTGAGTTGCGGGCTTCGATCACCACGGCTCCGTTCACGAGGGCGGTCAGGCGGTCACCTTGCAGCCGCAGTTCGAGGAGCAGTGTGTCGCCGGGCTGGAGAGGTTTGGGCAGAACATGCTTGCCCAGGCTGTCCAGGGTTCTGCCATCGGGGCCGATGGATGCCAGGCCGATCGTGCTGCCGTTGTTCAAGTTGAGCTTATACAGTTCATCCGCGTTCATCCCGCGGGCCGTGAGACTGATGTTTTTCGAGCCGTCCTTGAAGAGAATGCGGGCGCGGATGGCGCCATCGGCGGAAGGCCACGGCTTCGTCTTGCTCATTCTGAGCAAACGCAGTTGCCCATTCACCCACTCGCGTTTGCCCGGCTCGGACTGCCGCCATTCCGCCTCGGTGAAAAGCGGCTGCCAGCCGGAGGACGCAGCCGCAGGCACGGGGGGTGGAGCTCTGGGTGGCGGTGGAGACGGCCTGGTCGTTTCCGTCTGCGTCGTTGCGACTGGCGGGGTCGCGACGGGCTGCTTTTTTTGTTCGCCGCCTGTGAACATGAATCCCGCCACCGCGACGACCACCACCGCCGCCGCGATGCCGTAGATCATCCCGGCGTTGGATTTTTTCGGCGGATGGGTCGTGACAGGCCTGGCGGCGGGTTCTTTGCGGATGGGGGCATCCGCGCTCCGTTGCTGCGGGGCACCGGGGCTTTTGCCCATCGGTTTCTGCGGCAGAGATCGCTGTGCCGCCACCTGCTGCGCGGGAATGGTCTGCATGCCCGTCTTTGCCGCTGGCGTGGTGAGGATCACGTCCAGATCACGCCGCAGATCGAGCGCGGTCTGGTAGCGATTTTCACGGTCCATCTCCATCGCCTTGCCGATGATCTTGTCAAAACGCGCGTCGGTTTGCAGCGTGATGCTCGGCATGCGGAAGGCACCGCGTGGGATCGTGCCGGTGAGCATGTTGTAGAGCATCACGCCCACGGCATAGAGGTCCGCGCGTCCATCCAGCGGCACGCCGGGCATCAAGGCCTCCGGCGAGACGAAATCCGGCGTGCCCATCGCCATGTTTGTCTTCGTCAGGCCCATTTGCGAGGGGTCGGTGGCCTTCGCCAGACCAAAGTCGGCCACTTTGACCTGGCCTTCCATGTTGATGAGCACGTTGGCNNCATGCGCGGTGATGGAGAGCGCGTAATCCTCCGGCAGCTTGCCCTGCGATTGGATCATCTTCGCCACGTCCGTGCCATCAATGTACTCCATCACGATGTAGAGCTGGCCTTCGCTCGTTTCGCCAAAGTCGTACACATGCACAATCGACGCATGATTCATCTTCGCCATCGTCCGCGCCTCGTTCTTGAAGCGCTCGACGAACTGCATGTCGTCTTCCCCGGCCTCCGGTGGCAGGATTTTGATGGCGACGACGCGGTCCAGCGACTTCTGCCGTCCTTTGTACACCGCGCCCATGCCACCCTGGCCGAGGATGCTCAGAATTTCATAAGACGGGAGCATCTCCTGCAAATGCTCCGGCGTCGGCGGCACCCAGCGCAAGTGGCTGCCCCCGGTGGTGCGCTGATAGTTCGTCGGCGTCGGCTGAGGGGCGGAAGGATCGTCAGGCATGGGGCTAAAGAAAATTGAGGGCAGATTACCGCATTTGCCAAGCCACTGGCGAGAGTTTCTTTGAGCTGCGGCCTTACCTGCTTTTTCCCGCAAGCGTGTCATACATGCGCCACGCCCGCGTCACTCAGCGGGAAATGAATGGAACGCGCCATGGCCGACCAGCTCGAAGCCCTGCATCCCGACGCCTTTGGCTGGGCGCTGCACTGCTGTGCGGGCGATCATGCGCGGGCGGAGGACGTGCTGCAAAACGCGTATCTCAAGCTCGCCCAGGATCGCGCGTCCCACGACGGCCGCTCCAGCTTCAAGACCTGGTGGTTCGGCGTGATCCGCTTCACCGCGCACGAGGAGTTTCGACGGTTGCGCTACCGCGAGTCGCTGGTGGGCAAACTGCTCGCCTTGTTCATCGAGGAGCATCATCCCGCGCCGTCACGGCAGGTCGAGAAGGACGAGCGCAGCGCGGAGCTGCGCCGCTGTCTCGTGCAACTGCCCGCACGGCAGGCCGAGGTGCTGCATCTCGTGTTTTACCAAGACCTCACGATCAACGAGGCGGCGCAGGTGATGCGCGTGGGCCTCGGCACCGCGCGCCAGCATTACGAACGCGGCAAGGCGCGTCTGCGCACCCTGCTGCAATCCGATTCACATCATGAATGACCACGATCTTCGTTCGCTCTTCGCCCGGCAACGCCAGCGCGATCAGGAAAACGCCCCGGCATGGCGGCCGGAGCTGTTGAATCGCCCGCTGAAGCCGCAGCGTTCCTCGCTGCGCTGGCTGCCGCTGTCGTTGGCAACAGCATGTGTCATCGCGATGGCGTTGTTCTTCGCTGATTCACCCAAACACGACGCCAAACTGAGCGAACTGCCCCCGCTGCTCGATTCGCCGCCTGGGGAGCTGTTTGCGAGCCTCGAACCTGCCTTCACGGCGTTTGAAGCGCCTTCCGATTTCCTGCTGCCAACCCATCTCAACCTGCACATCCCATGAAAACCATCGTTTGCTCCCTCCTGCTGCTCGTCACCGTCAGTCTGCCTGCCGCCAGTGTCGAGGACTGGCTGAAAAACGGTCTGCTGCACCCTGATTTGATCGCCTCGGTGCGCGAAGAACTCGCGCTTTCGGAAGATCAGCAGTCCAAACTCAACGCCCGGCTCAACGAGGCCCGCCAGCAGGCCGAGCCGCTGGAGCAGGCGGTGAAGGAGCAGCAAAAAGCGCTGAATCATCTGCTCAAGGACACCAGCACGACCGCCGAGGCCGCGAGCGCCCAGCTCACGAAGCTGATCGAGGCCGAGACTGCGGTGAAACAACTGCAACTGCGAACCTTGATCGGTGTGCGCGATGTTTTGACGCCGGAGCAGTTGCAAAAGGCCCAAAAGCTCGGCCCACCGAAGATGGCGACGAAAAGCAGCGCCGAATCTCCGGTAATGGCAAAGGCGGGCAAACTCCGCGCGGCCATCGAAGCGCTCGGCGTTCCACCCACGGAAGCCATGAAGACGCGCGGCGCGGAGATCGAAGCGCTGATCAAAAGCGGCGACGTCAGCGCGGCGGACGCCGCCTTGGACAAGTTGATCGAAGACTCGCGCTTCAAGGAACTGGAGGCGGAGGATGACGTTGTGGATTTCTCGAAGTTTGAAACTGGCAGCGCCGATCTCGAATCCCTGCGCCAGCGTTTTGAGGCGGTGCAGACGGCCGGGCAGGAAATCATCTCCCTCCCGCTGATGCGGCAGATGATTCAGGCGAAGAAGGCCTTCGAGGAAGCCAAGGAGGCCCAGGACGCCGACAAGGTGGGCCGCATCCTGACCTATGTGGAGGGGAAGCTGAAGGAGCAATGAACCGCCTTGCTCTGGCCTGCCTGATGGTGCCCGCGCTTGCCTCCGGGCTCACCACGGACGAGGCCGAGGCGCGGCTGCGCATGGCCCTCCAGATCGCCCGCGAGCACAATGACCGTGCGCTCGTTGCGCAGGTGGAGAATGCAGCCCGTGACTTCAAACCATCGTTGCCAGCAAATGCGGACGAGCGTTTGCGTGAGGTCGAAACCGCCGTGGGCATTGATCCTGGCGGTTGGTCGATGGCCGGGCAGCCGCTGTTTCATCCGACGGCGGCGATGAAGGCGAAACAGCCCGAGCTGAGCGCCAAACTCACCGCCGCCATGCAAAGCGATGACGCGACGCAGGTGCGTGCGGTCACGCAGGAAATGCTGACTCTGCTGGGAGATCAGTCCGGCGTGCCGGATGGCCGACGCGCAGGCAAAAAGGCAGAGCCACGCACTTTGTCGGAAGCGGAGGCGACGAAGCTGTTTCTCGAAGCCTTGAAAAGCGAGGGACGCGCGGTGCGGCAGCTTGGCGAGGGCAAACCATTGCCTGACCAAATGCTGCGGCTCTATGCGGATGTATTGAACGGCGTGACGATCATCCGCCCGTTCGCCGAAAAGCATGCGCCGGACGCGATTCCAGACCTGGACAAGCTCACGAAGGGCGTGGCGAAGATTTTGACGAGTTTGCAGCAGCCGGAGGGCCATTTTCCCTTCCCCGACCTGCGTGGGAAGAACATCCGCTTTGGTGACATGATCAACCGACAGCTTGCGGCAGGCAAAGCCGAGGTGAAGAACGGCTGGATCATCACCGCCGACCCGGACGGCGGTTCGCAGTTCGACACTGGTGTTTGCGGCACCGCGTTGCTTCTCGCAGGGCAGCTTCACCACAATGAAACCTGGCAGCAGGCCGGTTTGAAGGCCGCTGATTGGGCGCTGAGACAAAAGTGCTGCGCGAACTTCAACTACAACGCCTTCTCCGTCTCGCTGCTGGCGCAGGCGTTTCGTGTGACCGGTGAGGCGAAGCATCTCAACGCTGCGCTGAAGAAATTCCGCGTCGGCGTGGCACCGGGGCAGGCGCCGAACGGACGCTGGATGGACGCGCACAACGCCCGCACGGTTTACCATCTCATCATCCTGCGCGCGCTTGGCGATCTCGGCAGCGTCCTGCCTGCGGATCGAACCGCAGAACGCGCCGAACTGGATGCGGCGACGAGACCCGCCATCAAGGCGCTGCTGGATGAGTTTGATGCGATGGGCCTGACCGTGGACGCGCTGCCGGAGTTGCAGGTGCTGGCGGCGCTCCACCCGGAGGATGCGCGGTTGCAGGCATCAGTGTCGTCAATGGCCGGTCTCATCGTGGGCAAATGTACGGACGGCCAACGAGTGAAACTGGGGGCGGCGGCGGCCCAACTGGCTGCGCTGGTCCGGGTGAAACCCTGAAAAAGATTCGTTTGCCTTTGGTCCGTTTCTGGCGATAAAGCGCTCTTAAGTCACCTGTGAAGGGTCAGGCTCAGTTGTTCATCAGGTGATTTCAGCGGTGGTGTGCATGAGTTTGATCTGGAAGCGGGAGATCGAACCTAACAAAGCAATGAACACCAAGATGTATGTGGGCAACCTGCCCTTCTCGGCTTCGGATTCTGACATCCGCGAGCTCTTCTCGCAATACGGCACCGTCTCTGACATTTTCCTGCCGATGGACCGCGAAAGCGGCCGTCCGCGCGGATTTGCCTTCGTGACGATGGACACTCCTGAAGCCATGCAGGCCGCGATCACCGCGCTCAACGGCCAGGAATTTCAAGGTCGCAAGCTCGGCATCAACGAGGCCCGTCCGCGTGAAGAACGCCCCGGTGGCTTTGGGGGTGGCGGCGGTGGTGGTGGTGGC
>DNXB01000386.1 GCA_003506995.1 Verrucomicrobiales bacterium
CTCACGGACATCGCGGGCGAGGTGGTGAAGGGCGTCCTGGTGTAGTTTTTGAGGCCACCACCGGGGCAGCTTCCTGAAGTTGATGGCATGGTTTCTTGGACTAAGGGCACAGATGGTTGGGTGGGTATGATCTATCATTGGACATCTTGAATTGGTGAATTTAGACATAGGTGTCCAAGTTTGGACATCTTAAGTATGCGATTCTCTACATTGACTAGATTTCTCGGACGCATGCATTGCGACAGCAGGTGCGATTTAAGCGTTTTAATATGTGTGGTTGTGGCCGGTGCGCTGCTTGCTCCAGTAAATGTGCATGGGGCTGCTGGTGGGCCGGGGGATATTGACATGGGATTTGATCCGCAAGCCAACGGCGTGGTAATGTGCATTTCCGTTCAGCCTGATCGAAAGTTGATCATCGGAGGACAGTTCACCGTCGTTCGGGGAAGCGACAGGCTGCATCTGGCGCGATTGAATGAAGACGGTACGATCGATGATGGTTTTAGCCCAAGCTTTAACGGTGCCGTGCGTTGCATAGCCGTACAACCGGATGGCAAGATTATCGTGGGCGGGACGTTCGGCATGGTGCTGCCGAATGGGGCTGCAATTCCGACGATGAGGAATCGAATTACCCGGTTGAATCCAGATGGTACTCTCGATGATCAGTTCGATCCGAATGTGAATGGAGACATTTTCAGTCTTTCGTTGCAGCCAGATGGCAAAATCATTGTGGGTGGATCCTTCGGTGCGGTGCAACCAAACGGAGCCGCAACTGGAGTGGTGAGGAACCGGGTTGCCAGGCTGAATGCTGATGGAACGCTTGATGAGTTGTTTGATCCCAATTTTGATGGTGACGTTTTCTGCACATCTCTGCAAGCGAATGGTGTCCTGATTGTGGCTGGGGCATTCAGTTCAGTTCACCCAAACGGCGTCGGAAGCGCAACGACAAGGAACCGGATTGCGCGTTTGAATGCCGATGGAACGCTTGAGGGTGGGTTCGACCCAGATTTTGATGGCGATGTCTATTGTGTAGCCATTCAGCCCGATGGCAAATTGATCGTAGGCGGCGGTTTCAACAACGTGCATCCCAACGCAACAGGCAGTCCGGCAGTCCGGCACAGGATCGCCCGACTGGAAGCAGATGGGACGCTCGACAATTCGTTTGACCCAGATGTGGATGAAGTTGTTCGCAGCATTGTGCTGCAAGCGGATGGGAAAATGGTTATTGGCGGCAGTTTCTTGCATGTAGGCATTACCGGCAGGGAACGGATTGCCCGCTTACTTGACGACGGGGAACTCGACGAGAATTTCAGTGCCAGTGTGGATGATGCGTTGCAGTGTCTGGCACTGCAGGTAGACGGAAAGGTCCTGATTGGGGGTGGCTTTTTGAACATCGGAGGTCTGGCGAGAGCCGGTATAGGAAGGCTGGAGAATTCCGCAGCCTCAGAGAGCCTGACGGTGCAGGATCTGGCGAACGTCGAATGGGTGCGCTCGGATGCGTCTCCTGAAGTAGTTTACGTGATGTTTGACCTCAGCACGGATGGGGGAGGCTCGTGGGCCGCAGTTGGTTATGGGGCGCGAACCGTTTCTGGCTGGGGCCTTTCTGGAATGTCACTGCCCGCCAATGGCAAACTCCGAGCGCGGGCACTGACAATTGGTGGTAGTTGCAACGGTTCATCTGGGTTCGTCGAGTCCATTGCAGACTTCGCCTTTGAACCGGAAATCGTCGTGGAACAACCCATCGGGACAAACATCACGGATGGCGGCACACGATCTACAGGACCGGTGATCATCAACAGCTACTCTGATCTCACGTTCACGATCACCAATGTGGGCATCGCTCAACTCACCATTTCTGACGTGGTGATTGACGGGGCAGATTCTACCGACTTCAATGTTGTTCAATTTCCGGCAACCATGGTTGTCGGTGGAGCGAACACGGTGCTGACGATTCGTTGTTCTCCAACGGTCGCAGGCAGCAAGACCGCCAGTCTTCACATTTTGAGCAACGACAGCGATGAGGCGTCATTCGACATCACAGTTGCAGCCCGGGTGGTGTCGTTTGCTGATGACTTGGATGGTGATGGATTGAATGATGCCTCAGAAGTGCAAATGGCAGCACTTGGGTTTGACTGGCAGACGACTCAGATTGCCCTAGTCAATACATACTTTGCCAGCGCCAATGGAGCCGGGTTGTTTACCCCCTCGCAGGTGCAATCGATGAATGCTGGCGTTCCGCTGTTATCCAAGAATCCTGCTGATGGCCTGTTCACCATTGTCATTGGTTTGGAGAAATCATCAGACCTGGTGGAATACCAACCGTTCCCGATGTCTTCTCCTCAAACGGTGATCAATGCCGAAGGCAAACTTGAGTTCAAATTCACCGTGCCAGACAGCACGGCGTTTTTCCGGCTGCGGGCCCAATAGTTTTGCCTTGTAGGGCACCTCTGGAAACCACATTTCCCCCAGCAGTGGCTTTCGCGGGGTTCATTCATGAGTCATGTAAAGGGGCATGAAACGTTATCGCAAGACCGAACGAGGAGGAGGGCTTTTCAGCGCCATTGAGCATGAGCAGGCCGTGGCCGCCAAAAGCACGGGCATCCTCAAGCTGCGCGACCTCATCCCCTGGGAAAGCTTCCGCCCGCTGCTCGAAGAACTCACCGGCTACGCCACGCGCGACTGGAGCAAAGGCGGCAAGTCGCCCTTCGACCCCGTGCTCATGTTCAAAGTCCTCGTGCTGCAGAAGTTCCACGGGCTGAGCGACGACGCCACCGAGGAGCAGATCTTCGACCGCACCAGCTTTAAAAACTTCCTCGGCCTGCGCATCGGCGACGACATCCCCGATGCCAAGACGCTCTGGGACTTCAAGCAGCGCATCGAAGAGAGTGGGCGCGAAGGCAGCAAACCAGGCACGGCGTATGGCGCGACGGACGATTACGGCTACTACGCGGCGGTGGACAAGGTCCACATCCATGATCTGCACGCCACGATCTTGCATCTACTCGGTTTGGATCACCTGAGGCTCACCTATCGCTACGCGGGCCGGGATTTCCGTCTCACGGACATCGCGGGCGAGGTGGTGAAGGGCGTGATCGCGTGAGTTCGGAGTCCCGGCTTCAGCCGGAAAAGCTGGCGATAGCAGATGCGGTGCTCGAAGAACTGGCGGTAGCCTTTCCGCCTGAAGGCGGGACTCCGAGCGTTGTTCGTCTACTGCCAGATGGCGGTTAACACTGCGGCCATGCGGGCGGCGGCTTTCGCCAACTGGGTGCCGGCGACGGTCTTTTGCTTGTCGGTGTAATCAGCGGGCAGTTTGACTTCGATGCGCTCGATCTTGGGGCCTTTGCCGGTGGTGTTGAGCGTGCAGGCGCCGAATGCTAGCCGACATACGCGGCTTTCGCGAGCGCGACGGATTCACCGGCCCAATGCTCCGCCCATGTGTGATGATCGCCGGGCGTGGTGGTGTCGATCTTCGGCAGGGCGTCTTGCAGCAGCTTGGCGAGATTGCGGATGCCGACGAGCTGCTTGACGAGTTCAAAGTCCCACAGGGCGTGCATTTGATCGTACTTTTCCGGCCCGAAGAACAACTGGTTCGCGCCACGGTCCTCCAGTTTTTCTTTTTTCAAGGGCAGGCATGATTCGGGATCAGTGCGCAGCACGGGATGCCGCGGATCAGTGACGTCATAGAAGCCGCTGGCGCAGTGCATGGGCTGGTGGATGTCGCCGACGAGATGCACGAGCACGCGCAGGGCGGTGCGGGCGTCGAGCTGGGTGGATTTGCCTTCGAGCACGGCGATGCAGAGGTTGATCTGCTGCACGATGTCGTCGCGGGTGGTGAATCCGGTCGCATCCTGATACGATTTCACATCGAGCGGCATGTTCACATAGTGCCAGGTGAAGTGTAACGGGAAGGCCTTGATGAAATCAGCGGCTTCCGCGTCGCCGACGAGCGGCCCTTCGTTTTTCCCCACATCACGCACGCGATCGAGCCAGACGGCGGTCATGTCGAGCTTGTCACCGGCCAGGGCGGCATCCACACGCTGCCTGGCCTGCGGCGTGAGCAGGGATTGCGCGACCTCCCACATGGCTGTGTGGCCCTGGTCGGCCCATGAGTAGCCAGGAATGGGCAAGGCGCAAAGCAGTGTCAGAAGCAGGCGGCGGAAGGATTTCATGCGGCATCGTGAGCCGGACTGCGGCGAAGACAACCGGGGACGTGGGCCGGATGTGTTGGGCGGGTGGGGAGGCGCATCTTCCACGGTTCGCTTCGCCCAACTATCCGGCTCATGGCGCGAGCGGAGTCCATGGGTTCGCGGATGCCACCCAAACCAGCCGGATAGTTCGGCGAAGTTGTCGCTCATGGTTGCCAAGCTCCACGCGCCGAACACATCCAGCCTACGACGGCTTACTGGATGAAGAAGAACTGGCGGGTGTTCAGCACGGTCCAGAGCACGTCGCCACGGTCGGTGGCGTCGGCGTTGTCGGCGATGGGCTGGAGCAGCGCTTTTTCCTCGGCGGTGGCCTTGCGGCTGAGCAGGCTGAGATAAACGGTATCGATGACGGACTCGCCGCCTTCCTTCTTCGCCTTGTCCAGGGCGCGGGCGATGACGGTGTAGCGGTTCATGAGGTGGCTGAAGGTTTTGCCGTTCAGCAGCATGAGCGCCTGGCCCACGCTGGCCTCGTCGTTGGAGTTTTCGACGAGTTCGCGGTCGCTCTGGCCGAATTCGCGCAGGAAGTGGCCGTTCGGAGCCGGGCTGCGCAGATCGGCGGCACGGAGCATGTAGGTGTCGCGGAAGTTTTCCCAGGCGGCGAGGGAGGTCTTGTCATTCTTTTCCTCGACCTTGAAACGATCCATGTCAGCCTTGAAACGGGCCTTGGCCTGCTCCTGGAGGCGGGCGCGGCGTTGTTTGGCAAGGATGCCGAGGGCTTCTTCCATGCTGAGGTCTGCGCCGTTCTTGGTTTTGATGGCCGCGGCGATTTCTTTGGCAAATGCTTCGTCCTTGGAGAACTCACCCAGCTTGCCTTCGCGGGCGAGTTCGGCAAAGCGCTTGAAACCTGTGTCATAGACGATGGCTTGCACGGCCGCGTCGATGCGCTTGCGCTGGCTTTGGATCAGGCGGCGTGCCTCGCGGATGGCGTCCTCGTCCTTGGCCGCGGAGGCGGCTTCCATTTTTTCCTGGGCGGCGCGGACTTCGGCGGCGAGTTCCTTCTGCTTCTGGGCGATTTTGACCGTGCAGGCCTGAAGCTGCTGCGGCGTGAGGCTGTTCAAGGCGCGGTCGAGCCACTCGACGCGGCGCAGGGTGATCTCGGACTCGACCTTGGTCGCGATGCTGGGGGCGTCGGGATTCGGCTTGTAGAGCGCCACCATGCTGTCCCAGATCTGCTCGGCGCTCATGCGGCGAAGCAGGGGGCCGGGGAAGTTGTACACCTCGCCGAGCTCGACGTCCTTCGTGTAAGCCTCGCGCTGGTAGGCCTGGGAATTGAGGATGGCGCGCAGGACGACCTGCATGTCGTAGTTGGAGGACTTCATGGTTTCCTCCAGGAAGGTCATGAGCTGCGGATTGCTCGGCACGGTGCTGTCAGTGATCTCATCCACGGGCTCGATGAGGCCCTGGCCCATGAGCTTTCTCCACAGCCGGTTGGCGATGACGGTGGTGAAGCGCGGGTTTTCCTTGCTCGTCATCCAGGCGGCGTAGGCGGTGATGGGCTGCTGGCCGTCTTTGACGATCTTGCCGTCCTTGCTGAAGGAGGCGGGAATGACGGGCTCGATCTTCTGCTTCGGCTTGGCGTCGGTGTATTGGTAATCATGCGGGAGGGCCAGCGCCTTCTTGTCGGTCTGGTCCAGCACGGTGTTGTAGCGCAGGGGGCGGAGAATTTCCGTCATGGCGCGGCCGATGTCCTTGCGCTCGACGCCCTCGGGCAGGTCGAACTTCGAGACGTTGCCGCCGTAGCGGTTTTTCCCGGCTTTGCCGCCTTTGCGTTCGCCGCCGCCATAGATCGCCTGGGCGAGGAGCGGATTGGAGAGGCCGTTGCTGCTGGTCATGCCGTAGGTGTGGGCGGCCATCTGGTAGTAGTCCATCTGCGTCCATTTATCGAACGGATGGTTGTGGCACTGGGCGCAGACCATGCTGGTGCCGAGGAAGATCTGGGTGGTTACCGCCATGTTGTCGAGCGGCATGTTGTAATCCCGGATGTAGAAGCCGATGGCGCCGTTTTCGTAGCTCTTGCCATCGGCGGTGACGACTTCGCGCACCATCTGGTCGTAGGGCTTGTTCTCGCGCAGGCTGGACTTGAGCCAGTTCGAGTAGCCGTAGAAAGCGGGCAGGCTCTGGCCGCCGCCGACCATTTGGCTCTTCATGCGCAGGATGTCGGCCCAATAATTGTAGAAATTCTGCATGTAGCCGTCGCTGGCCAGGAGCTTGTCGATGAGCTGGGTCCGCTTGTCGGGATCGCTGTTTTTGAGAAAGGTGGTCGTCTCCTGGAGCGTCGGGATGCGGCCCACGACATCGAGATAGACACGGCGGACGAAGATCTCGTCGCTGGCGGGCTTGTTGGGCGTGATTTTCTCCTTCGCCAGCTTGGCGTTGACGAGTTCGTCGATCTTGGCGGCGGTGGCCATGAGATCAGGGGCGGCGGCTGAGGCAGCCAGGGAAAGGGAGGCGAGGAGAAGGCAGAGGGAGGTCGATTTCATGGACGAAAGCGAGGGGCGGGGGTTTGGGGGTGGCGCGAAAACGTGGTGTCAGGAGTGCTCTTTCATGTTTAAAGCGCCTTTTATGCCGCGTGAGGCACATTCCCCGAATTTAGCTTTGACATTTCCCCCCCGTTTCCGACAGAATCATACTTTCTTATGAAATTGCTGCTGTCACTCTCCCTGCTCTCACTCCTCGCCTCCTGTACCAGTAACAACAACACACGTCCTTCGGCTGAGCTGCCTTGCAGGGCGGCGCCGGCGACCAACAGAGGTCTTGGCTATGTGAGCCAGGGGGTTGGCCAGGCTGGCACGACTGTGATGGACATCACCGACGACACCACCAATTATGGCGGCATGGTGGTGGACCGTCAGGCCCGGGACTATTCGAACATCGCCTTCAATGCCGTCCGCCGTGGTGATGACGTCGTTTATCGTGAGGCCAACCGTTACACCGACCTCACCATGGACATCGTCGATGATGGCGCTGATTTTTCCTCGCGGGCCATCGGGCGTTATCCTGCCGTGGTCAGCGGAGTCGTGAAACGTGGTCTGTTCTCCACGAGAAAAGTCTATCAGAGCAGCCTGATTTCGTATGGGGACGTGGTGACTGACAGCTACTGGGGCTTCTGGAACGTTTTCCGCCCGCAGGATCCGAAGCCCTACATGGTGGGCAGCCTGAATGACATGCATGGCGGTCACGCCCTGCCGGGTTCTGGCTGGCTCTGCCGTCTGCCGCAGCTCCCCGTGGAACCGATGGTGGAGCAGACCTCGGGCAAGAATCCTTACACCGTGTCCAAGTAAGCAATGTTCAATCACGGGAGCGGCTGTCATGGCCGCTCCCGTTTTTTTATGCCCACGCATGTCATTGCAGGCGCTTTTCTTTGATGCCGCTGGCACGCTCATCCGGCCTGCGGAGCCGGTCGGGCAGACTTACGCGCGGTTGGCGTCGAGGCATGGCGTTCAAGCCGCGCCAGACGATTTGATGCAGGCATTCCGCGCCGTTTGGAAAGCCACGCCGCCGCCGTTGCATCCACCGGGAGTCCCGGCTGCGGACGATGACCGTGGCTGGTGGCGTGGATTGGTGGACCAAGTGTTCGCCCGTGTGCTCGGCGCTCCTTTGCCAGCGCAAACGCTCGATGGCCTGTTTGACGAGCTTTACCAGCACTACGCCGAACCCGCAGCCTGGAGCCTTTTTCCCGATGTGGTGCCCGCTTTGAACGACCTCTCGCGTGATCATCGCCTGCTCGTGCTTTCCAATTTCGACCGCCGGCTTCGCAGCATCCTCGCCGGACATGACTTGACCCGCTTTTTCGAGCAAATCGTGATCTCAAGCGAAGTGGGAGCCGCCAAACCGCATCCGCGCATGTTCCAGGCCGCGCTGACCGCGGTTGGCCTGGAGCGGCAGGACTGTCTGCACATTGGCGATGATGCCAGATGCGATGCCGAGGGCGCCGCACAGGCCGAAATCCACTTTTTTGCCGTCCAACGCCCAGAGAGCGGTCTGGACCTGTTGGTTCAGAAAGTCCGCGCTGGAGCATATTCCGGCTTGCGCAGTGCGCTCTTGTGAATACATACCGCCCCCGTTTCGGAAATGCGCAGGTAGCTCAGCGGTAGAGCAGTTGGCTTTTAACCAATTGGTCGAGGGTTCGATCCCCTCCCTGCGTACCACTCCAATGATGAGTGGTTACGAACAAATAAGGCAAAAACCAGCCGCAAAGGGAACATTATGGGAACAGAATCCCCCGTTGATTGCCCTTTTCCACCTGTGTCCCTGCTTGCTGCGGGAGGGCTTGCCATACGAGGGGCAAACGGTTATTCTCCGCCATCATGTCCACCCTGACACTTGATCAAACGACGCCTTACGCCAGCCTCCTGATGGCTGGCGAGGTCGTGTCTGTGATGCAGGGGGGCAAGAAGCTGGGCGTTTTCCTTCCGACCACGCCCAAGCCGCAAAGTGTGCCGCTGCCAGATTTCCGCGCCCGCCTGCGCCAGACCTGGGGCAGCCGCGTGTTCAGTGATGCGGAGGTGAAGGAGATGCGCGAGGCGGAGCTTGAACACTGCCACGGCTGATGCACTGCGCGGACACTTCCTTTCTGTGCGCGCTCTACCGCCAGCAGGCGAATTCAGAGCGGGCGATTGAGACGCTGGAGACCATCGGCGGGCCGATTGTGATCTCTCCCTTGCTGGCCTACGAGTTCCGGCAGGCCGTGCGCTTCCAAGTGTTCCTGCGCTCCCGTGATGCCAAGAAGGGCTATCTGGAGGCGGAAGGCATGATGATGCTGTCGCAGTTCGAGAATGATCTGGAATCCGGCGTGGTCATTGAAGCCGGGGCGAACTGGTCAGACGTGGCGGCAGCCGTGGAGGGCTTGAGCGAGCGGCACACGATGGAGCGTGGCGCACGCTCGTTTGACCTGCTTCACATCGCCACCGCGCTGCAATGGGAGGCCTCGGTGGTTCCTGAGCTTTGACGAATTGCAGCGCGAGATCGCAGCAGCGGAAGGGCTGAACGTGCTGCCCGCAACAAAATAGTCCCATGCCTTCATCATCGTGAGGGAAGAAGAGGTTCGATCCCCTCCCTGCGTACCATTTCCCCAGCTGCAATCACTTGAGCGGCATGGTGGATGAAACTTCACGCGCTAACTCCGCGTTAACCGCCGCGCATGAATAAACTCTTTCCCGTCTCCTTGCTGCTGTTTGCCCCGGTTCTCCTTTCCGCTGACTGGAATCAATGGCGCGGCCCGGACCGCAATGGCGTTTCACAGGACACCAGCCCGATTGCGGACGCGTTTCCAGCGGAGGGACTCAAGAAAGTCTGGGAGAGCGAGTTCATCCCCAGCAACGAATACGGCGGACATGGCAGCCCGGTGGTGAGCGGCGAGCGGGTGTTTTTGAGCGTCGTCTGGCATGAGCGTGTGGTTTCGGAAACGCGCGAGATCGACACCGAGGTCATGCAGACGCTCAACTTTCGCGGCACCTCGCCCGAATTGACCAAGAAGCTCGAAGAAACCCGTCTCAACCTGCCGAAACTGCGTGGCGAGAAGTTTGACGAATGGGTGATCCAGTGGCGGAAGGACAACCTCACGGAAAAGGAGGAGATCAACATCGGCTCGTGGGTCGCCGGTCGTTTCAAGGCGGGGAAGAACGCCATCGCTCTCGAATGGCTCGAAAAGATGTCCAGCCGCCAGGGCAAGCCGTTTGAAAACGCCGCCGCCTTTACCAAGTGGCTCCCTGACGAGGGCTTCCCGCCGGAGGTGAAGGAGAGGATGATCGCCGTCGTGCCGAACACCGTGAAAGTGGCCCAGGACGTGATTTTGTGCCTCGATCTGGCCACTGGGAAGCAGGTGTGGAAATACACCAAGCCCGGCAAGCCCAGCGGACGCCAGTCCTCCAGTACCTGCGCCGTCGTCGATGGCAAAGTGTATGCCGCATGCAGCACCGAGCTGATTTGTGTGAACGAGGAAGACGGCAAGCTGGTTTGGTCAGCACCGCTTTCCATCAAAGGGCCTGCGGCATCACCGTTGATCGTGGGAGATCGCGTTTACATGGCCGCCGGTGTGGCCTGCGCATTCTCGAAGGCCGATGGCAAACTGCTTTGGGAGCAAAAAGCCGCCAAGGGAAGCATCGCCAGCCCGACCTGGTGGAAACCGCAAAGCGGCAGCCCCGTGCTCGTCATCAATGGCAACAACGCGCTCTATGGCCTGAATCCCGACGGCGGTGAGCTGCTCTGGACGGTCGAAGGTGGCAGCCAGAGCACGCCGGTGGCCAGCGGCGACTGGCTCGTGCTTTACAGCNNGAAGGCGTGGGACTCCGCGCTTATCAAATGCAGGCGGACGGCAAGCCCAAGGCCGCGTGGTCGCACTACTGGGTCACCCGCCGTTACACCGGCAGCCCGATCATTCACGAGGGCAATGTCTATCTCTGCTGCGGAGAGAAACATCAGTGCCTCGACCTCGTCACCGGCAAGGAGAAGTGGGCCGTGAACGAGATCAACAGCACCATCACCTCCCCGCTCATCGCCGACGGCAAACTGCTCGTCTATGAGAACAACGGCACCCACGTTCGCATGCTCAAGGCCACCAACGCCGCCTATCAAGACCTCGGCCGCGCCAAGACGGATGCCATGGGCTGTTCCTCGCCCGCCATCGCGAACGGCAGGCTGCTGGTGCGTCAAAAAGACAAGCTCGTGTGCTTCGATCTTCGGCCCGCGAATTGATCTTCAGCGTCTGCGCAAAACCGCGCCTGAAACCGTCCAATCGCCGCCCACCGCGCCCTGCCGCACCATTCCCAGGCCCACGGTGAATCCTGTCACGGGATGCGTGGCGACGCTCATCACTGTGCCGACGGCTTTGTCCTTCCAAATCTCAGTGCCGACAATGACCGCCGTTTCTGTTTCAAACGCGATCATCTCACGCGGCATCTTCCCGGTGGTTTTGATGCGTGAGAGCACCTCCTGGCCGATGTAGCAGCCTTTGAAAAAATCCATCGCCCGCGCTTCGAGTCCCGCCTCGGGTGGAAACGTCTCCGCGTTCAATTCGTTCGGCCAGCGCGGCACCTTTTGCAGGATTCGCCAGGTTTCGAGATCTTCATCACTCAGCACCTGGCATCCTGGCTCAAAGGTTGTTCCGACTGGCTGCCACACATCCACGCCTTCACGGCCAAAGCGGGTCGATGGAATGCCTTGAGGCATGTTGGCACCCCAGACATGCCAGAGCTGCCACTCCGCTGTCACATCGGTCAGCTCCACGTCATCCGCCACGATGTAGCGCTCCAATCGCATGCCCAGGGGCTCGCGCAGATCGCATTCGGCATCGAGCAGCAATGACTCCCCATGCGCGTGAATGAACACATCGCCTGCGATGCGGCCTTTGGCATCGGTCACGCAGGCGTAGAGCGTGCTTTGGGCGCTGGCGCGGCGCACATCGTTGGTCACCTGGCCGTTGAGGTAACGCACGCGGTCGTTGCCGGTGAGGCGGAACTTGGCGCGGGCGGAGAGATTCACGGCGGCTCCGTTTTGGGCGATGTCTTTGAAGGTGTCAGCAGTCATGCCGCATGAATGGGCGGGCAGGGCCGGGTGGCAAGCCGGCAACGGAAACCGCGCCATGCCGCCACAAATGCCGAGGGATTGTTTGACTCACTGTGTGGCGTTGGTATCTGCAAATCCCCCCATGCGTCTTCTCTCCCTGCTCCTGTCTGCTGGTTTTCTTGCCGGTTTTACCTCACCCGCCGCCGCACAGGCGCCCGCCGCAGACCCGGCCGCCAAAGTGCGCGTCGTCACCCGCAACCTAGAGCCGTTCTCCTTTGAAAAAGACGGCCGCCGCGTCGGCTATGCCGCCGAGTTGTGGGATCAGCTTGCCCGCGAAACCGGCATGGAATACGACATCCAGGTGGTGGGCACCGCGCAGGAGATCATTGATGCCCTCAAGAACAAAACCGCCGATGTCGGCGTCGGGGCCATCAGCGTGACGGCCAAGCGCGAGGAGATCATCGACTTCTCGCAGCCCTTCTATGAATCCGGCCTCCAGGTGCTCGTCTCCGGCTCCAGCGGCAGCTTTGCGGACAACATTTTTTCTCTGATCAGCAATCTCTTCAATCTGGAGCTCATCGGTGCCTTCCTGCTGCTCATGGTGACGATGCTGATCATCTCCCACCTCGTCTGGCGCTACGAGCACAAGGTCAATGGCGACCAGTGGCCCGAAGACTACAAAGCCGGTCTGTGGGAGTCGTTTTGGTGGACGATCAGCACGCTGCTTGTCGGCGGCGCGGACAACAAAGGCCCGGTGGGTGTCGGTGGCCGCATCGTGGCCGTGGTCTGGATGCTGCTGAGCATTGTGCTCGTGTCCCTGCTCACCGCCTCGTTCACCACCACCCTCACCATCAACACCCTCAAGGGCGACATCAACGGCCCCGGCGATCTGCCGGGCCGCAAAGTCGCCACCGTCAAAGGCAGCACCACCGAGTCCTGGCTCACCACCAGGGGGGCCAAGGTCGTCTCCTTCGCCACGCCGGCGGAGAGCGTCATCGCCCTCAAGAAAGGCGATGTGAACGCCGTCGTGTATGACGCGCCGGTGCTGCAATACGAGTCTGGCAAGCTGAACGACGTGAAGCTGCAGATGGTCGGCACGGTGTTCGAGCGCCAGAACTACGCCTTCGCCCTCCAGCAGGACAGCCCGCTGCGTGAGCGCCTCAACCAGGCGCTGCTGAAACTTTCCGAGCAAGGCGTCGGCAACGAGCTGCGCAAGAAGTACTTCGGCGAGGATCAGTAGGCCTCAGGCGGTGGATGGTTGATTGATGAGCCGGTTTGAGGCGTGCTTTGTCCGCAGTTTCAAGCTATCAACGTTCAACCATCAACAGCAGCCCCGCGCCTCATGTCTGCCACAGCACCCTCACCCGGCATCCTCGCCACCATCGCGTCGGTGTTCCGGCGGAATCGCACGCCGTGCCTGGTGTTGAATGTCATCGCGGTCACGCTCGTCGTCAGCTACTACCAGGTGCCGGCGCTGGCCGGCTTCTGGGAGTCACTGGGTGCGCTCAAGCTGCGCTGGTCCTTTGCCTTCTCCTGCGTCTCCACCATGTTCGCGGCGGCGGTCATGCCGACGTTCATCCAAATGGCGCAGGGAGCTCTCCCGCAGGAGGGAAAACTGAAACGCCTCGTGCTGCTGATGCTGTTCTGGGGCTATCGCGGCATGGAGATCGACCTGTTTTACCGCCTCCAGGGCATGATCTTCGGCCACGGCAACGACGCCGCCACGTTGGTGAAAAAAGTCGTGTTTGACCAGTTTGTGGCCAGCCCGCTGTGGTTTGTGCCCACTTATGTCATCGCCCTGCGCTGGGTGGAAATGGGCGGCTCATGGACCCGCGCCCGCGCCTCGCTGGATCGCGAGTTCTGGACGCGCACCTGCCCCGCCGTGCTCGTCACGAACTGGCTCGTGTGGATTCCCGCCCTTGCGCTCGTTTACAGCCTGCCCGCCGCGTTGCAGTTCCCGCTCTTCTCCGTCGTCATGTGCTGCTTCATCCTCATCGTCACGGTCATGGCGCGGAGAAAGTGAGGCCGCGTTGCATTTCACGACCATTTCATCCCCGGTTCATCAAGGTTTCACGGCCCTGCTGAGCTTGGGCGTCGATGAAACCACTCCTCGCCCTTCTGCTCGGAGCCACTTCACTGCTGGCTCAAACCGACACACCCGTCACCTCCGCCACGCTTGATGAAAGCGAGGTGCGCATCACCTATGGCGAGCTGAAACGCCTCGTCGCCGCCACGCTGCCTAAAGAAGCGCCTGCGGCAGCACAACCACCCGTCCAGGCGGCCTTGCTTTCGACGGCGTATCAAATCGACGCCCAAGCAGGCACGATCATCGCCACGATGCAGGTGGAAAGCTTCGCTAACACCTGGCAGGCCGTTCCTCTTGCGGGCGCTGCTTCCGGCGCGATCTCCGCCGAACCCAAGGACGCGCG
>DNXB01000102.1 GCA_003506995.1 Verrucomicrobiales bacterium
GGCTTCTCCGCCGGTGGCAACCTCGCCGCGAAGGCCAGCGCCCCGGTGGACGCGCGCGGCTATGCCGCCATTGATGCCGTCGATCAAGCGAGCTGCCGGCCCGACTTCGCCGTGCTGGTTTACCCGGCCTACCTTGATGACAAAGCCGGCCACGTCGCCCCGGAACTGAACCTCAAGGCCGACATCCCGCCCACGCTCATCGTCCACAGCCACGACGACCAGACCCACGTCGTCGGCAGCAAGATTTACCACGCCGCGCTGCTGGAGGCCAAGGTGGCGCACGAGTTCCTGCTCTACCCCACCGGCGGCCACGGCTACGCCCTGCACTGCGACCGCGACGCCAAAGCCTGGCCCGAACACACGCTGGCCTGGCTGAGCAAGGTTGGGATGCGCTAGACGGGATTCACGCCTGCTCTTGCCAGGGGAAGTTCAGCAGGGATGATGAGTTTGCGCCTGTTTTTTCCAAAACTCAACGCTGCTGCCGAAGTTGCAAAGCGGAGAGTTGAGAGTGAGGGAGCACAAAAACTAACATTTCATATCGCATATCCAGATGAGCGAACCAGCCACACGATTCGTCCCGATGCCGCCAACCGGTAAGCATCCTCAAGGCCATAAGCTACCGCTTCGAGATCGCGTGCTTGTAGTAATTGGAGCAAATGGCTCTGGGAAAACTCGCTTTGGGGCATGGCTTGATATTCAGAATATCAAGCTTCACCATCGCGTGTCGGCGCATCGCTCCCTTGTTTTCCCCGAGAGTGTTCAACCACTGGATATTCATGAGGCTGAACTGCTTTTTTTCACCGGCAACAAAGACAAGGCAAATCCTCCTGGTCACAATCGGCAGCATCAGCGATGGCAAAATAAGCCGGCAATCGCACTACTTAACGATTTCGGTCCTTTGGTCACACTCATGGTCTCCGAGAGCTTCACCGTGAGCGATCAATATCGCGTCGCGATGAAGGCGAAGGTCGAATACGTCACGCCTCCGACAACACGGTTAGACTTGGTGAAGCAGATTTGGGAGGCGGTCTTGCCGACCCGCGAGTTGATAATCACAGGCAACAGAATCGAAACGCTAAATCGGCAGGACACGAAACCCTACCACGCAAAAGAAATGAGCGACGGGGAACGCGGGGTTTTTCATCTCATTGGCGAAGCCTTGAGTGTGCCGACGGATGGGGTCTTTATCGTCGATGAGCCTGAGTTGCATCTCCATCGTGCCATCCAAGCGCGCCTCTGGGATGCCGTCGAGGCAGCCAGACCGGATTGCACGTTTATTTACATCACGCACGACCTCGGCTTTGCTGCTTCACGCAAAGATGCAACGAAGGTTTGGTTGCGCGAATACACAGATGGCAAGTGGGATTGGGAAGAGGTTCCAGAATCAGACGCTTTTCCGGAAACGATGCTGTTGGAAGTGATGGGCAGCCGCCACCCTATCCTTTTTGTCGAAGGTGACCGCAGCAGCTTGGACTACTTCATCTACGGCAAAGTCTTCCCTGAACACACTGTGGTACCCTGCGGGTCATGCGAGCTTGTAATCCACTCCGCATGCAGCTTCACGGAACTGCCGAGCTTGCATCACAATAAATGTGGTGGGCTGGTCGATAACGACGGACGCTCGGAATCTGACATCAAGATGCTCAACGGCCTTGGCATCGCCGTGCTCCCGGTTGCTCTCGTCGAGAACCTTTTTCTTCTTGAGCCGATACTGATGATAACGTCCGAAAAGCTGGGCCATAGTCGTGATGAGGTCGTGCCGAAGGTCAAAGACCGCGTGTTTACGCTTCTGAAGAATAATGCAGTCCGCGTTGTATCGAATCTGACTCGGCAAGAGATTGAAACCGCTCTTCGCAAGTTCGGGAAAGGCGGCGACGGTGCCGAAGCGCTATCCTCGGCCTTCAAGAGCGCGTGCATAGCTATTGATCCTGCTGCCATCTACGCAAAGTGGGAAGCAGAGATAGCCCGTGTGCTCGCCGAGAAGGACTATGCAGCCGCGTTGCGATTCTATAAAATCAAGGGGCTCCCATCCGAAGCAGGTTCCGTATTTGGCGTAAAGTTCCAAAACCAGGTGATGCGATGGCTGCGGGGTAAAGACTCCGCCTCCCTAGTGGCCGCTATTCGTGCAGCGATTCCAGAAATACCGGACCGTGCTAAATGACGCAAATTCACACTGATCAGCGAAGATGAGCCGCAAGATTACGGAGTTTCATTGCATCATGCCGCTGGGAAACATTCCCTCGGTGCTGAAGCATGGCATCCTCTCGCACCAGCGAGCGGCGAAGCTGGCGCATGATTCCGTGGCGATGGAGGAGGTGCAGGACCGGCGAGACGTGAAGCAAGTGCCGGGCGGATTGAAACTGCATCAATACGCGAATCTCTACTTTCATGCGCGGAACCCAATGCTCTACAAACGCAAGGATGAGGCCGTAGAGCTGTGCGTGCTGCGGGTGTCCACGGAGGTGCGGAAGCTGGACGGGGTGGTGTTCTCCGACTGCAATGCCTCCAGCGATTATGTACGGTTCTTCGCACCGGAGCGCTGGCAGATGCTGAATCTGGAAGCGATCTACGCGCCAGACTGGCGGCACCCCGAAGACCCGATCGCCTACCTTCGGCACAAGTCCCAGAAGTGCGCGGAGGTGCTGGTACCGCACCGGGTGGAGCCGCAGCATCTGCTGGGTGCGTATGTGGTGAACGAAGCGGCAGCCGCACAATTGGCGGCGCTGGGATTTTCCTTGCCTGTTACGATTGAACCTGATCTTTTCTTCTGTTAACCCTGCCGCACGTCATGCTGAACATCCTCATCGGTGATCTCTTCGCCAGCCAGGCCCAAACCTTGGTGAACACGGTGAATTGTGTCGGCATCATGGGTAAGGGGGTGGCGCAGGAATTTAAGAAGCGCTGGCCGGGAATGTTTGCCGACTACGCGGAGCGCTGTGAGAAGAAGCAGGTGAGGATCGGGCATCCCTATGTGTATGACAACGGCTCAGACAAGCGCATCGTGAACTTCCCGACGAAGGATCACTGGCGCTCGCCCTCGAAACTGGCGGACATCGAGGCGGGGCTGGACTGGTTTGTGCAGCATGCGGCGGACTGGGGCATCACGAGCGTGGCCTTCCCACCGCTGGGTTGTGGCAATGGGGGGCTGGAATGGGCGGAGGTAGGGCCGATGATGCACGCGAAGCTGAGCAAGCTGGGCATCCCGGTAGAGATATATGCGCCGTATGGCACACTGAAAACACAGCTCACGGAGGAGTTCCTGAGCGGTCCTGCCCAGATGGGATTGCTGGGCCAGGGCAGAAAGCATGAAAAGCTGAATCCCGAGTGGGTGGTGCTGGTGGAGGTGCTGCATCAACTGGAGCAGGAACGCTATGCCAGCCCGGTAGGACGGACGATCTTCCAGAAGATCTGCTATGTGCTGACCGAAATGGGCGTGCAAACAGGCTTCCAGTTCACCAAGGGCAGCTACGGACCGTTTGCTGACGAGGTGAAGCTGGCACTGACCGATCTGGCGAATCGCAACTGGGTGCAGGAGCAGCCACTGGGGCAGATGATCGCGCTGCACACGGGGCCGCAGTATGTGAAGGACCGTGGCAAGTTTGAAGAGGTGATCCATCATCATGCCAGGAAGATCGCCAAAACGGTGGATCTTTTCAGTCGGATCAAGAACACGGAGCAAGCGGAGGAAGTGTTGACGGTGCTGTTTGCCAGCCGCCAGCTCAAGCAAGCCAAGCCTGAGCGTGAGGTGGCCGAGCTGGACATCTTTAACTTCATTCTGGATTGGAAGAAGACCTGGCGCACCGAGGAGAAGAGGCACGCGGTGGCGGCGGCGATTCGCAATTTGGTGATGCTGGGCTGGATGCGTCTGGAGTTCAGCCGCACGCTGCCAGATGCGGCCTGACCCACGTGGGTTCTCTCAACGAATTCATCGTCGAAGACGCCGTCGAATGGGTTCGCGATCTGGGGCAGACGGGTTGACAAGGACCGTAAGCGAATCGACGCGGAGCAGGAGGAATGTTACCCAAAGATGACTGGCGGATAATCCGCAGCGCGCAGACGGGCGAGTAATCGTGGCAATTTTTGCGGGGGATGGCCGTATGTCTCATCCCCCCCAATTAATGTCCATTTTAGCCCGGCATCCTGTCCTTCGTCTCGTCGCCTCGCCGCAGCATTTGTGGCGTACGGTGTCGCTTGGCATCAAAACCATCTGGCTGCACAAGCTGCGCTCGTTTTTGACCGCGCTGGGGGTGGTGTTTGGTGTGGCCTCCGTGGTGGCGATGCTGGCAATCGGGGAGGGGGCAAGCCACGAGGCGCAGGAGCAGATC
>DNXB01000297.1 GCA_003506995.1 Verrucomicrobiales bacterium
CGCATCAACAGCGCCAAGGACGATGCCGCCGGCATGGCGATCGCCACCAGCATGACCGCCCAGATCCGCGGCATGAACCAGGGCATCCGCAACAGCAACGATGGCATTTCGCTGGCCCAGACGGCCGAAGGCGCGCTCAATGAAGTGGCCAACATGCTGCAGCGCATCCGCGAACTGGCGGTGCAATCGGCTTCGGGCACCTATGATGATGCCACCGACCGCGCCTATATGCAGACCGAAGTGGACGAACTCACCGCGCAGATCGATCAGGTCATCACCAACAGCGAATTCAACGGCGTGACCCTGTTCGATGGCACCAACGCCACGGTGACGATCCAGACCGGCGCCAATGATGTCGATACGGTGGATCTGGTGATGGCTGATCTCACCACGCTTGCCGCCAGCGGCGGTGCGGCGGCGTCTTATGATGTGTCCGATGCCACGGCGGCCAATGGCCTCCTGGCCACGCTGGACACCGAACTGGACAGCATTTCCGAAGCCCGCGCCGCGTTGGGTGCCGGACAGAACCGGCTGGACTCGGTGGTGAACAACCTCACCTCCACGGCCACCAATCTTTCGGATGCGCGTTCGCGGATCGAAGATACGGATTACGCATCGGAATCCACGAAGCTCGCCAAGGCGCAGATCCTGTCCCAGGCCTCCACCGCGATGCTGGCCCAGGCCAACCAGAGCACGCAGAATGTGCTCAGCCTGCTGCGCTGATCCTTCTCCCGCAAGGGAGGTCGAAACTCTCCCTTCCAAGCAACTGGCCCGGCGGTATCCCCACCGCCGGGCCTTTTTTGTGCGCTACCGTTACCTGGATTTCTTCTCCCCTCCCCATGGGGAGGGGCCGGGGGTGGGTGTTCCACGCTGTAGCGGGACAAGAGGTTCAAGAGCGATTGACAAGACATTTTAGAGCACAAATCGAGAGCCGTGGGGATGTGTGAGAAGCAAATAAGAACCCTCTCATTGGTGCTTTAGAGGCAAAAAAGCCCCGCTCGCCATTCGGACGGCAGCGGGGCTTTTCCCTGACCTTTGTAGTCAATTCAGGCTGGAAAGCTTGCGGTAGGCAATAGCCGCTTGCCCGCGCAGCATTTCTGTCATTGCGTGGAGATCGTGAGGACTGATCACCATCTCATCATCATCCCTCCCGGCCAACATGGCAAGAAGGCCCAACGATCCCGAGAGGTGCTGCAGGATATAGGCGACCTCATTGATAACGGCCGAGGCATCCGGTGCGGCCAGCTTGTGAATCTCAGCCATGGGGCACCTCCACCATAAGTAGTGAAGCCAGCCAGAAGCGAAAGCCAGCCGCTCGGGTTGTGGAGGCTCTCATGGCAGCGAGAAGGAAAGCGCGACGATTGAACATCCTCCTTTGGCCTCCATGGGCGCGGCTGATGCTCTTTCCGGGGTATAGCCGCCCACGGCTCTCCAGCGCCGTATCTGCATCGTCAATCATGTGACCAAACACGGTCTCGTTACTCAGCAAAGCCCGCTTCGGTGCCAAGCCGAGCGCATTGACGATCTCCTCATTGGAATACCATTCATCACCACGCAGGAAGAGCTGCACCAGCGGGTTTGCCTCTGGCGGTGGCCATGCACTTCTGTCGTAAATATCCATCGTCTCGTTTCCTTTTCTACAAGGTTCCGGTGAAGGCCACCGGGAGCCGGGAGTGTAGAAACCCGAACGAGACGGGCGCGCTGATTTCCCCGAAGGGTGTTGTATTCACGCACTCCCGACACAAGGCCGGTCGATTGATGTTTTGCGGAGGAATCGTGCTTTCCGGGACACCAACCGCTCGTTTCGGATTTCTACGTCCGTGCCCCGTATCTCGCGCTGATCGGCTCCGATGTCAAGCGGCAGCCAGTTCCTTGCGCAGGGTCTCTTCGTCCAGGCCTGCGTCGATATAGAATTCGTCGGTCTGTTCCACGGTCACACCCTGCTCGGCCAGCTCGGCCGCCAGATGCTGTTCGGACTGCACCGCCTTGATCAGGGCGGGCTTGTCTAGTTCCACCTTGGTGCGCAACAGCGCGGTGCGCATGCGGCGGGGCAGGCGCCGCGCGGCGGATCACGCATTCCACATCCACCGCGCCGAACCCCCTGATCCGCACACCCACCGGGTCACCGGCCTTGGCATAGGCCAGGAATTCGCTTGCGGTCAGATAGCCTTCAAACGGCCGCACATGGACGGTCCAGGCAAAAGCCCATACCTCGCCATTGGCCCGGTCTCCGCACCGCATGTTCACCTGGGCGGCACGGTGTTCGGCGATTTCCACCTGATAGCCCAGACGGGCGGCAACCTCGATGAAGGCCGCCGCGTTCTGGCCGCCAAGGCCCGTGATCTTCTGATGCAAAACGGCCTGGCGTTCGTGGATATCCTCCGGCACGCCCGTGCAGCTGTCCGGCAGGCCCGCCACCCGTTCCCAATCGTCCAGCAGCTCCAGCGTGGTGCGCGGATCGGCCTCATCGATGAGATCGCCCGCGCGCGCATCGATGCGCGCAAACTCTTCGCCCAGGGCCAGCAACAGGCGGGCAAAGGGGCCGTCCTCCGCAAAATTCCAGGCAGGCCCGCGCGGCAGCAACTGCCGCATCTGGCGGGCATAGGCATCGGCCCTGCGGCCTGAGGTCTGATCGCCCATCATGCCACGAAACTCACCTCGCCCAGCATCGGCATGGCGCCGGGCGGGGCTTCGACATCCCGGTCCGGCAGTTCCAGCCTGTGCCGGAATTCGCCCTGCGCCAGGCTGATCGCCTCGCTCATCCGGCTGAAATGGATGATGCCGCCCGGTGCCGCGTCCCGTGTCATCGCGTCAAACAGCTCGGCCTCGATGGCGGCGCGCACTTCGACCGTGTTCGGCTCCACCGCCACCACGAAATCTATCGGGAAGGCCACCGGCGCAAAAACATGGAGTTCAGCCGTTACGCGTGCAAAGTTTGCACACGTATCCTCGGCCTCGTCGCGCAGCACCTGATCCGCACTGGCCTCGCCTGCTTTCACACGGTCCCAGCGCGCCTTGATTGCCAGTTGATGCTGTTTCAGCCCGCCATGCTCGCGCGCAATGCGCTCCTGTGCGGCCTGCACCAGCGCGGCGGTGAACTTGGCGCGTTCCCACACACCCACGGCGGCGGCTTCGCGTTCCATGGGGCTCGTACCAAAGGTGACGAGGCCGGATCAGTGTGAATGTTGGCTGCCGGTCTATGGACCGTTCTGGGACATCATGCGCTACTTTATTCCGCTGCCTCCACATAGTCTGCATTGGCGGCGCTGTTGTGTGCGTATGTGTTCCAGCTAATCTCGTAATCCTCTGCTTGATCGCCCCATGTCTCCCAGCCGGGGCGTGAGCCGCGCGCGAATATCTCCAGACGTGGTCCCCAGCTACAAGCTTCTATGAGATCATAGAACTCGTCAGGCTTCCGGCTGTGTTCGCGTTTGCGTGTGCCGAGGAGGTTCACCTGCGTCCGGCCGGGGTCGAGAGTCCTAACATTCTTTCCTCGGACGCCGAATAAGAGGAGCTCTGTTACATTGCGGAAATAGAAGCCGACGCCGCGCCCGT
>DNXB01000493.1 GCA_003506995.1 Verrucomicrobiales bacterium
CCAGCGCTTCCTCTCCCAGCCCTTCACCGTTGCTGAAATCTTCACCGGCACCCCCGGCGAATACGTCAAGGTGAGCGACACCATCAAAGGCTTCGCCGAAATCCTTGATGGCAAGCACGACGATGTCCCCGAAGCCAACTTCTACATGAAGGGCGGCATTGACTCCGTGAAGAAAGCCTGAGCCAGTTAGAAGTTTAAAGTCTCAAGTTCCAAGTTGCCACGCAACCGGACTTGAAACCTGAAACTTAAAAACCTAAAACTTTCCCCGAATGCCCCTCAAACTCGAAATCGTCACTCCTGAAGCCCGCATCTACTCCGATGACGTGGATACCGTCGTGCTTCCGGGTTACGAAGGCGAAATGGGCGTCCTTCCGGCTCACGCCAACCTCGTGACCACGCTGCTCCCCGGCGAGCTGCGCATCACGAAGAACGGCAAGACCATCGAAATGGCCGTCGGCGAAGGTTTGGTCGAAGTCACCGGCACCGGCACCCGCATCCTCACCGATGTGGCTCTCGACGCCGACAAGATCGACGAAAAAGCCGCTGAGGAAGCCATCGAGCGCGCCAAGAAGACCCTCGCCGAACTCAAACCTGGCGAACACCAGGAAGAAGTCGCCGCCGCCATGGCCGCCATCCAGCGCGCCACCGCCCACTTGCACATCAAGCGCAAGCGCCGCACGGTTTAACCCCCCCCTCGGGCTTTTCAGCGCAGCCAGTCGTGCTCTGGGTTGGGTTTTCTACCCTGCCCAAGCTCTTTTTGAGGGGCACTCGCGTTCGGTCAACAAACGACTAACGAAGCGCCGCCTTCGCAAGTCCGGGGTTGCAAAGGACCGTCAGTCACTTCCCCGCACCGACCTGACGCAGCCACTCTTCGAGGTTGTAGTAGTTCGTTACCCGGCTGACGCGGCCTTCACGCAGGTCAAAGAACGCGCCGACGCGCAGGCGGTAACGCTGACCGGCCGCAGATGGCAGCCCATCGTCGGCGGCAAGATATTCGCCTTCGATGAAAAACTCCGCCGCACCTCGGGTGCCGTCTTCGTTGGCGAAGACCACGAGATCACGCACCTGCTCGCGGTAGCAGCGGTCCATGCGCTGGAGAAAGGCGCGAAACACATCTTTTCCCGTCTCCGTGCCGCCTTGGTTGATGTCGTGGGCCACATCGTCGGTCAGCAGCGCAAGGAAGGCCTCGCGGTCGCCAGTGTTGAAGGTGTCGTAGTAATTTTGGATGAGCGCGACGGCTTGCGATTGAGGAGTGGGGGCCATGCGCGGGAAGAAACGCGGAATGAGCCGTCCTGCATCCCGAACTTTGCTTTTCGGGCACTCGAATCAGCGTAATTTCGCATCGCCTGTAGCATTCGCTTTTCCACGGCGTTATCTGCGCACGCATGCCCCGTATTGTCTGGCAAAACATGAACCTCACCTGGCTGGCCGCCGGGATTGTCGTGTTGGTGCTGGGACTGCTGATCATCGGCTATGTGAGATCGCCCTTGCGCGGCTGGAAACGGCCGGCGGCGATGCTGTGCAAGACGGCGGCACTAGCCCTGCTGGCGCTGTGCCTGCTGGACCCGCTGTGGACGCGCACGCAGCCGAAGAAGGGTGAAAACGAGGTCGTGGTGCTGGTGGATGCCAGCGCGTCACTGGATCTGGCGGAGTCTGTGGGCGGAAAAACCCGCGCGGCGCTCGTGCAGGAGGCGCTGGCCTCTGGAGACAGCGACGCGACGTGGATCAAAGCCCTGGGAGAAGATTTCCGGCTGCGGCTGATGACCGGCGGCTCGCAGACGAAGAGCGTGCCGCATTTTCGTGGCTTGAAGTTCGACGGCACGCGCTCGGATTTTTGCCGCACGCTCATGACGCTGCGCTCCGGCGGCTCGAACCTCGCCGCCGTGGTCGTGGTGAGCGATGGCAATGCCACCGACTTCGCCGCGTGGAAGGCGGAGGCGAAGGGCGCGCCCGTTTTCACTGTGCTGGCCGGTGAAAAGGCCCCGCCGGATGATTTCAGCATCGTCGAGGCCAGCGTGGCGACGAGTCCGTTCGAGGACGCGCCGGTCACCATCACCGCTCGCGTGACTGGCCATGGCAAAGGAACGCTGCAAGTGCTCGGCGAGGACAAAAAAGTCGTGGCAACCGAGAAGGTGACGCTCAGCGGCGGTTCGGCGCAGACCGTGCGCCTGCGCGTGCCGGTGGCGAAGCCGGGCGTGACCTTTTATCAACTCGCGCACCAAAGCGAAGGCGTGAAGGAAGCCACATTGGCCAACAACACACGCCTCCTTGTCGCAGATCGCGGCGCGGGGCCGTATCGCGTGCTCTACGTCAGCGGCAGGCCGAACTGGGAGTACAAATTCCTGCGCCGGGCCNNATCGCGGGTGATGATGACATCCAGATGCCCGCGCTGTTGCGCATCGCCAAACGGGAGCCAAAGTTCGAATGGCGCGGACGTGCCGGTGAGAGTGTGAACCCGCTGTTTCGCGGCTTTGGAGCCAAGGAAGGCGAAGAGGCGCAGCGCTACGACCAGCCAGTGATCATCCGCCTCGGCACGAAGGACGCGAAAGAGCTCAGCGACGGCTTCCCGAAAACGGCGGAGGACTTGTTTGCGGAATTCCGCGCCATCATTCTCGACGACATCGAGGCGGCGTTTTTCACGCAGGAGCAGATGAACCTCATCGAGCGCTTCGTCAGCGAGCGCGGCGGCGCGTTGTTCATGCTCGGAGGGCAGGAGTGCTATCGCAACGGCGGTTATGAAAACACACCCATCGGCCGCATGCTGCCGGTGTATCTCGATCAAGCGGCGACCGGCCCGGCGGTGGAGGGCGCGCGGTTCAATCTCACGCGTGAAGGCTGGCTGGAATCATGGATGAGGCTGCGCAGCGACCGCGAGGAGGATGAAAAGCGCCTGTCCGCGATGCCCGCGTTTCAATCCATCAATCCCGCTTTTTCCATCAAGCCAGGCGCGAGCATTCTCGCCACTGTTTCCGACGCGCAGAACTCGTATCCCGCCGTCGCGGTGCAGCGTTTCGGCGAAGGCCGCGTGGGCAGCCTCATGATCGCCGATCTGTGGCGCTGGGGCTTGTATGATGAGGATTCGCACAAAGACATGGACCGCCTGTGGCGGCAGATGATGCGCTGGCTCGTCGTGGATGTGGCCGATGCGATCACCTTTGCCGCCGAAACCGACGCCGCCGACCAGGAGCGCGTGAAACTGGCCGTACGGGTGAGGGATCGCGCTTTCAAGGCGAACAGCGATGCCATCGTGAAGATCGAGGTCACGCAACCGGATGGCACGAAGTCACAGCTTTTTGCCGAACCGAGCCTGAAGGAGGCCGGATTGTTTGAAACGGAGTTCTTTGCCGCCGAACCTGGCAACTACCGCGCCAGCGCGACAGTGGAGGATGCTGAAAAACGCACGGCGCTCGGCACCAAGGCCGTTGGCTGGACGCATGATCCGCTGGCGACTGAATTCGCGAAGCTGGAGCCGAATCGCGAACTGATGCAGCGCCTCGCTGATGAGACTGGCGGGAAGATGATCGCACTGAAGAGCATCGCGGAACTGCCCGAGATGCTGAAAAACATCCGCGTGCCCGTCGAGGTCACGCTGGCGACCCCGCTGTGGCACACACCGTGGATTTTCATCGCCATCCTGCTGCTGCTGCTCGGTGAGTGGGTCTTGAGAAGGAAAGGAGGCATGGCGTGAACCACGACGTATCTGACGTAGGCCGGGTGTGGCGCAAGCCCGCCCGGCTTATTGAGCGCTCGAGACAACACCGGTGCCGCAACAGCCGGGCGGGCTGTCGCCACACCCGGCTTACGATCTTGCTGCTGCTTTTGCTGACAAGCTTCGTCCACGCCCGAAATCTCGACGTCATCATCGTGCGCGGCGCGGATGGCGCGGAGGAATACGGCAAGAAGTTCACCGCTCAGGTGGAAGCCTGGGCCGCCGCTTGTTCCAAGGCGGGATTCGCGCCAGAAGTGTTCAAAGGGGAAAAAACGACTGCGGAACTGCAAGAGCGTCTCGCAGCGGCAAAGCCAGACCGCTCACTGTGGCTCGTGTTGATCGGCCATGGCACGTTTGATGGCCGTGAGGCGAAGTTTAACGCCGAAGGGCCGGACTTTGATGCCAAGCAGCTCGCCGGGTGGCTGGCGCCGCTGAAACAGGAAATCGTGATCATCCACAACGCCTCGTCGAGCGGCGGTTTTGTGCGCCCGCTGGCTGGCAAAGGCCGGATCATCATCACAGCGACGAAAGGCCCGGATGAAGTTTTCTATGCCCGCTTTGGCGAGCACTTTGCCGAGGCCATCGGTGGCCTCGCTGAGGCGGATCTCGATCAGGACAAGCAGGTTTCCCTTCTTGAAGCCTTCCGCCATGCCAGCAAGGCAGCAGCAACCTTTTACGAGAACGAAGGCCGGCTGGCCACGGAGCATGCGCTGATCGAGGACAACGGCGACGGCGTCGCCACGCGTCGTGAAGTGCTCGAAGCACCGCCTGCCGAGGCCAAGCTCGATGGCGAACGCGCCTCACAGCTCGTCCTCGTGCTCAGCGACGAGGAAAAGCAGCTCACGGACGAGCAGCGCACGAAACGCGACGCACTCGAAGTCGAGTTGAAGAAACTCAAGGAGCAGCGCGCGAAGCTGAGCGACGATGACTATTACACCAAGCTGGAAAAACTGCTGCGGGAGCTGGGCGAAGTGTATTCGGGCTCATGAACACGCTCGGAGACGCCCTGCTGGTCTTCATTGTGGCCATCGTGATCGTTGCCGTGATCATCGGCACTGGTGTGTTCATCTCGCTGACAAGGGAGCGTCGTCGAATGGCACGCCAAGTTCCGACTGAATTCGGCCTGCTGCATGACGACACTTGGGATCTCATGATGGATGGAGAAGTCATCGCCACTCTCACACCAACCGGGCCACCCGAGGATTTGAACACGAGTTTCATCATCTTCGACATCGTGATCGTTCCAGGTCACGAGGCCGAGGTGGAGCGCTTGTTGCAACAACTCAACCAACGTGAGCCAGACGATGAACGGATCTGCTTTCGCTCACGAACACGCGATGGCGTGACATTGAAGGACTCGCAAGTGTTGGGCACGCTGATGATTGGCGGGAAACAACTCAGCATGAAGGCTTATCCGGCTGAAAACGAGCTGAGCTCCGATCAAGGGTCATCGCGCCCCGCGACGTAATCTCGAAACGCCTGCGCCACCTTCCGCGTGACAGCACCAGAAACGCCTGGCATCACACGCTCGTCAATGCGCGCCAGCGGATGCACATCACGCGTGCTGGAGGACAGAAAGGCTTCGTCGCAGGTTTTCAGCACGGTGATGGACAGGTCGGTTTCTTCCACGGGAATGCCGGATGCCTGACAAGCTTCGATGACGAGGCCACGCGTCACACCGGCGAGACAGCCGGAACTGAGCGGCGGGGTTTGCACGCGGCCACCCGCAACGATGAAAATGTTGGTGCCGGTGCCTTCGCAGAGTTCGTCGCGGGTGTTGGCAAACAGGGCCTCCCCTGCCCCCTGGGCATGCGCCAGAGCCAGGGCGCGGACGTTTTCGGCATACGAAGTCGATTTGATGCCGGTGAGGGCGCCACGCTCGTTGCGCGGCCATGGCACGGTGATCACGGTCTCGGTGGGCGGCCAGGGTTTGAGCGGCGTGGCGGCGGCGGTCATCGTGGCGGGCGATTCGCCACGGTCGGAGCCCAGCGGGCCGTCACCGCTGGTCAGCGTGACACGGACGCGGGCGTCAGGCAGATCATTGGCCAGCATGACTTCATGGATGGCCTGCCAATAGA
>DNXB01000335.1 GCA_003506995.1 Verrucomicrobiales bacterium
TATTGCTTAACGGCATTGGGATTAAACACACTGTTGCGACACCCAAAGATGCGCTCATCAAGCACGATCTCCTCCTTGAAAAACTCCCGAAACACCTGGTTCGCTGATTTGAGATCTGGCAGACGCCCATCAGGATACCCAGAATCGGCATTCCGGGCGTAGTGTTTCAAGCACAGAATGATCTGCCTACAGTTGTTCTCTGCGATCATTTGTTCACCCGTTCGTTTTGCGTCGATATACAGATAATACAGCGAGAGGGCTCCAAGCAAGACGGCCACAATCCCCCACTGCAAGCATCCCCAGCGCTGTTTCGGCGGCTCGTTCATGTGCTAATTCCATCAAAACCCTGTCGCCGAGGCAATCTCAATCCTCCGCTGCTCGGCAGAACTATTTCTCCTCAATGTCCCAGTAGGCCAGCTTGGCGATTTGCTCGGGGGTGAGTGAATCGATCCAGCTTTTGCCATGCTCGTCGAGATTCGACGCGGAATGCCAGTCCATGGTGCCGTCTTCGCGGAGTTTCTCCACTGCCACAGAGCCGTCGTTGCGAGCGATGATGATTCGACGCCCCTTCCATGCTCTACCCTTCTTCTTATTGGCAGCGCCAGACCACCATGACGCAAACGGCTGTGAAACATCCCATTTCGGCGGCCACGAACCATTGAGACTGTTTTCGATGATAATCGGTGTTCTGGGATGAGACGTATCGGTCTGGTTCTTCAGCAGCATCCAGTGACATTCCCCGGGCATCAGCGCTTTCTCAAAGTTTGGCCGCCTGCCCAATTCATTGTCTGGATTGAACTTGCTAACGGGACAGCCAAAGATGCGTTCGTCTGAGATAATCTCTTCTTTGAAAAGCTCCCGAAACACCTGGTTGGCTGATTTCAATTCAGACCGACCCCCATCCGGATAAAGTGTCCCGTTATCCACCGCGTACTGTTTCAAACACAAAATGATCTGTTTGCAGTTGTGCATGGCCTTAAACTGAAGTCCCTGGGTTCCAATGTGAGAGCCTGGACGTGCTGGAATAGCAAGCATGACCAGCAGCACAATCCCCCCGACCACAATCCCCCACTCCAAGCATCCCCAGCGCTTTCTCGGCACCTCATTCATGCGGGCATTGCATCAAAACCGCCCGCCCAAGGCAATCTCATTTTGCGATTCATCCTGCGGCAGCCGCTTTCCCGCTTGAACCCGGCCCGGGAGAGCGTTTAGACAGTCCCAAACCATGATTTTTCTCGCTGAACTGCCCGCTCCCAGCCGTCTGGGGGATGTTTTGATGTCCTTCCTGAGCATCATCTTCGAAGGTGCTCCCTACATTCTCATTGGCACAGTGATGTCCGGCTTCATCGCGGCATTCCTTCCCTCGAAGCTGCTGGAGCGGGTGCTGCCGAAGAACCGGGTGCTGTCCACGCTGATCGCCGGGTTCATGGGGCTGATCTTTCCGGTGTGCGAGTGCGCGGTGGTGCCGGTGGTGCGGCGGCTGGTGCAAAAAGGGCTGCCGCTATCCTGCGCCATCACCTACCTCGTCAGCGCGCCGATCATCAACCCCATCGTGATCTTCAGCACGATGAGCGCCTTTCAAAACGTGGAGGCCAAGACCGGCGTGCTGGGCAGTGGAGGCATGGCGTTTGCGCGCATCTCGCTGGGCTACGCCATCGCCGTGATTATCGGCCTGCTGCTGCTGCGCAAGAAACCGGGTGATGTGCTGAGCGCCAGCGTGGCCGCCGGTGTGGCGAGAGCCGCCGCCGAGACCGAGGCCCCTGCCCCGCCCCCCTTCAACGACCGCCTGGTGCATGCGATGCGCACGGCGATGCGCGACTTCCTGGACACGGCGATGTACTTTGCCATCGGCGTGATCATCACCAGCGTCTTCAACACGCAGATCGACCAGGCCAGGGTGGACCTCGTGGCGGGCAGCGACTGGACGGCCATCCCGTCCATGATGGCCCTGGCCTTTGTGCTGGCGCTGTGCAGCACCTCGGACGCCTTCATCGCCGCGCCGATGGCGGCCTTCTCCAGCGCCGCGAAGCTGGCCTTCCTGACCTTCGGCCCGATGCTGGATGTGAAGCTCATCTTCATGTATGCGGCGGTGTTCAGCCGCAAATTCGTCATCTGGCTCTGCGTCGTCATGTTTGTGCTGGTGGCGGGCCTGGCGAAGCCGTGGACGATGATGATTGATCAAATTCAGCCAAAACCCGCCGCCGCTGTCAAAGCCACCCAACCCTGATTTCTGCCATGAAAGCACAACGTCTCCTCATTCACCTGCTCAGCGTGCTGATCCTCATCCTGTGGGGCGGCGTGATGATCTACTTCCACGTCAGCGGACGTGTCATCAACTACCTGCCCTCGGACGGCCTGTTCCGGCCGCTGATGCTCATCGGCGGCATCGGCATGGTGGTGCTGGCCTTGTTCAACCTGCTGACCTACTCCCAGGACGAGGGCGCCTGCTGCAGCCACGACCACGATCATGCCCACGACGGCCCCTGCGGTCATGATCACGGACATGCGTCCAAGGAAGGAACCTGCGGGCACGATCACAGCCATGACCACGCTCACGAGCACCAGCATGAGCATCAAGACGGCGGCTGCGGCCACGATCACGGGCATGACCACAAAGAGGGCTGCTGCGACCATGATCACGCTCACGGCCATGCGCACACGCACGATCATTCCCATGGCAAAGCGCATGATCATGAGCAGCACGACCACGCCCACGGCATCCTGGAGGAAGGAAGCTGGATCGGCCGCCTTGTCGCCGTGACCATCCTCGCCGTGCCGCTCACCCTGGCCGCCGTGCGCTCGCCGGACCAGTTCAGCGCCAACGCGATTCTGAACAAGAACTTCTACACCCCCAACTACGGCACCGGCGCACGCGCCGAGCAGTTCTCCCTGGGAAACAAAATGGAGGCCGCCAAGGCGGCCGCGCCGAAACCGGCCGCAGCCAAGACTGATACCGGCACCGCCACAACCACGGCCAAGCCTGACAACGCACCGCCTCCCGGAGTCGCCGCCGCCAGTGCGGCGATGGCCGACGGCACCAAGAAGGTGAACGAGAAGGACATCCCGGCCCCCGCCCAGGAATCCAAGAGCTACGGCACCTTCACCCTCGAAGACCTCAAGGCCCAGGTGCCGCAGAGCAAGGACGGCAATTTCATCCTCGAAGTCCCCGAACTCTATTACACTGGTGGCGACGTCGAGGTGCAGAAGGTGCTCACCGGCCAGATGGTCGAAACGATCGCCCAGGTGCTGCCGGAAAAGGTGAACAACGAAGACGGCCACCGCCTGCGCATCTTCCGCATGCTCGTCCAGTGCTGCGCCGCCGATGCGCGGCCTTACTCCGTGCCGGTGGATTTCGGCAAGAAGGCCCCTGAGTTCAAGGAGATGGCCTGGATCAAAGTCGTCGGCAAAATGGGCTACAAGAAGGAAGGCGATCAAACCGTCCCCATCATCGAAGCCACGAAAGTCGAGGAAACGACCGCGCCGGACAACGCGATGATTTATTGAGCGAAGAACTCGATCCTACGACTGCGACGGAAAGCCGGGGAACAGCCCGGATTTTGCCACCTCCTGTGTCGGTGACGTGTAAAAAGTCATCCGGCTCTTGTCGTCGCAAGTCCAGACTTCCTTTGCGCCGTAAGCAAAGTAGAGCGTGATCTTTTCCTGAATTTCGTCACGGCTGTTGGAAACGGAGAGAACCTCAATGCAAAGCTCAGGCGCCGCCGTGAGAGTGTCTTCCTGGGAATGCGCTTGATCAAACGCATCACTGCTCCAGCCGACATCCATGACTTTGACACCTTCGGAGGTCTCCACAGCAAGCTCGGAATAGATGTGTCCACCACGTTTTAACTCGCTCAATTGCTGGGCAATCTTGCCCTGACGCTTGCTATGCCATCGTTTGGCCGGACTCATGACGATTTGCCCCCAGCGGTTGGTTTCGATCTTGTACGGAAGGTTTTGCAGCGACGAGTCCGCACAGATGTCGTTCCAGGTGAGTTGCATGAGTTAAGCCTCCGGTTTGGGCGGAGTATGCCTCAGCAATCGTAAGTCTTCAAGCCCGCCAAATCGAAACGCTTCGCTCCGACTTCATCGGCGATCTCGTTGAGCGCCTCGACTTCGGCGGTGGAGAAGAGCAAGCCGCCCGCTTTCGCGGTGTGCGCGGCGTTTTGGGCCTCGGGCTGGCCGGGGAGCAGGCAGTTCTCGTTGCCGTGGCCGAGGATGTCGTCGATCACGGCTTTGACGTTCTGCGCGAAGTTGCGGCCATTGGAGAACAGGCCCGTGCTGATGGCGTCAGGATGAATGACCTGGAAATAGAAGCTGCTGGTGCGCTTCTCACCTGCCGGGAAGGGCTTCGATTTGATGTCGGGATGCGCACCGCCGCCGCGCAGCGTGGGAAGACCGCCGCCGATCATGCCACCCATGACTTCGATGAGAAGCGAGAGGCCGTAGCCTTTGTGAGCGCCGAAGGGCAGCAGCCAGGCCGCTTCATTCGCGTCCGTGGTCGGTTTGCCAGCGGCATCGACGGCAGAGCCGGGAGGCAGCGGTTTGCCCTCGCGCTTGAGCTGCTGCACGCGGCCCATGGCGACAGTTGAGGTGGCCCAGTCGATCACGATGGGGAATCCGCAGGCGTCCTGTGTCGGCAGACCCCAGGAATGCGGATTGGTGCCGAGCACCGGGAATTTGCCACCGAAGGGCACGACTTCGCCCAACGTCGAGGTGCAGTTCGTGTAGGCGATGTAGCCTTTCTTCGCCGCGTCCATGACGTAACCGCCGCCCCAGAGATAATGGAAGGCATTGTCCACACTCACCTGGCCGATGCCGTATTTGTCCGCCATCTCCATGCAGCGCTCCATGGCGCTGAAGGCCACGCTTTGACCGAGCTTCAATTTGCCGTCCCAGGCTTCGCTCGCGGCGAAGGGCTTCTTGATCACCTCGATCTCCGCGCCGGGCTTGCAGCCGCCGGTGGCGCTGCCGAAGAGGTGGTCCAAGTGCAGCGCCTTGATGGCGTTGTGCGTGCGGATGCCGTGCGCCGAGGCCATCTCGCAAAATCGCGCTCCATCATCCGCCTCCGCCTTTGTGTAGCCGCGATGCTGGTAGGCGGCGCGGACGAGTGCGTTGTGGGCTTCAGTGGGGACGACGTGATAAGTGGTTGGCATGGTTCGCGGATGATGACGAGACACACGCGGCGTGCAAGGCGCGGATTGCGCTTCGTCTCACCAACAAATGCCCTCGTAGCTCCACGGCAGCGTCTTGAGCTCCGGCCAGCCGTTCACATCAATCACATGCTTCCCTGCCCCGGCAACGCCGCGCAGCGATTCGACCTCCACGCACTTCTGGGAAGCGATGATGACATCGCTCTCGCGCACGACTTCTTCGGCGGATGAGCAGAGCAACTGAGCCAGATGCGGCATGCGGCGTTGGATTTCGGCCTCGTTGGCGCCGATGAGGCGCGTGAGATTGATCGAAGGATCGAAAATGCGGAGCTGGTAGCCGCGTCCGAGCAGTGTCTCGGCGATGGCGACCATGGCGCTGCCGCGCATGTCGTCCGTGTCAGCCTTGAAGGCGAGACCGAGCAGGCCGATGCGGCGGGTGTCCTTGCCGGCGATCTGATTGAGCAGCATGTCGAACTGCGCGTGGTTGGACTCCATCACATGATCGAGCAGCGGCAGGTTCACGCCCTCGATCCGCGCCAGACCGCTAAGGGCGTTCACGTCCTTGGGCAAACATGAGCCGCCAAACGGATTGCCGGGCCGCATGTAGTAGCGTGAGATGTTCAGCCGCTCGTCACGGCAGACCACATCCATCACGCGGGCGCCATCGACGCCGAGATGCTTCGCCATGCGGCCAATTTCATTGGCGAAGCCGACTTTGAGCGCATGGAAGTAGTTGCAGGCGTATTTGAGCATCTCCGCGCCTTCCCATTCGAGAATCTGGGCGTTTCGGCCGAGCAGATCCATCGCCTCGGCAGTCGCTGGCGGCGCCCCATCATGCGTGCCGACAACGCAGAGCGAGGGATCACGAAAATCACGCACGGCAGTGCCTTCGCGCAGGAATTCGGGGCAGTAATAGACACGCAGCAGGCCGGACTTGATGAGATCGGCCAAAAACACCCCGACGATGGAGCGCGTGCTGCCGGGCAGCATCGTGCTGCGGTACAAAATCGTGTGCGGCCGGTTCTTCTCGCGAATCGCGGTGGCGATCTGCGCGGAGACTTTGCGCACGAAATCGAGATTGAGCCGGCCTGCGGCCTGGGAAGGCGTGCCGACGCAGATGATGCTGACCTGGGAGGCTTTGACGGCGGCCGTGGCATCGGTCGTGGCGTCAAGGCGGCCCTCACGTCTGGCCGATTGCAGCAACGCCTCAAGTTCGGGCTCGATGATGGGCGAGATGCCCGCCTTGAAGGCATCCACCTTCGCCTGCTGCACGTCGGCCCCGATGATGTGATGCCCCTGCTCCGCGAGACAGCCCGCCGTCACCGCCCCGACGTAGCCGAGACCGAAGATGCTGACATGATGAGGGTGTGAAACTGACATTGCAGAACTCAAGCATGCTCCGCCCCTGCAAACAATCATTTACCACCGCTCGAACCGCCTGCGCAGCGATCACAACCTCCCTGCTAGCCGTCGGCGGCAGGCGCTCGATTCGAGCAGGCAGCCTTTTGCGGCGGCGGGCGCGCGCTGAGATGCCGCTTATTGA
>DNXB01000432.1 GCA_003506995.1 Verrucomicrobiales bacterium
AGCTCGGGAGCCGGTGGCGGCGTGGCGGCCCCGTCGGCCGTGGCGGTGGTGGTCGTGACACGGCGGCGCTTCGGGGCGCTGATGCTCACGAGCTGCTGGATCAGGCCCTCCACCTGCTGGTTGGCCGGCGCGGCGATGCGGGTCTTGATGTGCTCGGAAAGCAGTTTCTTGGCCTCCTCCAGCTTGCCTTCCTTGATGTTCGCCCGGCTGATCCACAGGATGGCCTTGAGCGAGAGGTCGTCGTTGTCCTTGTGCGTGTTGTAATACCTCTGCCACATGTCCGACAGCTCCTTCCACTTGTTGGAGCCGACATAGAGGTCGGTGACGTTGTCCATCGCGTANNGCTCTTCGCCTTGTCCACGGCGGCGGCGAAGTGCAGCATCGCGTTCTCATAATCCGCCTTCTGGTTGTAAATGTCTCCGGTCAGCGCGTGGACCTGGCCGATGTTCTGGTCGTTCGGCGCGTCCTTGATGATCCCCTGCAGTTCCTCGAAGGCGGATTCCTTGTCCCCGCCCTGGAAGTTGATGAAGGCGATGCGGTAGCGCGCATCGACCACATACTGCCCCTTGGGATTCTCCTTGATGTAGCTCTTGAACGCCTTCATCACGCTCTTGTAGTCGTTCTGATAAAAGTAGGTCAGGGCGACTCGGTAGAGGGCGTCATCCTTGTAAATCGTCTCCGGGAAGTCCTGCACCAGCAGCTCATAGGCCGTGCGGGCGTCATCAAAGCGCTGCTGCTCAAACAACACGCTGCCGCGCAGGAAGCGCAGACGCTCCTTGTCCGCCTTCGGAAAGCTCTCCGCCTTGGCAAACGCCTTCTCCGCGTCGCCCAGCTTGCCGTTTTGATAGGCCAGCATGCCGTACAGCTCGGACACCTGGCCGATCTGCTCGCTCTCAGGGAAATTGTCGATGAACTTCTCGCACAGCTCCCGCGCCTGCGGGATGCGCTTCAGCGCGGCGTTCACCATGATCAGGCCGTACATGCACTTGTCACGCTGCGGGAACTCCTTGAACTCGTTGACGATGACCTCAAAGGCCAGCGTGGACTGCCAGAGGCGCGAGGCATCCCCCGCCGTGCCGTCCTCCTTCGGCGCGCCCATCTCATAATAACAGCGTCCCAGACGGTAGTAGAGCGACGCGTCGTAATCCGTGCGCTTCTCGATCTCCGCCATGATCTCCTGGTTCGCCTTCAGTTTCGTCTCCAGCTCGTCCTTGCGCGCCCCCTTGGCGGTCTTGAGCTGGATTTCCATCTTCGCGATCTGCTCCTGCTGGATGCGGGAGATCTCGCTCTTCTTGCGCACGAGCTGGTACGCGCCCAGCGCGTCCTTGAACGCCTTCTTGTCCATCATCTCATCCCCCAGCTTGAGGTAGATGTTGTTCATCTGCGCGATGTTGTCGCCGCCGGAGGCAAAGTTCCGCACCTTCTCCATCAAGGCGCCGGCTTCCTCCAGCTTGCCGGTGCTGACGTAGATGTTCGCCGCCAGCATCGCCGCCTGGATCGACTCCGCGCTGCGGATGCCGTCCGCCAGCACCGAGGTCAAAATGGCCAGCGCCTCGTCTTTCTTGTCCTGCTTGGAAAGAGCGTCCGCGATGATCAGACCCGCCTCCGCCTTCTTTTCAGGCGACTCACGCACCACGTTGGTCAGCACCTCGATACCCTTGTCCTCCTGCTTGGTGGCGATGTAGGAACGCCCCAGCGCCATGCGCACGTCCGTGATGGCCGCGCCCTGCGGAAACTCCTTGATGAAGGCCTCCAGCGTCTCGATCGCCTTCGGGTAGTTGTTCAAATTGAAGTGGCAGGCCCCCTCAATGAACATGATGCCCTCGAAGGGCTTGTTGTTCAGCTTCTTCTTCGCCTCGTCGATCTTGGACAGCGCCTCCTGATACTTCGCCTCGGCAAAGAGCCCGGTGGCCGCATTGATGAGCCCCTCCGTCTCCTGCTGGATGTTCAGCGCGGCAGGCGCGGCCGGAGCCGCCGGCGGTGCTCCAGGAGCAGGCGGCGGGGCTTGGGAAAAGGCCGGGGTGCTGAGGGCCAGGACCAGAGCGGCGCTGAAAATCGGTCTCATGATTGGCAGGTGGCGGGCGACTTGCGTGCAGGATATGAAAAAAGAACCAAACGGTGCAAGCATGGAGTGGGGCGCTGCATCGCAATGGGTTGTGCCTGAGTGGTGTGCTGCATCGAAGGCTGGCATTTTTTCGGGAAAGGAGCGCGAGATTAGCAGGATGGATATTTTTGTCACGGCAGAAAAATCAAAAGGACCATTTCCGTCCCCAGACCGCCGCAGACCCGCCCCTGCCGACCCGCTTCCCACCGGCCATTCCTCATTCCTCATTCGTCATTCGTCATTCGTCCCCCATCACCCATCACTCCCCATTCGACATTCCCCGTTCGACATTCGACATTCCCCCCCTCCATGCCCTCCCCCGTTCTCGAAGTCACCGACCTCACCTTCCGCCGCGGCCGTCCCATCCTCCAAGGCATCACCTGGCGTGTCGATCCCGGCCAGCATTGGTGCATCCTCGGCCCGAACGGCTGC